>DASQLD010000628.1:0-6303 GCA_035630195.1 Bryobacteraceae bacterium
TAAATTCGAAGATCTGCCCCTGGGGCACTCCTTCTTTCACGGACATTTCCGGAGCCGGATTGTGTGTAGGACCGATGATGAGGTTTCCATTCTCCTTGGGGGACGGGACGGCGCCGTCAGGCAGCTCTTTCGCTTTGACATAACCGGGCGTGTTAGGATCGCGAGTCGGAGGCGGCGTACGCGGGGGTCGGCTCGTGGGTGTCTGGGCATTAGATTGTTGTGCTGGCGTTTGCGCACTCGCCAGATCGACACCTGTTAAGAGAAAGACTCCAGTCATCAAGATAAAAGACGCTCTGCAAGTAAGACGAATCATTTCGGAATTCTCCAGCGACCCTTTTCGGGGCGCTTTCACTCGGGCCAGCGTAACACAGCAATTTCATCAACTGTGTCACCCCTTTTCACCCTAGGTCAAACCTGCACCTTGCGACCTTCAAACAAGTCGCGCATCACTTTCGCCCCATTACGGACCACTGGATCGCCATGGCCCACGCAGAGAATCTCGGCCTGAACCATGTCGCACAGCCTGCCGACCGATTCTCGATTTTCTTTGTTGTCGAGCGTTATTTGAGGCCAACCCAAAGCAGGTTCCGGCCACGTGACGACAACATCCCAGCAGATCAGTGTTTTCTGCTCGGGCCAGTAGAAAGTCAAGCTTCCAGGTGTATGACCAGGAGCATGCATCACGGTGAGTGGACCGACATGGTCACCATCCTTGAGATTTTCATCCACTTCGCATGACGGCGGCATACCCAACCCGAGCACGAATGCTACTTGAAGATGGTAGACCTGCAATGGCTTCTTCGGCCACAAAGTCGTGGTTGCCGGAACTTGCACCTTCCGCTTGCCTTGAATAATGTCGGCTTCCCAGTCATGGGAGTAAACGCGGGCGCCCGTAATCTTCTTCAACGCGGCCAGTCCTCCCAGATGAGACTGATGAGCGTGCGTAAGTATGATGCGCTTTATGTCAGGCGGCTCTTTTCCCATCAACTTCAATTCATGGAGAATGTCGCGGCCATCGTGATCGAGTAACGTGTCGATAAGTGTCAAGCCGTTACCGTCATCAATCAAGAAAGCGCGAACTTCTCCACCACTTTCGTCCCTAACGAGTGAAGCCCTTGCGCAATGCGCATCGTTCCTCCTGGGTCTGAAGTAGACTAGCGGTGGGCGTATCAAAGTCACTATCGACTATTGGCATAAGATCAACTCAACACTGCCGCAGCCGAGCAAACCGGCGCAAGAGGTCCGTCCGATTGCCGTAATCACAAGCAATGCTGTCCTCCCCTTGGGTGGCGACTTCGAAAGATATAAGTCGCCGCTAAGACAGAATGGCCGACGTTCTTACCGCACAACTCGAAACAGAATCGCTAAGTCTGGTTGAAATACAGATGCTTCCCTGCTGGTACATCGCATCCGCGCGAAATACCATCCCGTTTTCAATGAAGGCGCGGAACCGAGTTTCCACGTCGTCTCGAGAATTTTCCGTGCTGGCAGATCCTTGTCGGACCAGAGAAACAGCGCCGATCCGCCGCCCTCAGGTTTGACTGTCAACATAAGATCGGACGCCGCCCGCAACACGTACTGGAATCGTATGTTCTGGTGAGGGGGATTCTGCGGCTGAGGCACGGTTCGAAAGTCTTTCTGTTTCAGAAGCTCATCATCGGGTGTTTGCTTTGCCTCCAGGAGAAAAATTACCCCATCAAGCCCGCTTTCGTCCTTGTCTAGCTCCTCCTGAGTAAGGTCCGCAGTCGCCGCTGCCCAGCCGTTTGACACGTACAAAGCGACTGCTACCGAGCCTGGCAACTTTAGGGCGGCAACCGGAACCTCGATCTTCCACTGGTTCCATCGACCGTTCAAATCCTTTGCATGTTGTGGCCACTCATAGGCCACGACCTTGCCAGTGGCTTCATCGATAACTTTCACGCGCAGACCGATGTTCTGGAGATCCTTAGGCGCCCGGCAACTCAGCCAAAACGAATGGTTCTGTTTATCCACGGAAATTCCATCCATCACGATGACATGTTCCTTAGAAGTTGTCCGGTCGGGTCGCGCTCCGTTGTCAATCCATCGACGAATGAGTTCTATCCTTTCCTTTCTTAGAGGCTCTCGGCCTAATGGCATGCGGGGCTGTTTGCGTCCTTCGATGAATTGAACAAACGGACTGTTCTCGGCGTCGCCCGGCACGATTGCACGCTGAAAATTCCCGTTGCGGAAAGGTCCGTCCATAAGTCCGCCGTAGGTGCCCATGTAATAGCCGGCTTTGCTGCCGTGATTCTCCCAGCCGTGACACCATTCGCACTGTGACGGAAGGATGTTCGCAATATCGCTGAATGTTGCGGGTTTCATCTCTCGTGAACCACTGGTCTGCGACAGCAGGATGTAAGGAATGGCTAGCGCGACAATCACGAGAGCGGAACGAAGGGTGGTCACGATGGAACTACTCCGGAAGAAGAATCTTCGCAATTATATCGACAGCACGATTGAACAGCACACCCCATGCGAATACGAGCAGCAGGGCTGCCCCACCGTAGACCCCGCGTCGAGCGGGATCGGCCGCAATCAGGTCCGCCGCGCGGCTAGGCAATACCTCACGCCCATCCTGACGAAGCGATGTAACCGTTCCTCTGCCAGTAACTCCGATCGTAGCGGCGAAATCAACGCCTCCCCCCGAACCAGCATGGATGGCAATCCATGAGAAGTTGCGTCCGGTGACGAATTCGAGCAACGAAGGATGCACCGTATTCATGTCGGGCTCTTTCACGCCCCTTAGCATCACAGAAGACGCCCTAAAGTCCTTCAGGGTCACTTGGCGTGATTGATCGACGCGTATCGAGCCACCATCCTGCAGGTACGAGAATGCAGTCGAGGGAAGTTCGATACTGCATTCTTCAGAGCAAACGGACTCCATCGTCACCATAACATCTTCGTTCGATAAGACGAGGGAAGGGCTGGATGGCGCTGTTAACGACCAGGAAATCGGCGGGCGTATCGTTACGCGATTCGCTTCGACGATATCAATGCTGTCGCTCTGCAACGACAGCCTGACACGATCGCGTTCCGGAGGAACGTGCTTTAACGATAGCGACTTCGATGTCTGGATCAACCCTGCGGAAACCACAGTGTTCTTAGGAATTAGGACGCGGAAGGGGCCGCGTCTCCCGACAGGTCGCAGCGTTACCGATGCCGGTGGTTGGCCCATCGAACCGGTGATAGACAGCTCGCCGGAGAAGGCTTTGGCTAGGGACAACCTGGGATCTCGCAGTTGTAGCGATGACACGCGACTGAATTTCATGTCGATGCCGCGCAGATGAATGCTGTTGACCTTTCCCAAATCCAGATCTACCGCTTGGGGCAAATGGAATGTTGACAACTCACCTTTGATATAGATTTCGCGCTCTGCGGGTGAGCTTAATAGGACGATCGTGACTGCCGCTATCATGAGAAGCGCAACGATCGCAACGAGAGCTCTATCACTGGCCGGCGTCCGCCACGCAAAAGCGAGTGGACCCGCTCGCTTGCCACTGATCATCTCGGAGGACGTGAGTTCGAGAGCCGATTGGGGCGGCGGCTCAGGCGGCTGAGAATCCGTCTGCGGTGGCATGCGCTCGACTCCAGCTATCTTAGCTCTTACCTGTGGGCACTCTTCGAAAGGCTAGAGTACTGTGATGTATCGTGATGCTTAAGACCACATCAAGGTGTGGACTTTCTTCGGCTCCTCAACGAGCCGGCACAGGATCACGTAAAGGTAAGCTATTAACCCGGTCAACCACACGCAGCAGATCGCCTGTGCGATAAAAATCGACAGCAATAATGTTGGGCATGTGGAATCGTTCTTGTGTGCAGAGGGTGGCTCTCTGTGACAGTGCCGCAAAGGAATTCACGATCGCCGCGTTCGAGGGTTTCGGCGCGGGAGTTGTGTCAATCCAATTGTTCATAAGGAATAGCGAACCTAAGTCGCCGCCTCGGTTCGTAGTGCAAGTGAACTCTTCAGGTTTATGGAATGTGTAGGGTGTCTCTCTGATCGATTCGAAAGCGGGCCGAAGCCATCCGACACCTGGACGGCCCGATTCGATGAAAACAATGACACGGCGTCCCGATGTAATCAAATCGCGCAGCGTCGGCCATCTCGGCTGCCCCGGCCCTTGATACACGAAGTCAGTGACACCGCTTTCGTCAAACGCTCGTGCAATCTCGGCTGGAGCCGCGTAGTCCTCGATGATCATAAGTAAAACATCATCAGGGTGGCTGACCAGAAAGCCACGAATTTGGGTCAACAAGGGTGTGAGCGTATATGCGCCCAGCTCGCAAAACCCATGGCAGAGATAGAGCGACGGATTCCCCTCATCGACACCGACCAGCCGGTTGCGAATGCGCAGCGCCGCATTGTAGCCATCTTGACCGACCGCCGCAATGATCTTCTCGGCGCTGGGTTCTGTACTCATGTCCGTTTTTATTCGGGCGCCTCCAGCAAATCCCCTGTGCACATCGAAGAGAAGCGCCCGGATCCCATCTGTGAGTTGCTGCGGAATAGCTGCCTCCTGATGCGGAAACATCCAACCCGGGATGCTCTGATTCGACATTGCGTTGTGTGTTCCAGCGAATGCTACCTCGTCAACTTTTCGATCGCAAAGGTCTGCGGATCCATTGCACGTAAGTGTTGCAGCCTCTGGCGCCACCGCAATCGCCGCATCTTTCCGAATGATCCAGAAGGCGCCGAGAATTGGGACAAGAGCGATTGCGGCAATGAACGGTAATGCTGGCGATTGCTCACTCGAAATATCAGTCTCAGAGGATCCGCGTTTGGGCGCTTCGCGTACCACCCGGAACACCTCGCGCACGCCGACATAGGCGCTCAAAATTCCCGTCAGAATGATGGCGCCCCTTAGGACCTCAAGCGGATAAATCGCAGCAAGCAGGCCAATCACCAGCAGAAGTAATCCCCACGCCAGACGGTAGCTCGGAAACGCCGGCGGCGTGATTAGACGATATATCGCGTTTCGGGCGGTACCAAGCGGATCTACTCGTTCTAATTGCGAAGAAGCGCCGGCGGCAACAAGGATGCCCAGGCCGCAGAAAAACCACGCCCATGAGTTCAGATCCCCAAAAAAAGCGTGAATGAGGCCGCGAACCAAATCTCGCTCAGTCGCGCTACTTATTGCAGCGGCAGCAATCTTGGCGGCGGGAATCAACATCGCAAGGATGACTCCTGCCCCGATGATTTCCTTACCCATCCAAACGAGACCGCGTTGCCGGTCCGAAGTCGCCCAAAGCCCAACTAGCAGCAGGGCGGCCCCACAAGGAAACAACAGTTTCCAGAGCCATTGCGATCTGCGGCCGAGACGCCAAACATCCACGAGCAATTGAGAAGACTTGTTCTCACCGAGCGAAGCGATGGCTGTTTGGATCTGTTTCGGAATTTTGCCAGCGAGTTCCGGACTTGTTTGAGAAAGAGCGCTATGGACAAGAATCTGCAGATCCGGAATGGAGAGAACCAAACGCTGACCACCCTCAGAAAAAGCGGCTCTGTGAGCTTGTTGCGCGGCAGTCCCGGCGAGTGCCCGAAACGGTCGTGCAGAAACCAGGCTGCTCGCAGTCGCCTGAATGAATGGACGTATCGCGATCAGGTTCGGCCGGCTCTTGATGATTGAGTCGGTGATTGTTTGCGATGCATAGTTTGCCACGCCGGGATCGAACAGACTTTCGGAAACCCGAATCCCAAACGCATGCGCATCGAACAAATTGCGCGAGGCGACGTACAGTATAGAACCGGCCGCAAGACACAAAACACCTAACGCGCTGCACAGACGACCAATCACTCGATGGCGAAAAATCGTACTGGACCTCATGAGTGCGGACTCGGCCGAGTTTGCTGCACGATTGTTCAGCATATCCAATCCCGGCTTGAAACCGGCGGACGCCGAGCGACGTGACACAATATGCCACAATCTGTTAACGGCCCTCGCTCAGGAGATCCCACTTTATGCCACGACCAACGATGAATGTATCCTTAACTCCGGAATTGGAAAAGCTGGTGATCCAGAAAGTTGCGAGCGGCATGTATCAGACGGCGAGCGAAGTAATGCGGGAGGCTCTTCGATTGCTGAAATATCGAGACGAAGAACGCGCAGCCACGTCTTCTGGGACGCGCAAGAAAGGCAACGATCGATGACTGTCGACGCGACACTGAGTGATTATCGCGATGACGAGCTTCATTTGCTTCGAATGCAAAACGCTGAGCTTGAGAGCCGCTTGACGCGCGTGCAGGCAGACTGGAACCGCCGGCACGAAGATGTGATTAACGATTGT
>DASQLD010000629.1:0-15730 GCA_035630195.1 Bryobacteraceae bacterium
ATAACGCGCGTTCGCGAGCGTGCTCTGGTGTCGGAGCGTATCGGCCAGCAGAGTGATGCTCTGCGCGTACTCCTTAGTTTTCTGGTACCCGACGAGAGTGTCGGAGACGTCACGGAAGGCGCCGGTAATCGCTCTCTCATAATTGACCAAGACGCCTTGATACTGCGCCTGGGCGCTCCTATAGTCTCCCCTCCGCCTTCCAGCGCTGAAAATAGGCACGTCAAGCACGCCCCCAAACCCGTACGCCAAGCCTGACCGGCTGATAATACCGAGCAGGTCGGATGTCTGGTAACCACCAGAAGCGGTGAGAGTGATGCTCGGATAGAAAGCGGCCTTGGCTACTCCGACGCGCGCGTTGGCTGCAATCAACCGCTGCTCGGCTTCCCGTACGTCGGGTCGGCGTTCGAGGAGAGCCGAAGGAAGGCCAGCCGGCACTTGCGGTGGTTGTGGCTGATCGAACAGGCCGACGCCGCGTGCAACAGTACCTGGTTGTTTCCCGAGGAGAAAGTTGATCATGTTCTCCGTTTGCTCTTGCGCCCTCTCCAGTTGAGCAGCATCGGCTTGGGCGGAATGGACCAGGGTTTTGGCCTGGTCCAATTCGAGCATGTTGGCAACACCGCCATCGAGGCGCGCTTGCACTAGATTCACTGAATCCTGGCGAGTCTTAATGGACTGCCGCACGAACTCGAGTTCGGTGTCATATTCCCGCAGGTCGAAATAGGCAGCGGCGACTTCTGCCACCAGGGCCTGCATCACGGCCTTCTGGTTCTCCTCAAGCGCCAAGAGATCAGCACGAGCGGCCTCGGAGGCGCGGCGCAATCTGCCGAAGAGATCGATCTCCCAAGAAGCTAAGGCAAGGAGTCCGACGGTTGTCTCAAGCGGTGAGTTTACGCCCGAACGGCCCGCGCCCACCTGGCCGTCGACTTGAGGATAGAGTCTGGAACGTGTCGCGGCAAGCTGGCCCTCGGCATCCAGCACGCGTTGCGCAGCGATACGGATGTCGTAGTTTGCGACCAACGCCTCCTTGATCAGCCCGCGCAGAACCTCATCCTGGAAGAGATCGAACCACTTCACATTCCCGAGCGAGGTTTGCGACGGCTGCGGCTCGCCGGCGCGGAACTGCGGAGGAGCCGGCAGATCCGGTCGCTTGTAGTTCGGACCTACCATGCAACCCGTTAACGTCAAAGTTACACAGACGATGAAGATTCTGCAGCACATCATTCTTGAGCACATCAATGATGTCCACCTTCGAATGCTATTGCTGCGGCGGGAACTCTGCCATGCGCCGCCTGTCTGTTGCCCGTTAGCATATATGCGCCACGTTGGATCAGCACATACAGCAAGGGAATGAAAAACAATCCAACGGTAGAAGCCATCAACATCCCCGCAAACACCGCAATACCGATGCTCAACCGCGCCGCGGCGCCCGCTCCGTGCGCCAAGACAAGCGGGAGCACGCCAAGGATGAACGCCAAGGCGGTCATCATGATGGGGCGAAAGCGGAGTCGTGCGCCCTCAATAGCCGCTTCCGTCAGCCCCATGCCTTTCTTCTCGTGAGATTCCTTGGCAAACTCGACGATCAGGATGGCATTCTTCGCCGCGAGCCCCATCAGCGCCACAATGCCGATCTGGACATAGACATTGTTTTCGAGACCCGCCATCGTGACTCCGATGAATGCGCCAAATACGCAGATCGGCAGTCCCAGCAGAACAGAGAAGGGAACTGCCCAACTCTCATACTGCGCGGCGAGCACCAGGAATACGAAAATCATTGCCATGCCGAAGATAGGGCCTTGCGTGCCACCTGCCTGCTTTTCCTGATAGGCGATGCTGGTCCACTCGTAGCCGTAGCCCTGGGGTAGCTCCTTGGCCGCCACATCTTCCATGATCACGAGCGCCTCTCCCGTCGAGATTCCGGGTGCGTTTGCCCCATTGACCTCTGCCGTGCGGAACATGTTATAGCGTTGCAGAATATCCGGACCGGTGATCATATTAACCTTGCTCAAGGTTGACATCGGCACCATCGCGTTGTCCGCGGATCGTACATAGATGTCGTTAATGCTCTCCGGAGATTTGCGAAAGTCCTGCTCGGCCTGCAACATCACCTTGTAGGTTCGACCGAACAAATTGAAGTCGTTCACCTGCAGACCACCCAGATAGATTTGCAGGCCCTGGAACACGTCATTGACCGGAATGTTCAGGGTCCTGGCCTTATCGCGATCGATGTCCAGATTGATCTGTGGAATGGAGGTGCTGAACCCGGAGTAAATGCCGGTAATCTCTTTGCGTTGCGCCATGGCCTGCATGAACTTATCTTTCATGTCAGCGAGCTCCTGCGGCGGGCGGCCAACCCTGTCCTGCAATTCGAAAACGAACCCGGACGCGTTGCCAAGACCGTTGATCGGCGGCGGCGGGAACACAAGAGAGACGGCTTCGGGATAGGAGGAGAACTTTTTCTGGGCGGCCGCGAGAATGCCTTTGATCTGTTCCTCGGCTCCGTGTCTTTCTTCCCACGGCTTGAGCATGGTGATGATCGATGCGTTGTTGGAAGTGTAGGCATTGGTCAGCAGGTTGAGTCCGCCCATGGTGAGCACTTCCTCAACGCCCGGTATGGCTTTCAAGTCCGCTTCGGCGCGACGCATCAACTGGTCGGTCCGCTCCATAGATGCGCCATCGGGAAGATTAAAAACCGAGAAGAAGTAGCCCTGGTCCTCATTGGGTACGAAGCCCGACGGCAGCTTCATGAGGAGACTGCCCGCCCCAAACCACAAGCCCACAAGGCATGCCATCCCGATCAGCGCGCGCCGCAGCAGAAAACGTACGCCTCCGAGATACCCTTCCGTGATCTTATCGAACACCCTGTTGAACCAGCGCAAAAAGATGCCGACCGGTCCGCGGATTTCCTTGCGTGGCCTGAGCATCATAGAGCACAAGGCTGGCGTGAGGGTTAGCGCGACGATCACCGACAGGATCACTGAGACCGATATGGTAATGGCAAACTGCCGGTAAAGCTGGCCGACAATGCCTCCCATGAAGGACACCGGCACAAAGACGGCGCACAGCACGAGACCGATGGCCACCACTGGCCCGCTCACTTCGTCCATTGCCTTCTCGGTAGCTTCGAGCGGACTTAGCCCATGACCGATGTGATGCTCCACGGCTTCGACCACCACGATGGCATCGTCCACTACGATACCGACCGCCAGTACAACCGCCAGCATGGTCAGCGTATTGATCGAGAAGCCGAGAACCATGAAAGCGGCGAAGGTTCCGATCAGGGACACGGGAACGGCCAGCATGGGAATGAATGTAGCTCGGAAGTTGCCGAGAAAAATGAAGACCACAATCAGTACGAGGATGATCGCATCTCGCAGCGCCAGAAAGACCTCATGGATGGCGACCTCGACGAACTTCGTGGTGTCCAGGGAGACGCGATATTCGAGGCCGGGCGGGAAAGTCTTGCTGGCCTCGTCCAACAGGTTCCGGACGCTCGCAACCGTCTGAAGGGCGTTGGCGCCGGGTAGCTGATAGATGATGAGAACGGTTGCCGGAATGCCGTCTTTGCGGCCAAAGCTCGTATAGCTCTTGCCGGAGAGTTCCGCGCGAGCGACATCCTTCATCCTGAGGATCGACCCATCCGGCAGCGTGCGGACAATCATGTTCTCGAATTCCGCCGCTTCCGTCAGACGGCCTTTGACGTTGATCGTGTACTGGAACTGCGTGCCTGACTTGGCCGGCGGTTGTCCAACCTGGCCCGCGGGCGCTACGAGATTCTGTTCGCTGATCACGTTGGCCAGGTCGGATCCCGTCAGGCCCAGTTTCGCCAGCTTGTCGGGTCTCACCCAGAAACGCATTGCGTAGTCGCGCTGTCCGACGATCATCGTCGATCCGACGCCCGGAGTTCGCGCAATCGGATCAACCAAGTTGATGGAAGTGAAGTTGGAGAGGAATGTCTCGTCAAACGTGCTGTTGGGCGAGTAGACGGAGATTGCCAGCAGAATATCGGGCGATTTCTTTTTAACTGAGATGCCCGCTGCAACGGCTTCCTTGGGTAACTTAGCCGTCGCTTTGTTGACCCGGTTGTTGATGTCGACGTTCGCCAGATCGAGGTCGGCGCCAACCTTGAAGGTGCAAGTCAACACGTAACGGCCGTCGCTTGAGGATTTCGAGGACATGTAAATCATGTTCTCGGCGCCGTTGACTTCTGCTTCAACGTTGGTAGCGATCGACTGTTCGACGGTCTCCGAGTTGGCGCCCGGATAGTTGATTTCGACTTCAACTGTCGGCGGAGAAATCGGTGGATACTGCGCGATCGAAAGACTGCTAATGCTAATTCCTCCCGCAATCATGATGATTAGGGAGATGACAATAGCAGTGACGGGATGATGGATGAAGTATTTCGCCACGGCTAGGCTCCTGTTTTCGGGGAGGGGGTTTCAGAGGTCGCAGGCTGCTCCGACGCTTTCACTGTGCTCCCGGGGCGGGCTTTCTGAATACCTTCGACGATCACTCGCTCTCCGGCCTTTACACCCTCGGTGATTATGTAGTCTTGACCGACTCGATCGCCGAGCGTGACGCTGCGCAGCGCGACCTTGTTGTTGTCTCCGACTACGTAGACTACGTTGGAGCTTTGCATCTGCGTTACGGCTTTTTGGGGGACGAGGAGAGCGTTTTCCGCCACTGTCGCGGCCACCCGGACACGACCGAACTGACCGGGTCTGAGCACGGCTTTGGGATTGGGGAACTCGGCAACGAGACTCAGTGTTCCGGTTTTCAGGTCTACCGCGCGATCGGCGATGATGATGCGTCCCGTTTCCGGGAAAATGGTGCCGTCAGCCAGGATCAGCTGCAGGTCACTACGACCCTTCATCCGACCCTCCCGTTTCATACGCTCGTACATCAGGTACTCACGCTCACTGAGGCTTACGTACACACGCATCGGATTGACACTCGAGACCGTGGTCAGCAGAGTTGCATCATTCTGACCTACGAGATTCCCGGGCGCCACCTGCCGTATGCCGGCGATACCAGCTATGGGCGATGTGATGGTGCAGTATTCTACATTCAGTTTGGCTTGACGAATACTGGCATTGGCGGCCTCGACCGCCGCTTTCCCCTGTAGTATGGATGAGGCCTGGTTAACCTTGGCAGTGCTGAGAGATGCCTGCCTGGCTTCCAGGTCGGCGTTGGCCCCCTGCTGGACAGCGAGGGCGTTGTCATAATCCTGTAGCGGAACGGCCTGTATCGCGGCCAAAGGCTTGAGCCGGTTGACGTCCTGGTTCGCCTTGTTCAATTGTGCCAACGCGATCTGAACGTTGGCCTGGGCGGTCATAACGACGGATCTTTCCTGAGCCTCAGTCAAATCCGCCTGGGCTTTGGCGAGTTGAGCCTGAGCCTGCAAGAGCTGGGCTTCATATTCTCTCGGGTCCAGCGTAAAGAGCACTTGACCCGCCTTCACCATGATTCCTTCGGTGTACTTCTGAGCCTGAAGAAAGGACTTTACGCGGGCACGTACTTCCACTGTGTCGGTCGCATCCGTGCGAGCTGTCAATTCCGTGAATAACGGGACCGTTTTTTGGACAACCGGGGCTACGACGACCGAAACGGCTGGCGCCTCTGGCGCGGCCTTTGCCTCAGCATGACTCTTGTCTTCCCCGCAACTTACAAGCAGAATGGCTGTCGTGCACAGGCAGGCGGTAATTGGCGCTGACCGCCGCCGCAACCGGTATTCAAGTGGCGAACTCATACGACTCCAATCGGAGAACCAAGCTTTTCCTTACGCGGCTAACGATTCACGACATGAGGCCCAAGATCCACAATTTTTTCTCACGAGGGGCGCCTGCTCGGCGGCCATACGGTGCGGAGCGAATATGCAATGCCCCACATGTAGAGCAAGAAAAAAAGCCTGTGGGAGAAGTCTCCGCATCAGCAGCACCGAGACGTGTCGCATAGGGCGCCAGGTTGGATCTGCAATACGATGCTTCCATATACCCTCAAAAGCCGCCCGAAAACCTCGCTTGTTAAATCCCACGCGCGCAACGGGAGCCCGACACCTCAGAGCATTTGAGACTCCGGAGAAGCCTATACGAACCACATCGCGATCTTGTTTGGGGGCAGCCCTCGCAGCACGGGGCACGCACCGTGACGTGCCCGCTTGCTAGAGAATCTTTCCGCGTCTGTCGCTAGTCTGGACCCCGCGCGGAGAGGAGGGAGGCTTACGCGCTCATTACGGCGGAAGACTTACTGGACCGTTGATTGAGTGAACGCGTCGCCTGCGGTAGTGGCGAGAGCGTTGCGATATTGTCGTGGTGGCGCTTTAACCGCAGACGCAACTCGATCCGAGCCCGCAGGAGCCGGGACTTGGCTGCCGGCACACTGATTTGGAGCGCCTCGGCCACGGCTGACATTGGCAACTCCTGAATATCACGCAGCAGGATCGCCTTGCGTAGGAACAGGGGAACACCTCGAATTTCGGTGCTTAAGACCTCTTTCATTTGATTGGAAGCTGACTCACGTTCAGGGTCCGGACCGCACTCCCGCAACTCGAGAGGGCAGGCGTGCGCTCCGCGCGAATCGTCATCCAGATACACAAAATGCGCGCGTCGCTTGTCGCGCATGAACATGAGACATTGGTTGACGACGATTCGTAAGAGCCAGGTGACGAACTCGGCTTCGCCTTGATACTGGGCGAGATGCATGTGCGCCTTTAGCAATGCGATCTGCACCTGATCCTCGGCATCGCAGTGGTTGCGAAGATACATGGTTGCCAGTTCAACGCACCTGCGATTGTGCCGGCGCACCAGTTCTCCAAACGCCTCCTTGTCCCCAAGCCGGGCTGAATCTACAAGCACGCGATCGGGCGGATTGAATGTTCGGTTGAGACTTTGCATTTGTTCCTCCTCATCGAAAGATCAGCGACACGAGAGGACACGGTGTAGGCAACTCGACTGCCAGAACACAGCGGCAGCATGGACAGTTTGTTTTCAACGCTTGGGCTATTTGTGTTGATAGAAACGCAGAGGAACTGGCCCAAATTGGAGAGACGGGTTCCAGCACCTGCGCCCTTTGGGGCAGCCTCGACGATGGCAGACCACACGTGAGGTCTGCCTCGTGGACCAGCTTCGCGGGTGAACGTGCTGGCTACGTTGAGTTGATCAGTGCGCTCGGCGGGATCGCAGGTGTTCCGAAAATCGCGATAGGAGTTTCAATCGCAGGATGTTAAGCGAACCTCGTTTAAGCGACCCACGTTTAAGCGAACCACGTTTAAGCGAACCACGTGGGTGTTGATCCGCATTCTCGTCGCGAGCATGGATCGCGCATGCGGCAGAGGCATGCCGAAGTATGCCCCTTCCCGCAGTATTTAGAAGTTCCAAGCGTCAGACACAGGTGGGAGTGCTGACAGTGGTTACAACAATCGAGCTATTGCTTAAGGTACGTCGCTAAGCTCAATCAACAATACTCCTACCAAGGCTGGCGTAGCCACCGTTTTCGGAGAATCAGTCTTGCCGGTGACATTTCTTGACCGAGACACCACTGTTGAGGGAACGGTCGTAACCACCGTACCCTTTATTCGCATGCCTTCGCGAAGGTCGGCCAATGTCATATCCTTGCCATTAACATTGAACTTCGTCCCTTCGGGAACCCTGAAGTGCTTGGTCTTGTCGCCCGAGGAGATGGTGAGGTTTGGAGGTTTCGCCTCCACCACCTTGACGTCTACAGTTCGGATCTCGGAAACAAGCCTTTCTTCGGTGGTGGTGGTGATGGTCTGTGTCAACTTCGTTCCAGGCTTGAGGTCCTGTACGCTGACCTGATTTCCGTCGACCGACAGTTTGTAATCACTGGGAACCACGAAGTGTTTGAGCGTACCGTCTTCCATTTTCACAGTCAAATCGTTCCCAGACGCATATACTACTGTTGCCCGATTCACATCGAACTGGTGGGTAGTTTGCGCAAATGCGCAAACAGAGAGTGTGGACAGCAACGCAAGTGTGCATCGTCGCCAGAATGTATTAACCGCAATTCTATTCATGTACTCGCTCCTTCCTTGTGGGGTCCATACCGTCCCACGAACTTAAGATGGCGGCCAGGCGCGTAATAGAGTTTTTTATTAACGTACGCCCCGGGCACGTTGTTGGGGGCACTGTTCGGATAGAACGTCATCATATTGGAGTATCAATTCACGGGGTTCGACAATTTGTGAGAAACTGCATCGCCACCCGTCTCCGATGCATCAAGGTCATGCGCAAAGCGGCTGGAGACAACAGCACCCAGACGCTCTGGAACTAGAATTTCCAGGTCGTTTAGCCAATGAATCTTCGAAATCTCGAACGTGCGCTGCTAACCCTTGGCTTGACGCTGTGTGCGATTTATTTGGGTGTGCTGGCTTATCGGGAGATCGGATCGCGCATGGCGATACGGTCTTTCGAAGCGGTGGCGAGCAGTAGTCCTGGCATCCAAACACCGCCAGCCGGAATTCCAGTCGGCATCATCCAACCGGATTACAGCCTATGGTCCGCCAAGAGGATCGGGGCTTATCGAGATTCCCTGATGCGGCAGTTTGCGCCCGCGGTGGCCATCCTGCGGATCCCGAAACTTGGAGTTGAAGTAGCGGTTTTCGACGGTACCGACGAATTGGTTCTGAACCGGGGGGTAGGACGAATCATCGGGAGCACTCGTGTGGGCGAAACCGGCAACATCGGAATTGCCGGGCACCGGGATGGATTTTTCCGTGTGCTGAAAGACATCGCGGTAGGTGATCTCATGACACTCTCGGCGCCCTCCGCTACGACGACTTATTCGGTTGACCAGATCGAAATCGTAACGCCGGACGATGTAACCGTACTGGGGCCGCGGACGGGTCCTTCGGTCACGTTGGTGACCTGCTATCCGTTCTACCACTCGGGCGACGCCCCGCAGAGATTCATCGTTCACGGCATTGAAAGTAAGGAACAACAGAACCGGTAGGGGTACAAATGCAACAGACACGAATGAATAAGGAGAACGAAGTATGGATCGAACCACAGTGAAGCGAGGCCGTTCGTTGGGTCTCGCAACTCTCATGGGACTAGGCTGCATCGTAGCCGTGGGCCTAGCTCAACAGACGACGACCTTGGAGCGCGGCGAGGTTCTAGCCGTCAACGGCAACGACATTGTCGTCAAGATGGACACGGGCGAAGTCCGACACTACACAGCGCCTCCCGGCGCCACGGCCAATGTGGATGGTAAGCAAATCGGGGTCACCGGCCTTCGTCCAGGCATGAAGCTGCAGCGCACTACGATAACGACCACGTCAGACAGAGTCGTGCAGTCCTTACGGACGACCGAGGGAACCGTGTGGCAGGTCAACGCTCCCTATGTGATTTTCACGGGTCCCGACGGGAAGAACAAGCAGGTGAAAGTGCCCGACGGAACGAAGTTCACGATTCAAGGAGAGCAGAAGACCGTTTTTGACTTGAGGAAGGGCATGAAGTTCACGGCGACGATTGTTACCCAGGCGCCTGAGACAGTGGTAAGCTCGGTTCGGACCACAACAGGCAATTCGCCACCACCTCCGAGACCGGTGATCGCGACCGTACCAGCGAAGATCGAAAGCACACTGCTGATCGAAGAAGCTCCAGCCCGTAAGCCGGTCCAGGTCGCGCAGTCAACTGCGCCACCGGCGTCAACGGCGCCAGCGCCTTCAACCGCAGCCGCGCAACGCGCTCCTGAACCAGCGCCAACGAGACTGCCGAAGACCGCCAGCCCGTTTCCGATGATGGGTTTGTTGGGCTTGACCCTAGGCTTAGCAGGCTTCGGAGTACGGCTGTCGCAAAAGAGTTAGCTCTGCGTCACTTGCCCCGCCGGCCAGCTCGCTCGCGACCGGCGGGCACCCATCCAGGCAAAGCGTGCCGTAAACGGCAGTGAACCTTTGTCGACTTACACATCTCAGAACAGGTTTGCTCTGCCTGCGTGCGAATCCTGCGACGATGCCGCAATGGCAGCTTCATCGCGCGTTGGTAAAGCTTTTTCGACAGAAGATTTGTGGATATTAGCGACTCGCGATCAGCGAAACCGACGGCGCCAAAGATCCTGCGATCAGGAAACATCGCCCAATGGGAATTTCGGTCAAAGTAACGATCTTGCTGATGGTTTGGTCTGCGGTTGAACTCACCGCGCGAACTAAAACCGACGTCGTAGTGATGGCGAACGGAGATCGTTTCACATGCGAGATCAAGAGACTGGAAAGGGGAGTGCTCTACGCGTCGTTCGACTACGTGGATGGCACCGTTTCTATTGAGTGGTCCAAAGTAGCGCGGGTAGAAAGCACCCAGTTGTTCATCGTGCACGTACAAGACGGCTCGATCTATGAAGGGATTATCCGAACGCCGGAAAACCCTGCGCAGCAGCCGATGAAAATTGAAGTGCTCCAACCGACGGAGAAGCCGACACCGCTGCCGTTCGCGAACGTTGTTGAATTAGCTCCCACATCCGAATCACTTTGGCGGCGCTTTTCCGGCAACATAGACAGCGGTTTGATTTACACGAAGGGGAATGACACGGCGCAATACAACGTTGGCGCTGAGCTGCGAGTGCGAGGTGAGCACTGGCGTGTGGCCGCCGGTTACATCTCCACATACTCCAACAGTTCCGGAGCGGCCGCAGCGACACGGAACCAATCCCGTTTCTGGGCCAGGCGGCTGATCGGCGGCAGGCGAGCCTGGTATTACTCCGGCGCTGCGGAGTTGCTGCAGAGCTCGCAGCAGGGCATTAATCTTCAGACGACGCTCGCCGGCGGGCTCGGCCGATTCGTAAAAGATACTAACACCACCCGCATCGCGGTTACTGCCGATTTGGCGGTACAACAGACAAGATACGAACCTTCCACCGGCAGTCAAAGTTCTCGCAATGCGCTCGCCGCAATGTTCGTCGTTGACTTGCACGTGTTCCGGTTCAAGAAGTCTTCGTTCGATGCGACGGCAAGTGTATTGCCCCTTCTTACGGAGGCTGGGCGCGTCCGCAGTTACGTTAATACCGCCTATTCGATCCAGATCATTAACAACCTCTGGTTCAGGACCTCGTTCTACGGCAACTGGGACAATAAGCCACCGATGAATCTCTCAAGTAGTGACTATGGCGTCAGCTCCGGCATCAGTTACTCGTTCAACTGAGCTGCATGGAACTCTAAGAGCATTCGGCATTCACGGTAAGCCGCCCTACTCAAACCCTGTGTTCTGGACATGAGGCAGCTTCGAGACAGAGGCATGCCTGCCGGAACCGGTGGAAATAATGAGTCTTCGTTTTCCGCCGGGCATCTCTCAGTCCAGTCACTTGAAAAGGGCGATTGCCGGTAGATCTCCGCGAGGAGATCAGCCTCGAGTGCCGGCTCGCGTGACGAACAATCACAACAAGCGAACACGCTGAGAAATGAGGTATTCATGTCCTTACGCATAAAGACGCTGCCGAAGCCGACCGGATTATCCGATGTAGTAGTTGCCGCAGGTGACGATATGGAGCTGAGGCCGGTATCGATTCCTTGTGTTTTTGATTTCCATTCACGGGCTGGTTTGGGAACATTCACGATGCTGATGTGCGCATTCCTGATTCCCTCCGCCCATGCGCAACAGTCAGCGTCGAGTCAAACCATGCCGACTGTAGTAACCTGCGCGTCGGTAAAGGGTGAACGGCAGGTCTGCAAGGCCGATACTTCAGCGGGTGTCGCATTATTGCGTTCCACCGGCGAATCTAATTGCTTGCTTGGAAACACATGGGGGTATGACTCGGAGGGCGTTTGGGTTTCGAATGGCTGCGGCGGCGAATTTGCTTTGGGCGGCACGAAGGAAGCCATCGACGCCAACAACTTTGTCGGCATGTTCGAGGCGTACGGCCAATTGCGTACTCACGTGGCGGCTTTCCGCGATGACCTGGAGGTGCAGGACAACGCAACGCGAGTTGGCATCAATTTCGCGACGAGGGGAAAGATCAAAATGTTCGCCGGAACGGAATGGGGAGTAAACCTCGTCCAGAGTGAAACTCAATTCAACCTCTCGGCAGGAGGGCCGGGGGAATTCGGAACGGTCTCAACCACAACCAGTGACGTGTTTCTGGCCCGTCTCGGGTTTGTGGGTGTCGATTTTGGACCGGTGGGAAAAGTAGCGATTGGGAAACAATATGCCGTGCAATACGATATCGCCAGCTATACGACCGATCGATTCAACGTGTTTGGCGGACAGGGCACACACGCCTATGTCGCCGGAACGGACGGCGGAGAGACAGGCACCGGGCGCGCAGACCGCATCGTGAACTACCGGAACACGCTACTGAAAGTGGTGGAAGTCGGGGTTCAAGGGCAATTTCGCGGCGCCGGGAACGACACAACTACGGACGGCGTGGGAGGGTCACTGCAGTTCACGATCCTGCCGGGAGTGAAGGCTGGAGGAACGTACACGCGAACCAACTGGTCACCTGTCAAGCAGCAAATTCGTGGCATGGGAAGCAATTCCGATTTCATGGCAGTGGGCACACGGATTGATTGGCGAATCCTGCAATTCGGATTCGTATATTCTCACCAGCACAACGGCGACGTTGCGTTTGTCCCGGTTCCGAATGCGCCTGAGCAATCCACTCCGATAGTATTTGACGCGGCCGGTATGGAAGTGTACACGCGGGTAGGAACACCGCGCTTCGGCATAATCGGCGGGTACACTTACCAGAATCCAAAAGTCGGGGATCCGTTATTGGATCCGAATTTCAGAACGCGGTATTTCATCTTCGGCGGGGAATGGTTCTTTGCGAGAAACGGCAAAATCTATTCAGAGAGCAAGATTGACTTCGACAGTGTAACCGCAGCCGGAGAGTCGGGTTACAGCGTGTTCACCATCGGCTTTCGTTACGACTTCACCTGGCGGACCAGCCACCAGCCATAGAGAGCGGAGCGCGCCCGAATTCGGCGGCAAGCTGCGCACCGGTCTTCTATGGCCTCTTACGATTGAGCCTGTAGAATTCCGATTCCAATGTCCAATAGCCCAGTTAGACGTGGCAAGTAATCGAAGCGTGGCGAAACGTTAATCTGCGATGACGCGAATAAGCCTAACAAGCATTCTGTATCTGTATGGAGCGCTCGTGACGCCGCTCATATGCGCACAGGAAGCGACATCGCGCACCGAGCAGATGCAGCAGATTCGCGCGGACAAACAAGCCAGGATCTGGCCGGAACGTACACCCGGCGTTGTGAGGATACTAAACAACTACGCAGAACGGGGACTCTTGGAAGGAGTTCGCTCAGGTGAGGGCGCGAACGGGCTACAAATTGTTCTTGGAGGCATGCGGTCGGGGAATGGTACCTCACTCGGATTGGGTTACCGGCGAATTGATCTTTGGAACGAACGACTGGCTTTTAAGGTCACTGGTCGGGGCACGCCCAAGCTAGCTTACATGTTTGATCTTGAGGTTGAATCTCCGCGCCTCAACAGTGATCGCTTTGATCTGAAGCTCTACTCAAAATATGAGAACTCCCCTCAGATGGATTACTACGGTCCAGGACCTGATTCGGCAGAGTCAAACCGCAGTAGCTTCCGGTTGGAGGATCTTGGATTGGACCTTGAGGGCCGGATTCGACTCTGGCGGAAGTTTTACATTGGGGCAGCCGGCGGAGTCTATGCCGCCAATACGGGAAAAGGCGAACGGAGTGGATTTCCTTCGACTGACGAGATTTTCAGCCCCGGCCAAACGCCCGGTTTGTTTCAGCAGTCTCGTTTCCTGCGGGGCGGCGCCGTTCTCCAGTACGACTGGAGAGACAATCCGAGCGGGCCGCGGAGCGGCGGTCATTACTACGCGCGTCACCTCCGTTATTTGGATCAGCAGCTTGGTCTTCATTCTTTCAACCGTCTGGAGATTGGCGCGGAACAATACATCCCCTACTGGAACAGGACCCGAGTAATTGCTCTGCAGTCGCGGGCGGTCGGCGCATGGACAAAAGATGGTCAGACCGTTCCTTTTTATCTGCAGCCCACCTTGGGAGGCAATGACCTGCTTCGCGGCTTCGAGCGATACCGTTTCTATGATCAGAGTTCGTTTCATGCGGCTGTAGAACACCGCTGGTATCTCTTTTCCAACATGCACGCCGCATTGTTTTTCGAAGGGGGCAAGGTAGCGCGCAAAGTTTCCCAACTCAACTTTCACGACCTGGAATACGCCGGCGGCATCGGCTTCCGCTTTACGCTTCAGGACACTGTCGTCATGCGCATCGACAATGCCCTAAGCCGAGAGGGTTACCGGTTCATGTGGACATTTAGCAACATGTGGTGAGGAGCGATGAACAGAACGGCGATTCTCACTTTCGCGGCTAGCTTTATACTGGCCGGGCTTTCCCAGGCGCAGAAGTTCTTTCCCGACGACCCACTGCAAAAGGAGCTGCCGCCGGTTCCCGTGGGAGATGCGAATTACCGCGCGATAAGCGGCATCTGGGAAGGCCTAACCAATCGCTTCAGCAAACCCGGAGAGCGTCATCCGAATAACAGCGTGATCCCGGCGATGGGAGTCAACACGCTTGGCGAGCCGCTCGACGGCGCATGGTACGTACATCGACATGCGAAGAACCGAATGACATCGGAGGAACTTACTCGCGGACCGAGTACGGGAGGTCCACCATCACAGAACATGCCCTGGCAGGTCTTAAGAGTGAAGCGCCATGACGTGCGGCCTGGGCTTTTGATCGCCGACTCAAGGAACCATCTTTATCTGATTCGGTTTGACCCGTTGAACCGATCCGAGATGTCTACAGGCGCAACCATGGTTGCCGCGAACGCCTATCACGCCTTGGGATACTGGGCGCCTGAGAACTACATTGTCAAATTTCAAAGGTCGGATTTGAAAGCTTCTCCCGAAGGCAAGGACATTAACGCCGTGGGTCAAGCCAACAAGCTGCTTGAAGAGGATATCGATCTCTTCTTCGCGCAGGCGCGGGCGGACAAAGCAGGCACATATCGCGTGGTGGCCACCAGGGTTCCGGCCGCAAAGATACTCGGTCCGACGTCCTTCATTGGTACGCGCACCGACGATCCGAACGACCTCTTCCCTCACGAGCACCGGCGCGAACTGCGTGCGCTATCCGTATTCTGCGCGTGGCTCGGGCAGAACTGGATCGGGCCGTCCGCCACGCTGGATTTTTTAGTGCAAGAGAACGGGATGAGCTTCGTCCGTCACTATTTCGCAGACTTCTTCGCCTCCCTCGGCAGCGGCTGGCAGCGCGCAAAGGAAGCGAGGGAAGGCAACGAGTTGCTTTACGACTGGAACCATGGGGTCAGGAACTTCCTCGGCTTCGGTATTCATTCCCCAGCCTGGCAGCGGGCCAATTTTCCTAATATGCGCGGCACAGGACGGTTCGAATACGAAACCTTCGACCCCAGGCTCTGGATGCCGAATATGGAGCTGGCCCCGCTGGCGAATGCTCTACCAGACGACAAGTACTGGGCAGCGAAGCAGGTGATGGCGTTCACCGACGATGACATCCGTGCCCTAGTGAAATCCGGCGAGTATTCTGACCCGCGGACAGTCGAATGGCTTTCAGAGTGTCTCATCAAGCGACGCGACAAAATCGGGAGGGCCTTCTTCTACGATGTCCTGCCGCTTGATGACTTCAAAATGGATGACGGTCAACTGACGTTCAAACACCTGGGCGCCCACTACGGCTTCATGCCGGAGCCTTCCTATACGGTCCAGTGGACAACCTTCGACAACCTTACGGGCGAACGAG
>DASQLD010000630.1:0-3090 GCA_035630195.1 Bryobacteraceae bacterium
AATGGTGGGGTTCGGCCGAAGTCGAAGGCTGCCTTCAGTAGGCCAATATTTTGTAATCCCAGTTTGAACGCGCTGGGAGCCCGCCGTACGGGAGCATCGGTCAGATAAATCAACTGCAATGCCGGTCCGACAGCGACATAAGGACGCCACCGAGACTCGCGAGGCCGGACGTGAAAGAGAGCGTTGTACTCAAATTGCCTCGTCGCCAAGCCAACCGTGTAGGCATCGTAAGAACCCTGCTCATCGATGTCTCCTGGTATATTGAACCTTTCCAAGCGGTATTTGCCGCGGTGAAGGTGATAGCCGAATTCACTCGACACCCACCTCCACGTATTCAGCGTGACGGATATACCTGCGCTCCAACCATCGTTGATGTCGTCGAACAACCCGATCGCATAAGGAGGAAGATCAGGCTGGGGAGAGATCATGAACACCCCCACGGCTTCTAATTGCTTATTGGGATACTGCAGATATCCGCCTTCGACCGCAATCTCACGGCGAGGTGGATCCCAACGACGGTCCGCCGTTGCGTTTGTCTGAGTCGCGTCCGCATCCTCGAACTTGACCGAGCTTTGCCGGTCCGCGGGAATGTCTCCGACGCCCTCGTATTCGGCGCCTGAAATATCCGCTTTGCGCCACGCTCCCGACTCAGGCTTCAGCTCGTCATCGTCCGCCATAGCGCCGTGCAGTTTACGCCCGCCGTCTACTCCCTGATAAGCAACATTGCCACGCCATACCATATTGCGGAGCGTCAGCATCGTGTTTCGCACACTTCGGTTAAACAGGGGAGGGGGTGGAACGCGCTGCCCTTCGATTGCCGTTGGATTCGAACACTCGTTTATGCGCATCACGGCAATGGCGCCGTCCGTCCGCAATCTATCGCCGGTAGCGTTGTAGGCGTCGAGTGGAACCCAGGAACGGGGAACCAATTCCATGGCGTCGACACAACCTGTAAACGACAGATCATTGACCACCTGAGAACGCTCGTTGTCAATGTATTCGTCGATCACGTGAATGAAGTTCTTTTGCTTGCGAGAAAAGGCAATCCCTATGTCCTGCGTCGAGGATGAAGTCAGAACCTGCAAGCCCTGGTATCGCATTCCCGGCTCGAATACGCGGAGATGATGGCGCGACGAGAAAGTGTTTGTGGTTTTCGAGAGAGTGAATACCGGTGGCCGCTCGTCTAACAATAGCGTTGACATCGGCGCCTCGCTGTACCCCTCGTCGCCGGCGATTGATTTGAGTGTCTGGAAGGTACTAGCTGCGGTGAGTTGATCGACGTTCACCCAGCCGGCTGCCTGAAAGGCGCGCCTCACGCCATCGACCGGTCCCAGGAATGCCAGGTTCGTCAAATCCGAGGGCTTGTCGCCTGCTTGCGTCGCGGTGCGGAACGGCAGACTCCTGACAAGCTCCCGCATCTCCTGACGCTCGGTCTCCGTTCTGGAAATTACAGGAATGGCGAATGGGAATACTTGCGAGGTTACGAGCGGCGCTGTCAGTTCGACCTGCAACTCGGTGCCTGCAGGGTACATTATTTCCGCCTCTGTAAATCCGAGCACGGCGCTCGCTGTCACAGATGTGAAGAGATACGCGACTGGATCTACCGCTGTAACAGAAGCGAGCATGCTCGTGGCTGAGTAACCTAAAGTTCCGGTAGTTCGGATTCCAAGAATGGTCCCGGTCTCGTCCACTTTCTCCCGGGAATTGTCCACTTGACGGAGCCGCGAATGCAATATCCGCGTTGTGCCGTCGGGAAACTCCAGTTGATCGAACTTCAATGTCAGCTTTGCCGTCTCGTGGACGACCGCCATGCCAACAGCCTGGGCGTTGGTCACTGTCCCCTTTAATTTGCTGGCGGGTGGTATCAAAACTTTTCCATCCACAATGATTGGCGAGATGAGCACGACTTCTATCGGCATACCCTCTTTGGCTGTGTGCGAAGAAAGCGATTGCAAGAGCCGGACCACAAGGCGCGACCCCGCCGGCACACCGACGACCTTCGTCAATGATGCGCGTGGGAACTCGACATGCTTATCACCATCCAGCAACACCGTCATCATTTCGCCGTTGGTCCACCATCTTCCTGTTACTGGCTGCTTGCCAGCTTCTATGACAACAGACGATCCATCATCCAGAAACTGAACCTGGCGATCGGGCGTCGCGGTTGCGAAGATATTGCGCATATCGACAGCCAGTAGAGCTGAAAGAGTTGCCTCGTCCGGTTTATTTCCCCTTGGGTCCGAAACAAGCGCCCGGATCGCCTGCACATCCGCAACGATCAGCAGCGGCGTCTTCGATTGCGGATCGGCGCCCTTCAGAAGAAATATCCAGCTTCCGTCCGATCGCAGTTGTTCGGAGAACTCGCCATCACCAAACGGGACGACGCCCAACGAATGTCCCTTTCGCGCAGAGACATTGAAAAGACGCATCGTGTAACCCTTACTTTGCGGCTGGTTCTGTGAGGGCGGAATGAGAGCAATGAGATCTTGACCACCCATTGCCGGCCACACTTTCGTCGCCTTAGGCAGGATCTGGCGCTGTCTCCCGCTTACGATCGCTACGACCGGACCTGACTCCTCGCCAGGCTTCTTTATTATCTTGGCGTCGCGAAAGGGCGGCTCTTGCGCTGCTGCGATCACGCAGAAAAAAAGTAAGGTGGCACTAGTCCTAGAGATCACACCGCACATATAGGAGCCTCTATGATACCGATGACAGGGTGGCGCGGTTCCCGTCATCGGTCTCCGGTTTTTAGCGGCAGCGCCAATCTTGCGCAGCGTTCCGCGCGTCTGTGCATGAGCGTTCTCAACCATCCATGGCCGATCCTCAAGTCAACACATCAGCGGCTGGAATTCACCTCGCGTGAAGGCTGCCTCCTTGTTCCGAAATTCTGCCGAATCTCGGACCAGTTCCAGGAGTGCAGGTCATCGCAGCAGCATAGCCGCTGTATTCGTTTATCAGATAAGCAGCTTTCACGAAAAGCAACGAGATCGGCGGCAGCTCATCGGCGGCGTCGGGTCACGGCAGCTTTGCCTGGCTGGTTCTGTCCTTCCAACTCGGCTATCAGCCGGTATGCTTTGGTCAGAAGATACT
>DASQLD010000631.1:0-5222 GCA_035630195.1 Bryobacteraceae bacterium
TGAATACACCAGCCTCTTCTACATCCCTTCAGAGGCTCCTCTGGATCTGTACCGGGCCGACTATAAAGGCGGCGTAAAGCTGTACGTCAAGCGGGTCTTCATCATGGACGACGCAAAAGAACTCCTGCCGCAGTACCTGCGATTCGTGCGCGGCATCATCGACAGCGAGGACCTTCCGCTGAATGTCAGCCGTGAGATTCTGCAGCAGAACCGCATCCTGACCACGATCCGTACGGCGAGTGTTAAGAAGATCCTTTCCGAGCTAAAGACAATCGCGGATAAACAGCCAGACGAGTATTCGAAGTTCATCGGAGAATATAACCGACCGCTGAAAGAAGGCTTGTACAGCGATTACGGAAATCGCGAGACGCTACTGGACCTGATCCGATTCAGATCAACCAAAGCGGAAGGCCTCACGAGCCTCGCCGACGTGAAGACGCGCATGAAGGAAGGTCAGAAAGCGATCTACTACCTGACCGGCGGCTCCGAAAGTCTTCTGCGGACGTCCCCACTCCTCGAGATCTATCGAAGGAAGGACATGGAGGTTCTCATTCTCGACGACGAAGTTGACGAGATCGTCTTCTCAGGTGTAGACAAATATGGCGACATCGAGCTGAAGGCCATCAATAAAGCAGCCACAGCCGAAGATCTGAAGGACGAAGACGAGCCCGACAAGGGTGAAGAGGTAAGGCCGCTGCTCGACAAGATTAAGTCCGTGCTCGGGGACAAAGTGAAGGAAGTGCGGGCCTCAGTGCGGCTCGCAGACAGCCCGTCGTGCATCGTTTCTGATGAACACGAACCTTCGATGAAGGTCCAGCAGATGCTCCGTGCAATGGGTCAAAAGGAGTTACCGGAGCTCAAGCCCACCCTCGAGATCAACCCCGATCACGAAATCGTCCGCAAATTGCTGATCCACTCCGACGGAAGTACCGCTGAGGATGCGGCCTGGCTCCTTTACGAACAAGCTCTCCTGATGGAAGGCGTACCATTACAGGAACCCGGAGCTTTCGTTCAGCGGCTCAACCGTGTTCTTAACCGATCAATCTAATTGATGCTACGGTAACCACGTCCTTCCAGATTTTGGACACCGATTGAAACACTGCCGCGCAGCGGCGCCAGGGCAGTGTTTCAATCCGCAACTGCAGAGTCTTCACTTGGTTCGGGGCAGTTTGTGATCAACCGTCACTCTTAATATGTCCGGTTCCAGGACGTGCGATCGGAGGCACTCCCCCGAACGCCGTGTCTCAGCAACAAACAAGATAAGTGGTTCGAGCCAGCGCGAGACCATTAGCTGGTCAAGCTAAGTTTGGCCAGCACGCATTGAGGTTATGTCCAAAGCGTCATCCCGTTGCTCAGTAGCGACGCAACACTGTCGCCAAGCGGTGCTTCTCCTCAATAGGCCGTCTGTCAACGGTGCCGAGCTAGGCGAACGTTCCCGAGCCGCCTCGGGAAGTGGCCAGCGCGCCGCCGGAGAAACCGCGTTTGAGAATGCCCATGCTTACCGCGCCGGCACTGTCTAAACTAAGCAGAGTGTATGAAAAGACATCGTCTACCGGTGCGTGGACTAAGCACTGGGTTGCGCTAAGACCCCAGGTGAAAAGGCACCCAACTGCCAGCTTCAGGTAAGCGGAAACAGGACCTTTTGGAGTGGATGGACTATGACAAGAAGCTTATTATTTGCCGCGTTGGCCCTCACGTTAGGGGCCGCGGAGAAACCCCGTGCTCGAGATCTCGGAGTTCCGTTCGACGGCACTCCGGGCGCTCTGAATGCGATCACGGACGTGAAGGGCGTTGAAGTCGGCCAGACGACGCTGATCAGAGGGGAGGGTGTCCTGAAACCTGGACAGGGGCCCGTGCGAACAGGCGTCACCGTGATCCTGCCGCGAGGCAAGCGATCGAAGGACCCGGTGTTCGCCGGCTGGTTCTCGTTGAACGGCAATGGTGAAATGACCGGCACTACCTGGGTTGAAGAGTCCGGATTCATGGAAGGCCCAATGGCGATCACCAATACGCACAGTGTCGGTGTGGTTCGCGATGCCATCATCGCTTGGGAAGTGCAGCACGACCTGCTTCGCGGGGCATTTGCGCTTCCCGTCGTCGCCGAAACGAACGATGGTTGGCTTAACGACATCAATGGGTTTCATGTAAAGCCCGAACACGTATTTCACGCGTTGGAGGCGGCATCTATGGGCCCGGTCGCCGAGGGCAACGTCGGGGGCGGCACCGGCATGCATTGTTACGATTTCAAGGGCGGCACCGGCACAGCATCACGAAAGCTCCCGAATGCGGACGGCGGGTACACCGTCGGGGTGCTGGTACAGGCGAACTTCGGAACGCGCCGGCACCTCATGGTGGCGGGCGCGCCGGTAGGAAAGGAAATTGGTTGCGATAAATATCCCTGCCGTCCGATCACCCTGCCTGCGCCCGCCCGCGACGGATCGATCATCATCGTGGTTGCGACAGACGCGCCGCTCATCGCCCCTCAGCTAAGACGGTTGGCGGTGAGGGCGGCGCTCGGAATCGCCCGTACCGGAGGCATGTCCGGCAACGGGTCCGGCGACATCTTCATCGCCTTTTCAACGGCTAATCCGGGAGTCGCAGGAGATCCCGATGCGTCCACGGTCAGAATGCTCTCGAACCGCCGGATCGACGATCTCTTCGAGGCCACCGTCTTTGCGACTGAGGAGGCCGTGATCAACGCGATGGTTGCCGCCGAAACGATGGTGGGGAGAGACTATCACCGATGGATAGGCCTGCCGCATGAAGAGCTTAAACAGGTGTTACGAAGATATCGGAGGTTGACAGAAAGTAAGTGAGACAAGACCGCCCGGCCACAACATCGCGGTGCACTGATCTTCCCGTCAAAGCTGTCGGATTCAGCTTTCGGACACTAAGGGACCGGGTTTCTCCGCACCGCGCTAGTCGGAAGTTGGCCGGAAGTCCTCTTCTGGGAGATTACCCGCGCTCAAAGGCGCAGCGCTTCCCCTCGTGCCCGATGTGTGGCCTTACCCCCGAAGGTGGGCAAGTGCCGTCTTTGCCGGCCTGCCATTTTGGAGAAGCCGATCATTCTTGTTGCAGAACATGTGCGGCCCGATCGGCTCAGATGAGAACCGCTGGTCGTACCGGCATGTGGGGAGGACTGCACCGTCCGAATCGTCGGTGATGACGGGAGTTCCGCCATGTACGAATGCTGTACGAATAGGGTCGGTTACGTGAGATTTGTGAGATGTGGCGAATCGTAAAATCAGTAACTTGCTGATTCTCGAAGATCTCGTTTCTTCGTGGTTCGAATCCATGCCGGGGAGCCAGATCTCCAAATTGCGTCCAGACCCCGCCTTTTCCTTTTCCTTGCTATAACTTTGCTGGTTCGAACGTCGTAAGATTTCGAAAGGTTCGAACAGGGCTGTCCGCAACCTACCCTCCTTCCAGGACGCTTTCTCCACAACCGTCTGGAGCAACCGCCGCTGCTCAAGAGCGGGTTGCTGGAGGAACAACTTGCTCGCCCGGCTTGTCAGGCGCAGCATATCGATCGCCTGATCGATTGGGGCCGGCGTGGCCTTTTCGATGCCCTTGATCTTGAGAAGTAATCCGTCCTGTTCCCCGCGCATCGAGGTGGCCTGTCTGTCGAAGAATTCCTGACTGATTCGTCCGTCAAGCTTGTCCATGTACATGGTCTCGATGCGGGCCTCAATCTGGTTGTGGCGGGTCCTGAGCTTCCTAATGCTCTCAGCACGAGCGCCCTGCGCCGTCCGGTCTGAATCCAGGACAGCATCGCGAAGCCACTCGAGGATAGCCGGTAGGATGACCAACTCCTGGAGAATGTTGGCGAACTCACCGGAGAGGACTTCCTGCCGCGTATACGGCTCGGGGCATTTCCCGCGATGGCCCGTGCAGTGGTAGTAGACATACTTCCGCTTCTTCAATTCTCCGACGAACAGGCAACCGCAATGGCCGCAGCGCACAAGGCCGGTGTACGCAAAATCATGCTTCACTTTCCGAGTACGATTCGCGGCCCGCGCATCGAGCAACTCCTGAACGCGTTGCCAACACTCCCGGCTTACGAGCGGTTCGTGGGTGCCCTGGTACGTGATGCCGTCCCAATCAAAATCGCCGGTGTACAACCGCTTCCTCAGGATTTGGTGAACAACACTAATGTAGAGTTTGCGCCCGCGAAGACGGACGCCCTCGGCATTGAGTTCCTTGACGAGCGCCTTCACGGAATGACGCGTCGCCCTGAATCGTTCGAAGATCTCAGTGATCACTGGCGCTGTATCAAGATCGGGTATGATCGTACGCTTGCCGTTCGCCCCGTCGACGTTCTTGTACCCCATCGGCGCAAAACTCGGGTAGATCCCCGCTCGCGCCTTCTCGGTCATGCCCTTGATCGTCTCCTCACCCAGGTTGAGGCTGTAATTGCGTGCTACCAGAACCTTGATGCCGTGGACGAACTGTTGGCTCGACTTGGAATCGGGGCTGAGGATTTCGCCCTCCTTCACGAGATGGATGGTAAGGTCCCAGTCCTTCACATCAAGCGTCGCATAGTCCTTTAGGTTCCGATACAGGCGATCAGTCTTCTCGACAAGGATTATGGGTCGAGCAGGATGCTTTCGCAAATACGCGAGCATCTCGTTGAATCCAGTCCTACCACTCTTGCTGGCAGATTCAACATCGATGAATTCCTGAGCGATGATGAAGCCCTGCTTTACGGCGTAGTCGCGCAACAGGCGCAGTTGAGCCTCGATGCTGTAGCCCTCCTCGCGCTGTTCCCGGCTTGATACCCGCACATAGACCACAACGCGGCTGGCCTGCGGGGCCATCTTCCCTCTGGAGGCTGATGACACGGTTAGCGTTCTCGCTGGCATACCTATTCAACCTTACCCTGTGAAAGATCGATTGTCTTTCGATCCCATGAACGGAGGATCTGCGCGAATTCCACAAGTCTCCGGCGCGCGGCAGCCCACTCACTATCCGTAAGAGTGCGGCCAGCGCGCAATTCGAATGCTTCCCGCGCCGCGGCCTCGACGTGCCGTTGACGCTCGGCCCTTTTGACGTCCGGTTGCATGTGCGACGAAGCAAACGAAAGTAGATGTATCGTTAACGGTCCGCGAGAGTAACCGCGTGAGCACCTTCCGGCAAGTCCATCGCTAGATGCACGATAGCCGCCGCGGGCCAGGATTGGGCCATCTAGGCGCACGTCGATGCGGCGCGGGCGGCCGACAGGA
>DASQLD010000632.1:0-10089 GCA_035630195.1 Bryobacteraceae bacterium
GAGAGGATTCGAACCTCTGACCTTTTGCTCCGGAGGCAAACGCTCTATCCGGACTGAGCTACGGGCGCGTTCCGGCAGTGGTCCTATTGTAGCAGCACAAGCTTCAACTTTAATCGCTCATCAGGAATATATAGGGGCGAACATCATCCTCCGGCGTGAACTCCCAGTAGCGAAGCAGGATCTGATACACGAGCATACCGGTTTCCCCCTCGCCGAGCAGGAGGAACTTTAATTGTTGGGCAACCATGTCCCGCCGTGTGAGGCCAAGGAAGATTGCGATCGGATCGATCAATTCACTGACATAAGCAATCGTATTCGCAATTGCGATTGCTCCGGAAACCCGGAGCACATAGTCGTCTCCCTCCCGTTTCAGATCGATCTGTAATGGCGCCAGAAACTCGCTCCGATTATCAACAAGCGCGGCGTGAACGAATGCCAGTGGTCCAGAAACCTTGTAGTGTGTTTGGATCTCCCTCTTCTTGTTCGCTCGAGCGGACGGTGAGTCGGTTCGGATCGGGATCAGGTGCACCTTCTTATTTATGATGGCGACCCATAATTCACGTGACTCTTCATCGCAGAAACCAAGTTCAGAAACGCGTAACTCTGTTGCGCGGACGTAGCGGCTTATGCCGCTGACCACTACGGTAGCGATGATGAAGATACTGGCGATAATCAAACCGTCGGGCCGGTCAATGATGTTTTCCACGACAGTGAACGCGAACACTGCTGCCACAAGCCAGCAATAGACGGATAGGATATGCCTTTTCTCCCGCCAAAGAGCGATGGCCGCAGCCAGCCCGGCGCACAACATCAACACCAGAACACCGGTAGCATACGCTCCCGCTTGCGCTTCGACGTCCGCTCGGAATACGATTGTCACTCCTAGGCAAATACCGAACAAGATGAGGACGAGTGGCCTCGGGAAGGCTGACCAGAGAGGGGCCATGCCGAACCGCGGCAGGTAGCGCGGAATCAGGTGTAAAAGACCAGCCATCGCCGAAGCCCCTGCAAACCACAAAATGAGGATGGTCGACATGTCGTACAGCGTGCCGAAGACAGCCCCAAAGAACTGATGCGCAAGATAGGCGATTGAGCGGCCACTTGCCTTTCCACCTTTTTGATAGGCGCTTTCGGTATGAGCAGTGTGGTTACAAAGCTCGATACAAGCAGCAGGCAACTCATGATGATTGCTGCTGCCGCCAGGAGTTTGCGTGTGTTCTTAATTCTTCCGTGAGGGACTGCGTCGGTCTCAGTTAGCTGATCATCCCCCTTGATCAGCGGCATAACCGAGACACCGGTCTCGAACCCGCTCAATCCAAGGGCAAGCCGCGGAAATATTAGCGCGCTCGCCAGCATGATTCCTGTCCAGTCTCCCCCTCGCAACTGCAGGGCCGACTCCCAATTGCCCAGCAGAGTCGGGTGTTGCATCACCTCCATCAGGCATCGGCCAAGCACAATCACGTTCAGAAGAATGTAGGGAACCGAAACGAGCGTCGCAAGACCGATGGCCTCCTTGAATCCTTTTAGGAAGACGATAGCGAGCAGTGCGAGCAATACGGACGTGATCAGGATGCGGTGTTCCCCCAGGTAAGGATGCAGAAACGGATTCTCGATGGCGTGTTGGGCTGCGTCGGCTGATGACAGCGTCACGTAATCACGAAGTCTGTCGCAGCGAATCCGAGTAAAACAAGTACCAGCAATTTCCCTTGCCAGCCGCTTAGAAGATTTTCAAGGAGTGCAATCGATCCTTGTCCCACATAAGATCGTCCGGCAACCTGCGCGTAAACAGGGAGTGCGCAGAACAACGTCACCAGCACTAAAATTAGGTCGCACATGGCGACAGAATCCCTGCAGCCAGCAAAGCGATCCCTGGTTGGTATCCCAAAGTTGAGAAGTAGTCGACGCCGGTCAACCAAAGAACCAGATACCACGGCTGGGTATGCTTGTGTTCTTCGTGTTCATCAAGGCGTTGCCCGTGGAACAACCAGCGCCGAAGGCCGGCTTCATGCGATTTACGCTCTCGATAGGGGAGCAGAGGAACAAAGGCGCCCGTACCTGTGGCTGATTTTGTTTGGCCCGAGTTGGTATCGTCCATCTTCAGACCATCAGACGACATCGAATATCTTTAATGTTTCTTCCAGCGATTGCAACGGATCGCGCACAGGCGAGTACTCATGCGACACGAAGCCCTGGAAATTAAGGTCCGCAATCGCTTTGGCGATGCCCCGATAATTCATCTCTTGAGTGTCGTCCATCTCATGGCGTCCAGGGTTCCCGGCCGTATGAAAGTGTGAAATGTACGGGATGTTTTCGCGCATCATCCGAATAATGTCGCCTTCCATGATCTGCACGTGATACATGTCGTAGAGTATGGTGACGCGCGCCGAGTCGACGCGCTTGCACATCTCGACACCGTATGCCATGTGGTCGAAATCGTAGTCCTTGTGATTGACTTTACTATTTAGATATTCCACCGCGATCGTAATTTTTTTGTCTTCGAGATGTGACTTGATTTTGTTTAAGAAGGTGACGCAATTATCTATGCCTTTACGGGCATCCTGTCCTCTGCGCTCCCCCGTGAGCCCGATCATATTCGGAGCGCCGGCCTCAGCGCACTGGTCGATGATCTGGTGCGCGATTGCTTCGAACTTCGGGTGATTTTCGACTTTGTTGAAGCCTTCGGGAATCGTGCCGCAGCCCGGAACCATCGTGGGAATTAGACCGTATTTCTTGAGCAACGGCCAATCCTTCGGTCCGATCAAGTCGAGCCCGTAAACACCCAGCCGCTGCGCATGACGACATCGTTCTTCAAGCGGCATCTGCCGTCCAAAAACACTATTGCAGAGCGCCTGTTTCAATTTACCTTTCCGGTACGCTGGTTTCGCATCCTGAGCAAAGGCTGGCGCCGCGAGGGTCGGCAAGAATAGTCGCCTGGTCATAGCGTATATCGTATCTGCAATGGGGTTTGCTCTGTGGATTGACAAGGATGGGTCTGTAGCTTGGGCGCAAGGTACGCATGAGTACCGGCCCATGGGAGCTGCCGTTGTTTGCTTGACAGACCAGTTCCGCTCGGCAGATTTCCGTTCCAGACGCCGTTGTCCCTCACGGCTGGATCGCGCATTCGTAGGTCTGTTTGGATCTCTCGAAGAGGTAAATGTCTATCTGCGTAAATCTCGTATAGCAAAACGGCGCTCCGTTCGGATAACGCCTCCGAACATCTGAGAAGAAATGCGGCGACAAACCACTACAGGGACAGCATGCATGGTGTTCTAGTTTTCATCGTCCTCGCTGTCTCGGCTTTCGCGGCCGCACCAAAGCCCGATGCGGCGATTGAGGCAGCAATTCGCGCCAAGTTTGCGAAGTCTAAGATCTCTGCCGACAATTTTCGTGTTTCCGTCAAATCGGGGGTTGCGGTTCTCGAAGGTAGAACCGATATTCCTCAGCGGAAGGGCGTCGCCACACGACTCGCTAAGACCGGGGGAGCTCGTGAAGTTGTGAACAAAATCCAGGTTGGGGAAGCAGCACGTAAGAAGCTTGTCGATCGTCTCCAAAAGGCGCGCGACACGAAAGTTAATCCGAAAACGCCTGCCCCAACTGCCACTGCGGCCATCGCTGCCGCGGCGCCGGCTCCGCAATCAGAACCAACGCAGATTCCTCGTATGCAAATCAAGCGTTGACGTACAATTGGGCCGGATGAGAGTAGTTCTCTTTATCCTCTGCAACCTGCTCTGCAACGCCACCGTTTTCGCGGCCGAGTTTCGCGTCGGCGTGGGTTTAGTCGATCATCAGGTTTTTCAGCGGAACGCTCAGAACACCACCGATATTAAAATCGGCGGCACGGCGGACGGTCTTTCCGGCAAACAAATCGAAGCGCGCATTCTAGACGGCTCCAAAATACTCAAGGGTTGGAGTTGGAAGCCAGTTGCAAAGGTCGACTCCGCGACGTGGATCGGGTCTCTGGCATCGGTTCCAACGGGAGGCCCGTACGATATCGAGTTCCGGTCGCCGGGGGCGACGCCGGTGGTCGTCAAGGATATCCTCGTCGGAGATCTATGGCTTCTCGCCGGTCAGTCGAATATGGAAGGTGTCGGAGACCTCGTCGACGTTCAGCCTTCTGATCCGCGCGTTCATAGCTTCGATCAGTTGGATCGCTGGCTAGTTGCCAAAGAGCCTCTGCACAACTTGCCCGGTGCAGTCGACCGTGTGCACTGGCGTGGAAACAGTCGATTGACCGGTCCAGCTTTGGAGAGGTTCAATGCTGAACGGAAGAAGGGCGCCGGGCTGGGGCTGCCGTTCGCGGTCGAGATGACAAAACGAACCCGAGTGCCCATCGGATTGATTCCGTGCGCACATGGTGGGGCATCCATGGCGCAGTGGGATCCAGCTCTGAAAGATAGGGGCGGCGATTCATTGTACGGCGCGACCATCCGCCGGTTTCACGGCGCTGGGGGCAAGGTGGCAGGCGTGCTCTGGTATCAAGGGGAAGCTGAAGCAGGTCTGACGGTGGAGCCATTATTTTCCAACAGGTTCGAACAACTCGTGGCTTCGTTTCGCAAGGACTTCAGTGAGCCAGATCTGCCCTTTTACTACGTTCAACTTGGCCGGCATATCTCGAACGCTAATGTCCGGGAATGGAACGCCATTCAGGAGAGGCAACGGGTCATGGAGCCGAAGCTTGGCAAGTCCGGAGTGGTCGCTGCCGTCGATCTTCCGCTCGATGACGGTATTCATATAGGAACCCCCGGTCTGAAGCGACTGGGTATCCGATTGGCGAACGTAGCGACCGCGAAGGCCAGGAGTCCCAACGTCGCTGCAGCGCAGCTACAGGGCTCAACTATCCGGGTCAAGTTTACCAACGTTACGGGTAAACTGCGGTCCGAGGGGCGATCCAGCGGATTCTCAATCCATACAAAGAGCGGGGAAGTACCCGCGATCTATCGGGTGGACCTCGATGGAGATACGGCTGTTTTGCAGCTCGTCGGCAAGCTTCCTGTAGACGCCGTTTTGCACTATGGTTTTGGGAAGGATCCCTACTGCAATGTTCGAGACGACGCCGATATGGCGGTTCTGGTTTTCGGTCCTCTGCCGATTCAGCAATAACGACGGATGGTATTATGAGGGTTTAGAGCCCTCATGTGTAAGTGCAGTTTCGCCTTAGCTTTGCTCTCCGTGTGTGCCTGGACCCAGTCCCTCCCTGTTGACGACCCCAAAGAGGCAGTAGTGGCCGTCGTTAATGGGAGAAAGATCACACTTTCCGAGTACAAACGAATCCTAGAGGCCCAGGATCCTTCGATGCGAGCGGTGGCTACTCAGCAGCCGAAGGCGTTTTTGGAGCAATACGCCCTTTTTGAGAACGTTCTTACGGCCGCGGAGAAGGCCGGCTTCGACCAACAAAGCCCGTTCAAAGAACGGATTGCGGCGTCTCGCAAGCAGATTCTGATCACTGGCTTCATCGACGAAAAGCACAAGAACTTCGTGCTGCCGCCCGAGGAAGCAAAGAAGTTCTACGACGCCAATCCCGACATGTACCAGCAGGCGATGGTGAGAGTAGTTTTCATCTCCCGCATGACTGAGACTCGTAATGTATCCGACAAGTCGGTGATTTCGGCTTCAACCCCGGAGGTAATAAAGGAGCGAATCGAGAAGGCCGCCAAGCTCGCCCGTGAGGGAGTGGATTTCGGCAAGGTTGCGCTCGAGTTTTCCGATGACAAGGCATCTGCTCAGAAAGGTGGCGCCTTTCCGCATCCGATCCGGCCAACCTCGGCCAACGTCCCTGAGAACATTCGAGTGCCGATTCTCGCGGCCAAAGCGGGGGACATAGTTGGCCCGATCGAGCATGACGCCGGATTCTATATCTTCAAAATCGAATCAAATGGTATCGCCTCCTTCGACCAAGTCAAGGAGGACATCGTCAAACAGATGAAAGATGCACGTCTGAAGCATTGGCTAGACGAGTTCAAGAAATCCTCGTCTGTCACAGTTTCAAATGAATCGCTGTTGACGGAGGCTGCAAAGTCGAAATGATGCGTAAGATACTGGCAATCCTCAGTTTAGCGGTGGGTGTGTGCGCCGCGCAGGAGAAACCCGCCGTCCCGCCGGATACGGTTGTGGCCACCATCAATGGCCGTAAGATGACGGCTGAGGAAGTACGAAAAATGGTCTCGCCCCTTCCGAAGCAGGTGCAGCAGGCGTTCGTCAACGATCCTCAGCAGTTCCTCCGGGAATACGCATGGTATGAGGTTCAGCAGGAGTTGGCTAACAAGAGCAAGCTGGATAATGAAAGCCCCTACAAGGAACTGCTAGCCTTTCAGCGCATGATGACGTTGGTGCAGGCCGAGCGCGACGACGTTTACCTGAAAATCGTCGTGACCCCCGAACAGCAACAGAAGCACTACGAGGCTAACAAAGACAAGTATCGCGAGACTCAGGCTAAATTGATTTACATCCCGTTTGGTGCGAGCGGCACAGAGGATGAGGCCAAGCAGAAGGCGCAAAAGGTTGTCCAGCAAGCCCGGGGCGGAGTGGATTTCGTAAAGTTGGTGAAAGAATTCTCACAGGATTCAGCCTCCGCCGCCCAGAACGGTGACATGGGTATTCCAATTCGCAGTTCTACTACTCAAGTCCCGGAAGCTATGAGGAACGCGATACTTACACTCAAGCCGGGTCAGATAAGCGATCCCCTCCGCCACGAGAACGGTTACTACATATTCAGGGCGGAAACGGCAGGCGTCTTACCGTACGAGAAAGTCCGAGACGACATTTATAAGGAGCTGAAGGATCTCGCCTTCGCCCAATGGGAAAAGAAGACGAAGGCGGACTCCAGCGTCCAGTTCGAAAATGAAGCATTCTTTCAGAGCATCAAACAACAGGCACAAACAAAGCCAGCCGAGAAATAATAAGCAGCTATTCCGGTTCCGCGGACTCGCTCCCGAAGCCGTTTTTGACCGTCTTCCTGAACTTCGCGGGCATCGTCGAATTCATGTTTCTTTCCGCCCCAACCTGACAGCGCACCGGGGCAAATTATTGTCCAAATCGCCGAAAGGGCATGCGGTTTATGCCGGTTCGTTCCTGCGAAAACGCAAAATTGTTCTCGATGAACAAATGTTGCGGACTCCGCGCGTTCTCGAGAGGATCTTCGTTCACGAAGTCTTTCATTTTGTGTGGTCGAAGCTTAGGAACGACCTTCGCTCTTCCTACGAAGATATGGTTCTCGAGGAGTTTGAGAATAACACCTTGGGTGAACTCGGCTGGTCAGCCGAATCGATGAAGCTGCAATTGACGAAATCGGATCGTAAGAAACGAACCCGGCGGTGGAAAGATTATATCTGCGAGAGCTTTTGCGACACCGCCGGTTGGCTATTTGGAAGCGCGCGGCAGTACTCGGAGATGACTCTGGGCCGCGAGGAGCGCGATGCGCGGCGGCGCTGGTTTCGCGAACACGTGATCGACGGGTCTTTCTCGATATAACTTCGATATAATGTTGTCGTGTTCCTTTCCGTCCGCGCTATAGCCGCAGGACTCCTTTGTTTAGGTCTCCTTCTAACCGGTTGTCAGAAGCAGCAACAAGCCGCTCCCGAGACTAAGGTTAAGCCCGATTCAGCTCGGAATGCGGCGCCTGAGTTTGCTCTAAAAGACGCGGATGGGAAGACGGTTACCCTCGCGGAGTACAAAGGCAAAGTCGTTCTCCTCAACTTCTGGGCGACGTGGTGCGGCCCTTGCAAGATCGAGATTCCATGGTTCGCGGACTTCGAGCAGAAGTACAAGGATCGGGGATTTGCGGTGCTGGGAGTGGCCATGGATGAAGAGGGATGGGAAGTGATTAAGCCTTATCTCGCCCAGAGCAAAGTGAACTACCGCGTCATCCTTGGCAACGATACGGTGGCGGGCTTGTATGGCGGGGTTGAATCCCTGCCGACTACTTTCGTTTTGGACCGGAACGGGAAAATCGCATCCACTCATGTGGGATTGGTGAGCAAAAGCGACTACGAAAATGAGATTATGCAGCTTCTTGAAGGCGCAAAGAGTTCTGATGCTCGGAGCGCTATTACTGCCTCTAACCGCGCAGCAAATTGATTTTAATTCGCTTCGCGCAGTAGTGCGACTGACCGCTCCCGAGAAGATCGCCGCTGCGCGCAATGAGACCGTGACTGTCGACGTTGTCGCCAAGCTCAAGGACGGTTATCACGTCAACAGCAACGTCGCGCCGACCTATCCACTCAAACTCTCTCTGCTCGAAAACCCGGCGGCGCAGTTGCTGAATGTCGTCTTTCCGGTACCCAAGTCGCATCAACTTGCGGGTGAGACGCTGTCGGTATTCGATGGAGAGTTCCGTTTAAAGCTGACTTTTAAAGTCGCTCAGAATGCTCCAATCGGGCGGACGTTGTTGACGAGCAAGGTCAGCTATCAGGCTTGCGACGATCGCGTTTGCCTGCGGCCCGATAGTATTCAACTCAAGCTTCCCCTGGATATTCGCAACTGAAGCGACTGCTGATTCGCCCCGGAGCGATAGGCGACTGCATTGTTTCGTTGCCCGCGCTCGAATTCCTGAAGGCTGATTACACCGAAGTATGGACCGCGAGCCAAAACGTTCCATTGGTTCGATTTGCTGATCGTGTCCGTTCGATCCCGTCGACAGGGATCGATTCGTATCCCCCTCGCCTGGATGCGCTCGAACATTTTGACGAGATCGTATCGTGGTACGGAACCAACCGTCAGGAGTTTCGTGAAGCTCTCGAGGCGTTTCCGGTCACGTTTCTCGAAGCGCTCCCAAGGTCGTCTGATGTCCATGCGGTTGACTTCTACATGAGGCAGGTCGGAGGGGCGGATGGCGCAATCCCTCGTATCGATGCGCCTCGTGAGGACAAGGGTTTTATCGCGATACATCCCTTCTCCGGAAGCGCCCGCAAGAACTGGCCGTATTTCTCAGAGCTGGCGGAGAGGCTGTCCAGGCCTGTCCAACTGTGCATTGGTCCTGAACAGCAATGGCCAGGAGCCTTGCTATATGACGACCTCTACAAGCTTGCCCAATGGCTCGCAACGGCCAGTCTGTACATCGGTAACGACTCCGGAATAACGCATTTGGCGGCTGCGGTGGGCACGCCGGTGATCGCGATCTTTCAAGCTAGCGATCCAGGTGTGTGGTCGCCACGAGGACACGTCAATGTGTTGTGGGAGCCTTCTGTAGAGGATGTCCTGGCGGCGGTGGACCAAAACCGGCTCCACTCAGGATGACGCCGAGCGCTCGGTGATCACCGGGGACGGAAAAGGTCTCATCGATTATCAGGGTCACGGCCGAGCCCGTCACCGGTTTCGTTTTGATGGTGTAGGAACCAGGCCCCGGCAGGGCTTGCTCGTGGATCACAGCATTATCCAGTCTGACTGTTATTCTGCGAGCCGGCGCAATGTCGGGAACATGAATTTTCAGCTCGAGCGGAGCCGGAGCCGCGGGTTGTTTCAAAAGAAGCATCGCTCGACTGCCTGTCCAGCGCCATTGATTGTCTTCAAGTTTGTAAATTCCGCTTACAAGTTGGCTCTCCGCTTCGGGCGCGTTCATCGGCAAGTACGATAAGACCGGATTTCGTTTCAGCACCGCATCCACACGGACACGATCAATTGGGGCTGATGTCACATCAAAAGGCCGAAACCCGAATGCGGCGGTCGAGTAACCGGACTTGGCATTCAGACCGATGAGACGCAGGGGTAGCGTTGCGTTGATGTCGCGTTCGATCACTGGGGCCATTGGAGCTGTGATGGAGATGGGAAATGCGAGCGCGCTCGAAAAGATCCAGTCTCCCGGTTGAACGATGTCGGTTTGAGCCAAAGGAAGTCCTCCCTCGGCCTCGAGATAGAAACGCATCCCCAACTCGCCGTTGATCCAGACGCGTCTGATCGAAAGCTCATTCTTAAGGCTGGCGACCATCTGGCGATATCCATCCCAATGTTGATAGTTGACCCAGGCAAGCGCCAATCCGAGGAGCAGGTTTGCCAGGAACGCAGGACCGACCCATTTACGTTGCCGGGACGCAAGGATCGCAATGGGAGCCGCCATGGGAAGTAAGTAGCGCGCCGATCCTGCGAAGAAAATGACAA
>DASQLD010000633.1:0-9328 GCA_035630195.1 Bryobacteraceae bacterium
TGCAGGAATATTTCCATGCTGAGCCGCAAGTGCTCGCTACGGAACTACTGCTGCATGAACGCGTCCCCAATGCCATCGTGATCGAGACTGAAGCGATAGCGCCGCCTCCGCTTGTTGCAGAGGCGGCAGCGTAGTAGCTTACTGAGCGGGCCGGTGCTCGCGACCTTTGATGAGCATCGTCAAGGCTTCATTAAAAGGAGCGGTTAGACCCAGGCGCGCGCTCTCGGCGGCGACATAGCCGTTGAGCGAATCGATTTCGGTTCTGCCACCGCGCGCTAAGTGCTGCATCATGGAGGGCCGGTGAAACTTATCCGCGCAATATTTCTTTACTGCGGCAACCGGGTCGTCGTCCGGTAACACCACGCCCTTGGACCGACATAACGCAACCGTCTCTTCGATGATTTTCGACTGGAATCGGTCGAGTTCGGGAACTTCACAGATTTGACCCGGCCGCAGTCCGGTAATAGCGCAGATCGCATTGATGCCGCAATTGTGGACGAATTTTGCCCAAATGGTCGCGACAACATCATCCACCACCACAGGATTCAGCCCGGCGGCTGCAAATAGACGATCCAGCTCTGCAAGCCTTGGAGTACGCGACCGGTCGAGTTCTCCAAGATACGTCGGTCCATTGTTCGTGTGTCGTACTCGCGCAGGTCCTTCGAGATCGCCACTTTGAAAGCTGAGTCCCGCGAGTACACGATCTTGACCGAGCACTTCGCTTAGTATCTCTACGTTGCCCATACCGTTCTGCAGGGTGAGACAAAATCCGCCGGGTTTCAAGAGTGTGCGAACGCTCGTCGCGGCATCCGCAGTGGAGTAAGCATTCACGCACACAACGACAGCGTCGGCTCTAGGGAGGTCCCTTGGCGCCGTTGAAGCCTGAGCGCGAATCGTGAAATCGCCGGTGAGGCCGGTCAACGAAAGACCGTCCGTGCGTATCCTTGCAACGTGCTCTTCCCAGATATCGAGAAAGGCGACATCCTGGCCGATACGCGCCAAGTTGCCACCGTACACGCAGCCAATGTTGCCAGCGCCGATGATGACAAATTGCATGACTAACCGCGAGCCTCTAACTCAATAGCTTCCGTCAAGCTCTTCTCAATCAAGGCGCACATCTCATCAATATCCGATTCTTGGGCAATCAGGGGAGGCGACACCGCGAACCATGACGGGTCTATCCGCATAATGATGCCGTGCTTCAGAGCGGTTTTCTTCAGAATCGCCCCTAACCTGGCGTTCGTTAGCTCTACGCCCAGCAGAACACCCTTTCCACGAATCTCGCGAACTACACCGAGCTTCTTGAGACCGTCGAGTCGCGATGCAATATATTGCCCTAACCGCTCGGCTTTGGCGCAGAGATTCTGTTCGATGATTTCGTCAATTACTGCGATGCCAACCGCGCAGGCTAGCGGATTACCGGAGTACGTATGACCATGCGCGAAATGATCGTTTGCGCGTGGTCCGGTAAATGCGTTGGCCATATCTTCCCGCGCGATCATTGCTCCGAGAGGAATAGCGCCCGCTGATATTCCCTTACCCGTACAAATGACGTCAGGTGTCACTCCATATGTTTGGGCAGCGAACATCCGCCCCGTTTTAGCGAATCCCGTTATGACCTCATCAAAAATCAGGGTGACGTTATATTGATCACAGATTCGCCGCAGAATCTGGAAATATTCTTCCGTCGGCGTGATGATCCCGCCCGTATTCCCGATCGGTTCCACCATCACAGCAGCCACGGTATCCGGGTCTTCGTGGATGATTACGTCTTCGAAACATTTCGCGGCAAACCTGTTCGCCTCCTCCCAGGTCGGGAAAGAATCACGATAGTAGCTGGGTGGGAACACTTTGGGGAAACCTGTCATATGCGGCTCAAACTTCGACTTGCGAACGCCGTTACCGCTTGCCGCCATCGCGCCAAACGTTCCCCCGTGATAACCGTAATACCGACTGACGAACTTGTACTTGCCAGGAAAGCCCGCTTGTTTGTGATATTGCCGCACGAACTTCATGGCGGATTCGACCGCCTCGGAACCGCCGCTCAACGCCTTAACAAAGTTGAGACCATCGGGCGTGACGGATCCAACTCTTTCCACGAAATCGAGCGTGATATCGGAAATGCCATGCATGGGCCCGACGAAAGTAAGGCGTTCCATTTGAAGGCGCATCGCTTCCATTACACGCGGATGCCGGTGACCTAGGATCGCTACGAAAATCCCACCGATCGCATCGAAGTACCGCTTGCCCTCGGTGTCCCAGCAGTACAATCCTTCGGCGCGGTTGATAACTAGCGGATTCTCTACGAAATCAGATGTCGAGCGATAATCGACGAAGGTGCGATTGAGGAGTCGTTCCTGACGTTCAGTGAGTTTCACGAATCCTCAACATCATATCTCGCGCCCCAAAACAGGATAATAACGATTTGTAGGAGGCCGTAGGCGCATCACACTTTCATCACGATGCTGAGTCCCGTTTTAAGTTCATATTTAGCCATTCGGTACGTAAATGAAACACTTATCCACAAAATATAAATCTCTAAGGGTTGTCGAGCATCTGTTACTTAAATTGGAGTATGTGCTTCAGAGCACTCCTCGATGTCGCTCTTCACAAGTCCCGCAAGAAACTGTTAGGCAAAAAATGGACCCGGTGACGCGGTTCAAGCGTCTAGGCGCTGAGATCTTCTGCGCCGTTTGGCCGGAGGGTGATCGTATTTCTGTGGCAATGCAAAGAATGTTGGCGACGACCAGGCTCGTCTGTTTGATGCTGGCCGGGACGACGGCAATGACGCCCGCGTGGCAGATGCTGGGACCTTTCGGGGGCTCCGCTCAAGGTGTGCGCGTAGCTCCCAGTCAGCCCGCAACGGTGGTGGTTTATACGCGTGACGCCCAATTGTTTGTATCGCATGATCGCGGCGAAAAATGGATACCCCGGCCGTTCCCAGTCGAATATCAGACGGTCATGCATGCTTTCGTCATCGATCCGGAGAATCCGAGCCGCTGGTTGGCTGGGGTGGAAGATGAAAGCGGCGGCGCGTCCGGAATCTACGGCTCGAACGACGCCGGAGATACGTGGACAAGAACTCCTTCGATGGCCGGCAAAGCAGTTTGGTCCCTGGCGGTCTCTCCTGCGCATCGAGGTTTGGTCATCGCTGGAACGGCAGACGGCGTCTATCGCAGTACGGATCACGGCGACTCATGGGAACGTATCTCACCGGAACAATACGGTGATTTGCGACCGGTGGTATCTCTCGCGATCGATTCCCGCAGTGCTGACACGATTTTCGCCGGAACGACACACCTTCCCTGGCGAACTACAGATGGCGGCAAAACATGGCACTCCATTCATACAGGGATGCTCGATGACTCCGACGTTTTCAGCGTTGTCATCAATCCGGGCATTCCCGGCTCGGTTTACGCCAGCGCATGTAGTGGCGCTTATCGGAGCGTAAATGGCGGGACGAGATGGGCGCGCCTTCCAACTCCGAAAGGAACCTTTCGAACTTATGTTGTCGCAGTTGATCCCACAGTGCCCACGACGGTATACGCCGGTACGAGTGGTGGTCTGCTTCGATCAGAGAATGAAGGCCGCACATGGTTGAAGATATCCGGACACGCGGTTTATGCAATCGACTTTGAACCTGCCCGCGCCGGACGTGTTTACTTTGCCTCAACAACCGGAGGCATTCTGACGACCGATGATCACGGCAAGAACCTGCGCGAGCTGAGCAAAGGATTCGGCAATCGCCAGTGGGTGGCTCTTGTTGGGACAAAGTCATCTTTGTTTGCCGCGGCGGTCGAGAACCATGGAGCCGAACTTTACAAGAGCCCAGACCTGGGGCGCACGTGGTCAAAAGTAACTACCGCGGGTATCGGCGATGTCCGCTTCCTCGCCGCCTCGAACGAGAACGATACGTTGTATGCGGCTACGCGCAAGCAGGTCTTGAAGTCCGAAGACGAAGGCGGGTCGTGGACGCCAATCGGTAGCGCATTCTCCGCCGCCACAATCGATGCTCTCACCGTAGGCGAGGCGGACACAATCCTGGTCGCCGCGGGAGACCGCTTGTACAGGAGCCAAGGAAAAAAAGGATGGACCGCTCTTGATGCGCGTTATTCCGGTCGAGTTCGAGCCGCCGGAGCTAGCGGTAGCATCATTGCGGTCGTGGCGAGATCGGGCCTGGCTTTCAGCAAGGACGGAGGAGCCTCCTGGGAACCGTGCCGGTCTCCCAACGCCGGTATCGAATGGTACGACGTCGCTTGGACAGGCCAAGGTCATCTCTTAGCAGCCACATCCCACGGAATGTTCGGCTCGCCGGACTGCGCCGAATGGTCGCCGGTGCGGGGCGGACTCGACGCAAGCACCGTGTCTACAGTATTCATCGACCGGACCGGCAATGTACTTCTTGCTGTCCAACGCGGTGAGGTTTATCGCTCCAACGACTCAGGAGCGACATGGACGGCATCCGGTGACACGAGCGGCACTCGAAGCATGCCGTCGCGTCTAATCCGTATGCCGGACTCGAAAGATCGAATTTTCGGTTTATTTGCGCGTCGCGGAGTGGCCGACTTGCCACTCGGCCGGGAGCAGCAAGTTTCGCAGCCGGTGAACGGGCGCGTAAAGGAACAAGAGCACATTAAGGAGGAGTAAAAAATGCGAAATTTCACTTGGCTCTGCTGTCTGCGCATTCTGGCTATCTTTGCGGCGATAATCGTGCCCAAAGCAGATGCGCAACCACGAGAGTATTCAACTTCGGACGTTACGATCTTTGGGGGCGTCCAGTCATTCGACATGCTTCGCAGCCGACCCGACCATAATTTTGCTGATGGTTTGATCGGCGGGCTTCGATTGACTCAGGACTTCTCTCGTTTCGTGGGCCTGGAAGAAAGCTTCGTGTACGCCACCAACAACCTGCGCCTGTACAACGTACAGCCATATCCTATTACAAGCGTTGGAGCGGGCATACGGAATTATCAGTTGTCGGTGGGACCCGTTTTCCATTTCACCCCTAGAGAGTCTAAGGTAAGACCTTTCATCAAGGTGGGTGTGGGAGCAGCTTGGTATGACCCGACATCGGACGCGGCGGACATGTTCCGTCGGCCGGAGAACCGGTATCTGGGCGTAAATCGCTTCAACATGAGTTATGGGCCGGCTGGTTTTTGGGGCGCGGGACTGAAAATTAATGCCTCTCGTCGAGTAGGTTTTCGTTTCGATTTCGGAGGAATGCTGAGTCAGACTCCTCACTTCAAGATGCCGGACTTCCCCCGAGGCGCCGGCACCGTTTACATTCCGCGACATGGCACGGAACATCCACTTAGCGCTACCGCGGGCATCACGTTTCGATTCGGACTGCGGACCGACGAGCCGCCAGCGCCTGCAACACCTCCCACGCCTCCGACACCTCCAACACCGCCTAAGCCTGAGCCTGTCGTTATCGAACTCGGCGCCATCACAGGCATGCGCGATGTATGCGCGGGAGACGCTGTACAACTTAGCGTGACCGCGACAACCACACCGTCCGGTCAGCAGCTTACTTATCGATGGACAGTGAACGGTGTGCAAGCGGGTGGTAATTCGCCGTCAATTAGCATTCCGACAGACCGGCTGACGGGACCACAGACGGTTGTGGTCGAAGCCTCCGCTGCCGGAACCAGCAAGTCGTCGTCGGCAAGGTTTGCCATCAGGCCACAGGCGCCCCCTACGGTTAGGATTACCAACCTGCCTGCGACGATCAAATACGGCGAACAGTTCCCCGTTTCCGCGACAGCAACGGCCTCCGATTGCGGCGGCGCCGCGACAATCGCGTATACGGTAAACGAAGGCACTATGTCCGGGAACACCTTTGATTCGAATGGAATGCCATTCGACATGAGCAACCGCAATCGCACGCAAACCCGCGTGGTTCGAGTCACAGCAACCGCGACGGATCAACGTGGCGGAACGGCGAAGGCGGAAGGTGAGATCACGGTGGTACTGAGTCCAACCGCACGGCGGCTCGATGACCTGGTATTCCCGAGTAATAATTCCCGCATAAACAATTGCGCCAAACGCATCTTGTTGGAGCAATTAACTCCGCTGCTGCGAGACGCTCCGGAAAGCCAAGTGATCCTCATTGGTCACACGGATGGTAAGGAGCGCGCCGGAGTCGTGGATCGGGCGCGAGTACTTAATGCGGCTGCTGTTCTCAGCGCCGGAACCGGTATCTGTCCGCAACTTGAACTGAGCCGGGTTAAAGGTAGCTGGGTTGGTACCGCGCAGGCCTCGGATCCGCGGCCTGGTTTGTGCGGCGGTTCAACCGAGATCCGCGAACGCCGCGGCCAAGCCATCGGCAGGGGCGATTCGCGCGCTATGTTCCGTCGCGTGGAAGTATGGTTTGTTCCGGAAGGAGCTGCGCTGCCTGCCGAGTTGCAGAACGTTCAGCCAGTACCGGCCGGAGCAGTAACCCCGCTCGGTTGTCCGAAATAGTTGTCAGAAAGGGCCGCGTTCCTGAAACGCGGTCCTACTTTGAACGCGTCAACCTCTAAGGTTCAAACTAGAAGAATGCGCCTGCAGTTTCTTGCCGTCGCGATATTTTCGAGTGCAGCGACATTGTATGCGGAGGATAGCGGGTTAGGAGATGCCGCAGACCTGAGTCCGCTAACTCCGGCTTCGATTCTCCCTGCCCTAAACCCTGCGATTGCGCCGATTGTGCCAGCCGAACTTCTGTCCCCTCCCAGAGCGGAGCCCAAAGTCAATTGGTCGGGTGTATTCATGCAGTCGCTGAGTTTTATGACCCTCCAACATGGATTCCGCTATTGGACCGAGCACGGCACTCGCCACCCCGGCACCGGCGCCGCGAAAGGATATTTTAAGTCAGTAGGAAATCTTCATGGTTGGTCGGACGGCGATCCATTCCTGGTCAACTATGTAGGTCATCCAATGCAAGGCGCTTTATCGGGCTATATATGGGCTCAGAATGACGGCAAGTATCAACGGGTGGAGTTCGGCAAGAACCGTGAATATTGGAAAAGCAGATTACGAGCCGGCGCCTTTGCATGGGCTTATAGCACTCAGTTCGAAATCGGTCCTGTTAGCGAGGCGTCGATTGGCAACGTGCAACGTTATCTGCCGCAACAAGGCCTCGTCGACCACGTGGTAACGCCTACTGTCGGTTTGGCCTGGATGATCGCGGAAGATGCGCTCGACAAATACTTCATTTCCTGGGTAGAAAAGAAGGTTAGCAACCCAATCGTTCGTATCGCAGTGCGCGGTGGCTTAAATCCATCTCGCACCATGGCAACTATTTTCAGAGGTGAGCGCCCTTGGGTTCGTGAGACGAGGTCCGACGTTTTCGTGCGAGAAGGCAGTTCCTTTGTTGAGAAGTCTTCAGCGGGTCGCGTCGTCGGGGCGGAAGGGAATCCCGCCGTCGCACAAGTGGATGTCACGGCTGTCGTGAGTAAGCAATCTACAAACGGCCGAGGATGCTCGGGTGGTGGAGGCGTCATAACCTATGCCCTTAACGACAACTGGCGACTTGTAGGCGATGTGCGTGGTTGTCAGCTGGGCGGATTTGCATCTAATTCCAGTGGGGATTCCATATCATACATGGCCGGAGCTCGCTGGATTCCAGGCGCTTCTACGCGGTGGGCGCCCTATTTCGAAGTCCTGGTTGGAGGAGTCAAGGTAAATCAGGAAACTATTGACGTTGCCCGCAGGGAAGCACTACTCGCTGAACAGAAAGAGCTCGACTATAAGAGTCATGAGTTGTACAAGATTCGAAAATCATCTCACGGCATTTCCGTTTCTGCCGGAACCGGCGTGGACTGGAATCTAAACGGCGCATTCGGAGTGCGCGTTGCGAGTTTAGCCTACGGACATGCGTGGCTACGTCCGATTGACGGGGCCGAGTACCGCACAGCACTCCAATTCAGTTCCGGTGTTGTGCTTCGGCTGGGGACTTGGTGACGTCTCATATATTTCGCCATGGATCGGCGGTAAGCATTTTCTCATCGAAGAATGAGCCTGGAGCGGGAGCGAAGCGATCCGCCGCCAAGCCTCCTTTCTGAGTCTTAGAAACAAAGACAAAACCGTGAGCGGGAAAGTGGGAAACGTGTTGTTCGTTTTCCACTTTCCCGCTTCTCGTCGCGGCGGTGGGAATGTGGGAATCGCGTCGTTGGCGATTTCCAAGGGCTGTGGGCGCAGTGGGAAACCTGTCTTTGGTTTTCCACTGCGTCCATGGCCCGTCATTTCCACAGCCGTCTTCTTCATGCGCTTTTCTTCTGACGAAGGTTCGCAAATAGCTCCCGCTTGGCGTGCTCCATCTTCCGCGCTGCTTCCGTGTCGCTGCTGGCTTGCGCCTGTCGATCCAGATTCTCGATCGTGATGTCTGGCTTGAGATATCTCGCTAGATCCGGCAATTGACGCAGGATCTGCCAGGGAGTGGCGTACCACCGGTACACTCGTTTCTCTTTGCCCTTGGCGTTTGACACCCGCTCGGGCACCCCGCACGGCCGATGAAAGTTCAAATACACATTGAAATGCTCTTCGTAGAAGCGTTCGATCGCCTCGGCATGCGGCGCCGCAATGTGTCCGTAACCCATGTGCTTGCGCACCACCGCGCCATTCTTGGACTCGGCCAAACCGTTGTCATTGGAATGCCGCGGACGCGACTTGGTCTGTTCGATCAGCAGTTTGTTCAGCAGGCCGGCAACTGTGTGATTGATGAACTCGCTGCCGTTATCGCTGTGAAAGCCGCGAATTCGAAATGGAAACTGCGCCAGCATGGCCTCCAGCACCGGCATCAGCCACGCTTCGCTGATGTGTGCGGTTGCCCCAACCACCTGCCATTGTGTGACCTCATCGACGGCGTTGATGTGGTACACCCCTTTGACTCCCTCCAGATCGCCTTGATGAACCGTGTCGACACGCAAATATCCCGGTCGCCCCTCCGGCTGCGGCACTCGCCGTTCGCCAATCGCCACCGTTGTCGGCCGGGTCGACTGATACACAATTCGACATTCGCGGTACCTCCGGCTCTGCCGCAGCCGATACAGATGCGCCACAGAGATCTGCGCCAGCCGCTCATACCGCTTATCCCCAAAGTCATGGAATTCCCGCTGCAAGATCTTCTGCGTCGCCGGACCACTCAGTGTCTCGTGGGCTTCATCCACGCTTGCCAGCAGTTCGATATCCGCTTGGTTGTAACGGCTGGCAAAGCGATGCCGACGGTAAGACCTTGCCTTCACTGCTTCGCCCTTGCTGTACAACTGGATCAGCCGTGTAATCTGCGCTCGGCTGAGTCCCGTCATCTTGGCCAGATATCGGCGCACCAGTCCGCGACTGGATCGTCTCA
>DASQLD010000634.1:0-6617 GCA_035630195.1 Bryobacteraceae bacterium
TAAAAGGTTACCGCTGAATACGTATCGGTTTGCGCATTCGGATCCACACCCTCTTCCTGACGAAAACCCGGCAGATCGTCATTCCCGATACGAGCGGGGCCGTACTGGCCAGCGACGCTATAGACCGCGGCTTCTTCCGGCTTCATAACGCGAATGCAACGAAGCACCTTCGCGCGCTCATCGCGCACCACATCAGGCTCGAATGCCGCGGGCGGCTCCATCGCAACAGTCGACAGGACCTGCAGCAAATGGTTCTGAATCATATCGCGCAGCGCGCCGGCTTCCTGGTAATATCCGCCGCGACCCTCTACGCCTATCGACTCTGCCGCAGTAATCTGTATTTGCCCGATATATCTGCGATTCCAGAGCGGTTCAAATATCCCGTTCCCAAATCGAAATGCCAGAACGTTTTGAACGGTCTCTTTCCCGAGATAATGATCGATCCGGTAAATGTTCTGCTCTTGAAATACTTCCTGTAGCTTGGCGTTCAACGCGCGTGCAGTCGTAAGATCATGACCGAACGGCTTCTCTACAACGATGCGGCGCCAGCCACGACCGCGCTGCAACTTTGCATAGCCGATCCCCTGAATGGCGGCTTCATAATGGCTCGGCTGCGTTGACAGATAGAACAGGACATTATCTTGCGTATGCCGTGACTGCTGCACTTCTTCAAGTCGCGCCGCAAGCTTCGTATATGTGTCAGGATCGTGAAGATCGCCCGCAAAATAAAAAAGATTCTGACAAAAATCGTTCCAAAGACGCTCGTCGAACGGGGTATCCTCGACGAACTCATGCAACGCTTCCTTCATCTTTTCTCGAAACGCTTCGTCAGTCATCGCTGTCCGAGAATTGCCAATAATGGCAAAGCCGGGAGGCAAACGTCGATCGTACGCCAGACGATAAAGAGCCGGAATCAGCTTGCGTTTGGTTAAGTCGCCATTCGCTCCAAAAATAACAATAGAGCAAGGCGGAACACGACGTTCAAACCGCAGCGGATCCTGGAACGGATTAGCTTCGGACATTCGTGTTAGCAGGATAGCATCCCGTTCCCGGACTACAATGGCAAATGCCTCGCCTGACATGAATCTCAACGATCTTTTTAGCCTCACCTTCACTCAGCGAAGCGAGCATCAGGCGCTCGAATTCTATACGTCTTCAGGCGAGCTGCAAACCCTCACGTTCGGAGACATCGACAAGCGGGCAGCTCGCATGGCAGCGACGCTTACCGGACGTGGACTCACGCTTGGCGATCGGCTCTGTGTCTATCTTGCGAACTGTGTCGAGATCATCGATCTCTATCTCGCTTGCCTTCGCCTGGGCGTGATCTACGTTCCGATCAACATCCTTTATCGCGATCGGGAAATCTCTCACATCCTCGAAGATGCCGACCCAAAGGCGACAATCGTCAACGGCGACTTCCCTGCCGCCGGCCGTTTAACAACGTGGCGACTCGATGAGCTTGTCCCCGGCGCCAACGCCCGCACAGAAGCCATTCCGCTCGATGGAGATACCCCCGCGGCAATCATCTATACGTCCGGCACCACTGGTGTGTCCAAAGGCGCCATACTCACGCATAACAATCTCGCGTCGAACACCATCAATCTCAACACCTGCTGGCAGATCACCAGCGACGATCGTTTATTGCTGGCGCTCCCTCTCTTCCATGTCCATGGCCTCGGCAACGGTGTTCATTGCTGGCTATTATCCGGATGCCGCATGCGATTGCTGGAACGGTTCGATCACAAACGCGCCACGCCCGAATTCCTGTCCTTCCGTCCGACGCTCTTCTTCGGCGTGCCGACCATGTACGTCCGACTTTTAGAAACGCCGGCAACGGATGCGCGCGCAATCGGATCTTCGATGCGACTCTTCGTCTCCGGTTCCGCGCCGTTACCCGCGCCAGTGCTCGAGGATTTTCAATCACGATTCGGCCACACGATCCTCGAACGCTACGGCATGAGTGAAACAATGATGAACATCAGTAATCCCTACGTCGGCGAGCGCCGGCCCGGATCAGTGGGCTTGCCGCTACCCGGCATCTCCGTTCAAGTCCGTGGACCGGACGGCGAAATCCTTCCTGACGGAGAAACCGGAGAGTTATTCGTGCGCGGCCCAAACGTCTTCACAGGCTACTGGAGGCGCGACGAAGCAACCCGTGCCGCCTTCGTAGACGGCTACTTTCGCACCGGAGACATCGGCGAGCGATCGACCGATAAATACTACACACTCAAAGGTCGGCGTACCGACCTCATCATCTCCGGCGGCTTCAATATCTACCCCCGCGAGATCGAAGAGTTTCTTCTCGAGCAGGAAGAAATCACCGAAGCCTCGGTCGTCGGCGTTCCTGACCAGGTCCGTGGCGAAGTTCCCGTAGCCTACGTCGTCTGCGCGGAGACATTCGATCCCACGTGCCTTCAAGACCGTTGCCGCGCGGCACTCGCGTCCTTCAAAATCCCCCGAGCCTTCGTACGCGTAAACGCATTACCCCGAACCGCTCTAGGCAAAGTGCAAAAACATCTACTGCCCCGCCCCTAAAGCATGACTATCTACGACCTCCCCACTCCGGCCTTACTTGTTGACATCGATGCCTTCGAATCCAACATCCAGCGAATGTCCACAGCCGGCAAGAAGCTCCGGCCCCACGCCAAGGCGCATAAATGCGTTAACGTAGCGAAACGTCAGATAGCAGCCGGAGCCATCGGCATCTGCGTCGCAACCGTGCCCGAAGCGGAGTTGATGGTCCGAGCCGGTATACCCGGTGTCTTACTAACATCGCCGCTCGCCGACCCCAGAAAGATGGCCCGAGTCGCCGCCCTCGCACCCGACATAGCCGTCGTCATCGATCATCCCGACCAGATGCGCTGGTACTCCGAAGCGGCCTCCGCAGCAAACGTCACGCTGAACGCTCTTGTCGATCTCGACGTAGGAGACCATCGAACCGGCATCACTCCAGGCGAACCGGCGCTCGAACTCGCTCAACAAATCCTACGCACAAGAAACCTCAACTTTTCCGGTCTGCAGGCATACTCCGTCCGCGCGTCGCACATGCCCGCCATTACAAATGACACATGGCAGTGCGCCGTGGATACCGCCGCCCTCTTAAAGCAGCACGGCATCGAAGTGAGCATCCTCACCGGCGGCAGCACAGGCAGCTATCAGGGAGACACAACCGTCCCTGAAGTCACCGAGTTGCAGGCCGGCTCATACGTCTTCATGGACGAAGCATACTCACGGATTGAGGGAATTCCATTTCTCAACTCCATGACCGTCCTCGCGACCGTCATCAGTGCGACCCACACCGACCGCGTCACGGTCGACGCCGGATTCAAAGCCTTCTCGACAGACAGACCGTTCGGTCCCAGTCCCGTGGATCCCTCAATCGGACGCTACGATTATGCAGGCGACGAGTTCGGCTACATCTATGAACCACGCGGACTCCGACTTGGCGATCGCGTCCGGTTCATTCCGCCACACTGCGACCCGACCGTCAATCTCTACGACCGTATCCACATCTGCCGCGGCGATACAGTCGAGGATGTGTGGTCCGTCATGAATCGTCTGACATCATAGTTGCAACATGCTCGCGGTGTTAAAACCCACGGCGGTGAACTCCGTCCTGGCGGAAGTTCGCGCCCTCCAAGCCGATGGCGGAAAAGTCGTCTCTCTCATGCGAGGCGAGCCCGACTTCACCACTCCCGCTCATATTACAGAGGCAGCCATCAAAGCCCTGCAATCAGGCCGCACGACTTACCCCGATAATCGCGGCGAGATCGGCCTTCGAACCGCCGTAGCCGCCAAGCTCCAGCGCATCGACGGCGTTACGTACGACCCCGCCTCCGAGATCCTCATCACGGATGGCGCGACACTCGGCGTCTATGCATCGCTAATGACGCTGCTTAACCCCGGTGACGCCATCCTGCTACCCGATCCCATCTACGACGCCTATCAATCACCGATCCGACTCGCAGGCGGCCAAGCCATCGCCGTAAAAAGCACCCTGATAAACGGCCGCTTCGCCCTCACACGCGAAGCGCTAGAAGAAGCATGCACGCCGTCCACCCGCGTGCTCCTGCTGAACACACCCTGGAACCCCGTCGGCACGGTCTTCCGCGAAGACGAACTCAAAGACATCGCCGACTTCGTCGAATCCCGCAACCTGACCCTCATCAGCGACGAAATCTACGAAGCAATAACCTACGACGGACGTGATCACATATCCCCCGCTAAATTTCTGCGCGACCGTTGCGTCGTCGTGAACAGCTTCTCGAAAACATACGCGATGACAGGCTGGCGCCTCGGCTACTGCGCCGCGCCCAAACATATCCTCGATACAATGTTTCTTGTCCTGCAGCAATCCAGCCGAGGACCCGCAACCTTCATCCAAGACGCCGGCCAAGCAGCCCTCAACGGTCCCCAGGATGCCGTCGACAAGATGCGCGCAGAATATACCAACCGGCGCGCTCAAGTAATCGAAGCCCTCAAAAACATCCCCAACGTATCCGTACTTCCGCCCGAGGGCGGCTTCTTCGCCATGATCGATATCCGCGGTCTCACCCAGGATTCGAACACCGTCCGCCGACGTCTGCTCGAGGACCACGGAATCGTCGTCATGCACGGAGCCGCGTATGGACCCGGCGGCGAAGGTACACTGCGCGTCTCTTTCGGCAGCGGAGGCGACAACCTTACCCAGGGACTCAACTTACTAAAGACCGGCCTCGGCGCACTATGAGCCTCGTCAACATCTCCCACACGAACACGCTCGAATATGGGCTATCACAAGCCATCGAAGGCGAAGTTCGATTCGACAAGGTCTCCCGAGCCCTTTATTCAACCGACGCTAGCGTCTACCAGATCGAACCCGCAGGAGTCGCCGTCCCGAAAACCCGTCAAGACATCATCCGCATCGCCGAACTCTGCCGCCGCTTCCAATGCCCAATCACAATGCGAGGCGGCGGCACATCGCAAGCAGGTCAAGCCATCGGCGAAGGCCTGCAAGTCGACATCTCGAAATACTACAACCAAATCCTCGAACTCAATGTCGAAGAACGCTGGGCGCGCGTCCAACCCGGCATCGTACTCGACGAACTCAACGCGCAGCTTCGCACCCACGGCCTGCGATTCGCCCCCGATATCTCCACGGCCAGCCGAGCCACCATCGGCGGCATGATGGCCAACAACTCCAGCGGCGCGCGATCCGTCCTCTACGGCAAGACAATCGATCACGTTATCGAACAGGAAGTCCTCCTCTCCGACGGATCCATCGTCCATTTCCGCGCTCTCAACACCAACGAACTCCAACACAAATGCGCCGGCGAGTCTCTAGAAGCCCAGTGCTATCGAACTGTCCAACGCATCGGCATCGAGTGCGCAGACGAAGTCGACAAACGATTTCCCAAAGTACTCCGACGCGTCGGCGGCTATAATCTCGACGAGTTCACCAGACAAGACAAACCCTTCAATCTCGCCAAACTAATGGTCGGCTCCGAAGGCACACTCGGCATCGTACTCGAGGCCAAGCTCAACCTAGTGCCTTTGCCCAAAGCCAAAGCTGTCCTCGCAATTCAGTTCACCGAGCTCCTCGAAGCGCTCGAAGCCACCCCAATCATCCTCCGACACCAACCGTCCGCCGTCGAAGTGATGGATCGCTTCATCCTCAACCACACCCGCGAAAGCAAAGCCCTCGAAAGCGTCCGCAACAGCTTCATCAAAGGCGAGCCCGGAGCGTTACTCTGCGTAGAGTTCTACAACGACACCGCAGCCGAACTCCCTCCAAGACTCGAAGCTCTCCAACGTGACCTCGAAGATCGCAAACTCGGCTATCATTTCCACCACGCATACGATCTCGCAGACCAGGCCCGCATCTGGAGCCTTCGCGAAGCCGCCCTTGGCCTTTCTATGGCAATGAAAGACGACGCGAAATCCCTGTCCTTCGTCGAAGACACCGCCGTCAACCCCGAGCATCTCCGCGACTACATCGATCGCTTTCTTCAGATCATCCGTAAGCATCAAACATCAGCCGGAATCTACGCGCACGCATCCGTCGGATGCCTTCACGTCAGGCCCGTCGTCAACATGAAGACTGAAGAAGGCGTCCGCAAGTTCGAAGCCATCGCCAACGAAATCTCCGACCTCGTCCTGGAATTCGGCGGCGCTCTCTCAGGCGAACACGGCGACGGACTCGTACGAAGCCCATTCCTCCGGAAGATGTTCGGGCCAATTCTCTACGACGCCTTCAGAACCATCAAGCAAACATTCGACCCGCAGAACATCTTCAACCCCGGCAAAATCGTCGACGCTCCACCGCTAACCTCCAACCTCAGATACGGGGCTAACTACAAAACCCCAAGACCACAAACTTTCTTCGACTACAGCGATTACGGCGGCATGGCCGGCGCAGTCGAGATGTGCAGTGGACTCGGCGCGTGCCGGAAAAAGCTCGAAGGCACGATGTGCCCGTCCTACATGGCGACGCGCGAAGAAGCGCACTCGACCCGCGGCCGTGCAAACACGCTTCGCCTTGCAATGGCCGGCAAACTCGGCGAGTCAGGACTTGGCGATAAAGGCGTCTACGACGTCCTCGACCTCTGCCTGGAATGCCGCGCCTGTAAAGCCGAGTG
>DASQLD010000635.1:0-15786 GCA_035630195.1 Bryobacteraceae bacterium
GCTCGAACGAAGATCTCGAAGACGAGGGAATCGGCTCGCGTAATGCTCGAAAATGCTCTCGAGAGACGCGCCCTCACCAAGCTCCGGCGAATCTTCGCTAGAGCCCGTGATGTCCTTGAGTTGTCCGAAGAAAAGTACCCGCACCCGCACGCCTGAATCGTAGCAGACGTAAGCCGTCGCCGCGCCGTTGCTACCATGTCGGGCGATGACGGAAATTCAATTCCGGGTGCGGTATGCGGAAACGGATCAGATGGGCGTGGTCTATCACGCTAACTATTTGGTCTGGATGGAGATGGGTCGCGTAGAAATGTGCCGGTCGCTCGGTGTTAGCTATCGTGACATGGAAGCGGAGGGAGTCTTGTTGATCGTGGCGGAGGCGAATTGCCGATACATGGCGCCCGCCCGCTACGACGACGAGGTGTCGGTGATGACGAAGGTAAAGCGGTCTACAACGCGTTTGCTGGAGTTTGAATACGCGATATCCTCAGTGGAGTCAGGACGTAAGCTGGCGGTAGGCGTCACGACGCATATCTTCTGTAATCGGGAGCTGAGACCGAGCCGCCTGCCGGAACGATATCGGAACGCTTTTGGACTGGTGTAATTCGGAATGGTGTAATTATGTGCGCGAGGCGCGTCCAACGCGCAAAGGGAGGAGAAAATGGAAGATTCGACCCGGAGGGATTTCATGCGAAACGCATCGGCAGTCACGCTGCTCGCCCAGCAGGTGATCGCTCAGACCTCTTCCGCCTCTGCGACCGGTATGCCCACGCGAGTGCTTGGACGGACAGGCCAGCGTGTGTCGATCGTCGCGCTTGGCGGTTGGCACATCGGCGCCGTCAAAGACGACGCAGAAGCTACACGCATCATGCATGCCGCGATCGACGAAGGCGTCAATTTCTTCGACAACGCGTGGGACTATCACGATGGCCGCTCTGAGGAGCTGATGGGAACGGCCTTGGCGATGGACAATCGCCGCAGCAAGGTCTTCCTAATGACCAAGAATTGCGAGCGCGACTACGAAGGCTCGAAGCGAAATTTGGAGGAAAGTCTCCGGCGATTGAAGACAGATCATATCGATCTCTGGCAGTTCCACGAGATGGTTTACGACAACGATCCGGACTGGGTCTTTGACAAAGGCGGTCTCAAAGCGGCGCTTGAGGCCCGCAAAGAAGGGAAGGTTCGGTTCATCGGCTTCACCGGCCACAAGGACCCGCGCATTCACTTGAAGATGCTGTCGAAGCCGCACGATTGGGATTCGGCGCAGATGCCGGTCAACGTGATGGATACGCACTACCGCAGCTTCATCAACGAAGTGATACCGGTGTGCCTGAAGAAGAACGTTGGCGTGATCGGCATGAAAGGGCTCGGCGGAGGTCATCCGCAAGGCCGGTTCCTGGCGCAGGTCGGAATGACTTCGGATGAGTGCTATCGGTACAGTCTCAGCCAGCCGGTTACCGCGCAGGTGATGGGGATCACTTCGATGGAGCAACTGAAGCAGGACGTAGCGCTGGCGCGAGCCTTCAAACCGCTATCGCCGAAAGAGTCGCAGACGCTGGTGTCGCGTGTGAAGGATGTTGGTGGAGACGGACGGCATGAGCTGTTTAAGTCGACGAAGACGTTTGACGGCCCGCATCATCGGAAGCAGCACGGGTTTGAAGTAGGGGCGGCCGCCGATTAGGCCAACGACCAGCCGCCCCTCACTAACCTAAAGCTACTGCGTTCGGACCGGAATCGTCGTTCCGGCGACCGACTGCGCGCCTCCGATAGTCATTAGGATTGGGATATCGCCATTGCTGAGTGTAGATGCAAGGCGAACGTTGATCTGATACAACCCGCTGATGTTGCCTGGAGCAAGGCCAGAGTAGAGAATGTCCGCGTCGGGTACGACTGTTCCGCCGATGTTGACTGTTACTTTCTGAGTCGTTGGCGTCAGTTGGTTTGGCGCAATCGTTCCGGGCGCGACGGCCGGTTGCGTTGCTCCTATCCCCGAAGCGTATAGTTCGATGATTTCGCCGGGCCGCGCGGGACGGGAGCCTTGATATCCCAGCGAAGGGTCGGCGACGATTGTAGTTCCGCCAGGAATACGAGCGGCGAGGCTACGACCGTTGAATGTGAAGAAGCCGGGCGAGTAGTTTTCCACTCGTAGTGTTCCGGTGGCGCTCACGAGTTCGTTTGGACGGCCGGGGTTCATAAGCACGCGAACCGGCATATCGCCTGTGCCCGTTACGACCGGCATTTGAACGTTGATCTGGTCTCCCTGCGCGTATAGAATCGGAACTCGTTGACCTGCAATTTCAACGCCGACGCACTCGAGTTCCGTAGGGAATTGGTTATCTCGTACGTAACCAGGACTTGCAGTGCGAGGCATGCCTGCCGGCGCGAAGTTGGCGCCGAATATCGAGACGAGCGCGCGCGACGAAACATTCGGGTTGCCGGATGCGGAATCAACGACGCGCGTAATCGTCGGCCTGTCGGTGAAGCCGCACTGTGTGTCCGACTGCACACGCGCCGTACTGCTGTAGATGCGGTCACCCTGGTTGGTACCGCCGCCGTTTGACGCGTTGCCGGCAGCGTACAGAACGATATCGCCATCTGCCGCGCCCGTAGGAGGTGTCCAGAGGAACTCGAACGTTTTCGTTCCGTTGGCTCCCGTTACTGTGCCTTCGGCAGTATGTGTGGCATAAACACCATCGAGTTGCGCCTGAACGTCGCCGCTTTGGGAGGTAAAGCGGCCGGCCGTCATCGTCAGATCCTTAGCCCAACGAGCAGTGATCTGAAATCCCCAGCGGGTGGCATCCGGGTGGGTAACTGTGACTTTGACGGTCTGAGCAATGCCGGGCTTAGACTTTCCGGTTTCGACTCGGATACTCCCGCCCGCGTCATTGAGAGGGAAACTGGTGTGACATCTGCGACAGACCTCATCGCCGGGCGCCGAAGTGAATCCGGGTATCGTTCCGGTAGGTGTAGCGAGGTTAACGGGAGCGCCCGCTGATCGTGCGAACAACGGTAGCGTGGCGAGGAAGGTCAGTAACAGGGTCTTTCTCATATCACCTCTGAATTGTGATGAAAGCGTTGTCCTGCGTTCGAACTCCGCCGGTAGTGACTACGACTTGGTGATCGCCGTTCGGGACATCGGGAACGACGATATTGAATTGGTAAGTGCCGATGAGGTTGGGGGCGCCGCCTCCGTACGAAACGGTCGCGTTAACTCCGCCGATGGTTACCGTGGGAGCATCGGCAAGACTGGACAATTGCGTTACCGGCCGCCCTTCAGGCATCGCTGGATTGGTGGGGCCGAAGTTTGCGCCGTAGAGCGTGATGGTGTTGCCGGGCGCGGCAGGACGGGTTGTAACGGCCGCTCCGAACAAACCAGCTTTGCCGAGGAATGTACCGTCGGCATGCGTACCCGCGATGTATCTGCGGCTCTCGGGATCGAACATGAACCACCCTGGCGCGGCACGACGTACGTCGCCTGTCGCTGTGTTGCTTGTGCCATTGCGATTGATGACTTCGACGACAACGTTCCCCAGTTTGTCGAGAGCCGGAGCCTGTACGTTGATCTGCGTGGGGCTGATGAAGTATACGTACGCCGGTTTGCCGTCGATGTTGACCTTCACACCATCGAGTTCCGTGGGAGCCCGGCCGTCGACGAAGTCGCTGCCGGCCCAGATGCGCGTTGCTTGCGCGAGGTTCTCACCTTTTATCGTGGTCCAGGAAGAACTCACCATATTGGGCTCAAACGTCGCGCCGTTCTGTACGCCATTGCTGGATTGAATGGCAGGTCTTGGGCCGGACGCTGCCCCGGGAGTGAGGGTGAGATTTGCTGTGAAGATCCGGTCGCCGGTATTTTGCTGGTTGTTGTTGGCGGCATTACCGGCCACGTAGAACCGGATTTCTCCAGATTCAGTAGCTGGTGGTGTCCAATCGAATTCGAAGGTGTTGGTCGTCTTTGGATTGCTGTGTTCGATGAAGAAGGGTTGCGCAGTGCAGGGCATCCGTCGATCGTCGGCGCATATGACCTGAGTTTCGCTGTTGATGGGCTGGAATGTGCCGGCCTGCGTCCCGGTCGCGCTGGCCAGGCGGGCAGTTGCCTGGAAGCCATAACGCGCCGCTGCAGGATCGGCATTGATTGTCACCTTGATTCGCTGGGTGGTTCCGGGTGTATACGTCGTGCCACCGGCTGCTTCAATGGCTAACCCGGTTGTATTCACCTGACTGCTGTGGCACTCGGCGCAAGTGCTCTCGCCCGGAACGCCGGAGACTCCCGGGGGCGGTCCAGTGATGTTCGCGAGGATGACAACCGGAATGATGGAGAGGACAGTGACGCATTTAGCGACCATGATTATGGAAGATCGTTGCATGAGAAATTTAAGCCTCTGAAACTTCAGTAAGTATTCGTAACGCCTTTCGAATGGTCGTACTCAACAAGTAGTCTAATGGTTTGTCGGTACGGAGCCAATAGTAACCGGCCGGTTTTTCAATGATTTGCGCGTCTACAAGTGTAAAAATGTTGTGAAAGTTTGTAATTGAATGACTGAATCGGCCCAGCGTTGCGCCGATCACGGCGTTTGGAAGTTGTTGAGGCTCCGGCAATTCCCAAAATCCGGCGAGCTTGCGATCTGTGTTCGATCGTCGCCAAAAAAGCATTTCATTTTTGTCTCGCCGAATTGCGAGTAAAGTACGCTCAACGCGGATTTGTTTCCGCCTTTTCTTCGCCGGAAGTTGGTCCTGCGTGCCGGCCGCGCGGGCTCGACACATATCCGCTACGGGACAGATTAGACATTGTGGATTACGCGGCAGGCAGATCGTCGCGCCGAGTTCCATCATCGCTTGATTGAAGTCGCCAGGCCGTCTCTGATCGAGGCGCGCCTGCGCCTCGGCCTGCACATCGACTTCGCCGTTCTCAAGCCTCGTGATCACCCGAACCACATTGCCGTCGACGGCCGCATAGGGGAGATCGAAGGCGATACTGGCAATAGCAGCGGCCGTGTAGTCCCCTACCCCGTGCAGGGAACGGATTGCACCGTAATCGGACGGGAAGACGTCTAGTTGTTGTATCTGAATCGCGGCTTTCTGCAGGTTACGCGCCCGGCTGTAATAGCCGAGCCCCGACCAGGCCTGTAGAAGATCGTGCTCCGGGGCAGACGCCAGACTCTCGATAGTCGGAAATCGTTTGAGAAAACGTTCGTAGTAGGGAATGACTGCGGCAACACGCGTCTGCTGCAGCATCACTTCAGAGATCCAGATGCGGTATGGATCTTGGTGCTCGCGCCAAGGCAGCCGCCGGGCATTGCCGTCGAACCACGTCAAGAGACGCTCGCGAAAGGGTTTGTGTTTGCGTGCTGAGATACTCTCAATAGTAGTGGAAGATTCCCTGTCGATTCGCGGAGCGCGAGTCCACAACCTCAAAAACATCTCCGTCGACATTCCGCACAACCTGCTTACCGTTGTGACCGGTGTGTCGGGATCGGGCAAGTCGTCGCTTGTCTTCGACACGATCTATGCCGAAGGTCAACGGCGCTATGTCGAGTCGTTGTCGGCCTATGCCCGGCAGTTTCTGGAGCGCATGGAGAAGCCCGATGTCGATGAGATTGTCGGTATCGCTCCGCCGATCGCGATCAAGCAGAAGAATACGACTCGTAATCCACGGTCGACAGTCGCCACCGCAACGGAGCTGTACGACTTCTTCCGTTTGTTGTGGGCCCGTGTCGGACGCACGTTTTGTCCGAATTGCGGCATCCGTGTGCTGCGCGATTCAGTCGACCAGGTTGCGGATGAGTTCCTGAAACAGCCGGAGGGATCGCGCTGGTATGTGCTGTTTCCGGTCGAGAATCCAGGCGACACGCAAAAGCTGCGCGACCACTTGTTCATGCTGCGGTCGAAGGGATTCAACCGCTTGTATCAGAACGGCAAGATCTTTGAGTTTTCGACGCCCGAGTCGCTGCTCGACATCGATTTCAGCAAGCTCGTCTGGGTGCTGGTTGATCGCTTAGCCATCACGGGCGATATGCGCCAGCGAGTAGTCGATAGCGTTGAGATCTGTTATCGCGAAGCGGGTGAGGTTTTCTTTGAGCAATCGGGTGGCGAAGGACACACTCTCCGCTTCAACGAGAAGTTCCAGTGCAAGCAGTGCCTGATGGAATTCCGGGATCCGGAGCCGGGCATGTTCAGCTTCAATAACCCGACCGGGGCTTGCCCTCGCTGCCAGGGCTTCGGTAATACGATCGATTACGACATGGATCTGGTGATCCCAGATACCTCGCTGTCGTTAAACGAAGGCGCAGTCGATCCGTGGACCAAGCCTCAACATGAGTGGGCGTGGAAGCAATTCAAAGCCGAGCGGAAGGACAAAGTACGCTTCGATGTTCCCTTCTGCGAACTCAATGCCAAGGAGCGCGCGGTGCTGCTCACGGCCATACGCGAGTATTTCGCCGATGTCGAAGAGAAGAAATACAAAGTGCACGTGCGAGTGTTCCTCAGCCGCTATCGGGGCTATGCGCGATGCCCTGACTGTAACGGCTCGCGGTTGCGGAAGGAAGCCTTGTATGTAAGGGTCGGCGCCAAAACGATCGGAGAAGTCGTGCAGATGAACACAGCGCAAGCGCTGGAGTTCTTCGCGACGCTCGAAGTCTCGGCGGAAGAGCGCGCGGTCTCCGACAAAGTCCTGGTTGAAGTCCGACAACGGCTCAAATTCCTAAACGACGTCGGTTTGCACTATTTGACCCTGGATCGTCTGTCGGCGACGTTATCCGGTGGCGAGGCGCAGCGCATCACACTCGCTACATGTTTGGGGTCGAGGCTTGTGGGAGCGTGTTACGTTCTCGACGAGCCCTCAATCGGTTTGCACGCGAGAGACACGGCGCGCTTGGTGAACATCCTCGAGGAGCTGCGGGACCTCGGCAACACAATCATCGTCGTCGAACACGACGCCGATGTAATGCGATCGGCCGATCACATCATCGACCTCGGACCAGGGGCCGGAGAACACGGCGGGCGTGTCTTGTTTTCGGGCTCTTATGACGCGCTTCTCAAAGACGGCGCCGCCTCGATGACGTCGCGTTATTTGAGTGGAGAGCAGTCGGTCGCCACGTCCGACCGTCGCCGCAAACCGCATCCAAAGAGAACGCTCAAGGTAATCGGCGCCAGGGCCAATAACCTGAAGCATGTCGATGTCGAGATTCCGCTCGACATGATGGTCGCCGTTACTGGCGTGTCGGGATCGGGCAAGTCGACGCTGGTGCATGAGGTGATTTACAAGACGCTCGCGGCGCGACTCGGCAAAGAGGACATTCCAGAGGACCCGGAACGAAGCGAGAAGTTGCAATGCCGTCGTATCGAACGTACTGAGTTGTTGAGCGATGTCCTTCTCGTTGACCAGTCACCGATTGGGCGAACGCCGCGCTCCAATCCGGTAACGTACATCAAAGCCTTCGACCTGGTTCGTGAAGCCTTCGCCTCCACGAAAGAGGCGGACCGTCGCGGTTACACAGCAGGCCACTTCTCCTTCAATATTCCGGGCGGAAGATGCGAGGTCTGCCAAGGCGACGGCACAGTGACGGTAGAGATGCAGTTTCTCGCCGATGTCGAACTGGTTTGCGAGGAGTGCAACGGAACGCGATACAAGCCGAGTCTCCTCGAAATCAAGTACAAGACCCTGAACATACACGAAGTCCTGCAGCTTACGGTTCAGGAAGCAATCGGGTTCTTCAGCGAAATTCCGAAACTCGTAGCGAAACTGCGCGTATTAAATGATGTGGGCCTCGGGTATCTACGACTCGGGCAGTCGGCGACAACGTTGTCTGGCGGAGAAGCGCAACGAGTCAAGCTTGCCGGACATCTTGCGTCGCAAGCTTCCTGCAGACGAACGCTGTTCATCTTCGATGAGCCCACTACCGGTTTGCACTTCGACGACATCACGAAACTGCTCAATGCATTTCAACGGTTAATCGAGAGCGGCGGAAGTATTCTGATCATCGAGCACAACCTCGATGTGATTCGCAGCGCTGACTGGCTGATCGATATGGGGCCCGAGGGGGGCGCTGAAGGCGGGCGTATTATTGCGGAAGGTAGTCCCGAAACGGTGGCTAAGGTAGCGGGGTCCTACACGGGTCAGTTTCTAAAGCGGATGTTATGATCGCGCTCTGTTTCCTGTTGTTCGCCGAGTTTTCCTTTCAGGATTTTGCAGTCCCGCGCGGAGTGAATCTCGTAAGCTCCGCCTCAACGCCAGGTCGAGTCTTACGGTTAACACCAGCGCAGAACGACAAGGTTGGCGCCGCATGGTTCACTGCGAAACAGTCCGTCGCAAACGGATTTGATACAACGTTTGAGTTTCAACTTACCGATCAGGGTGGTATGGGCGATGGGGCGGACGGACTTGCCTTTGTTATACAAGGCGTGGGCGCCGATGCGATTGCAGGACGCGGCGCCTCCGGAGGCTTTGCTCTCGGCGATGGCACGGGCGATCGGAGCAAACCTGGAATCCCGAACAGCGTGGCAGTGTTCTTCGACACATTTCGTAATCGGGAAGAGAAAGATCCATCGGACAACTACGTATCCATCTCGACTATCGGCAAGCTGCGCGAGATGCAGTGGCCACCGGCGCGTTTGGCGATGGTAAGGAAGCTGAAGGTAAAGCTCAAGGATGGGAAGGTTCATCGAGCGCGAATCGTTCATCAGCCTCCGGTGATGACTATTTGGTTAGATGGCGCCGGGGTCCTCTCCTCTCCTGTCGATCTTGCCAGCGTTGTGGATGAACGAGGCAGCGCATACGTTGGATTTACGGCTTCCACCGGTGGCGGGTTCGAGAATCACGATATTCTGAGCTGGTCTTTCCGTTCCGCCGAGATTGTTTCCTCCGATCTTTGGCAATCGTCTTCGACGATCTCGTATGTCGCGGCGGCGTGTCTTGAGGGGAAGAACCTATGTACTCCGGATCGAGCGATTGTTGAAGACAAGGGCGGGGGACAGTATCACATCGTGCTTCCGGCAAATCTCGACTGGGGCGCGAGTGTTCCTAATCCGGCTGCAACGCAGGTATCAATCACCAATGCTCATGGGACCGCTTGTTGGGACTTCGATGCTTTGGGAGCCGAAGGCTGCAGCGGTCCTAAGGGAGCAATCCTTACGCGGGAACGTGAGGGTCGTACGTACTTTACAGTGAAGGACCCCGGTCAGCGCTATGGCGACAACCAGGGTTACTTTGAGTTCGACGTTGTCGTGCCCTAACGCTCGGTATCCATGAAATAGTAGGCGATCATGTGGCAGACGATCATGTGCGCGTCTTCAATACGGCCCATGTGCGGGATGCCGACATTGAGATTGAGCTTTGCTACCGCGCCGAGCTTGCCGCCGTCGCGGCCGGTGAGCGCGATCGTCTCGCATCCGATGGAGTTCGCGTATTCGACGGCATTCACGACATTAGGCGAGTTGCCGGAGCCGCTAATGGCGAGAACGACATCGCCGGGCTTGGCGAAGTTCTTTAGCTGCTCGGCGAAAACGCAGTCGTAACCCACGTCGTTCGCATAGGCAAGCATAGTGGCCATGTTGTCGCAGAGTCCAGTGATCCGGAACTTCGTCTCACGCTTGTAGCTTGCGCCCTTTACGATGTCGCAGACGAAGTGCGATGCGCTCGACGCGCTACCCCCGTTCCCGCAGGTGAAGATGTGATGTCCTTCGTCGCGCGCCTTCTTGAAAATGCCGATAATCTGATCGACCTTGGCGAGATCGATCGCGTCAATTGCGCCGATCAAATCTGTTTTATATTCCTGAACGAAGCTCATAGTATTTCCTTTGTTAACGCAAGCGCGCCGTAGAGTACGCTATCGTCGACGAACGCGGCGGGAACCACATCGATACGTGCGCGCGACCACGCCGTGATTCTCCGGCGCAGTTCCTGGCGCAATGGCTCAAATAGAGTGTCGCCCGCCTTTGCAATGCCTCCGCCAATCACGATCCTTGCCGGGTTCAATAACATGATCGCCGATTTTAGACCCAAGGCGAGATCGACGACATAACGGCGTACAAAGTCTGGGTCTTGCAGTAACTCTTTGGCCGCCTTACCATGGTCGCGCTCAAGCCAAAGTCCGCAGCAGAGACGCTCAAAGCAGCCGTGGGCGCCACAGAGGCATTCCGGTCCATCAGGTCGAATGGTGAGGTGGCCGATTTCGCCGGCATAGGAATCCGCGCCACGGTAGACGCCACCCTTGTGAACGATCCCGCCGCCGATTCCTGTGGAGAGAGTCATATAAAACAAAGGGTCATGCCCCTTGCCTGCGCCATAATGCGCCTCGCCCAGCGCTCCGACATTGGCGTCATTGTCCATGATTGTGCGAACGCCAAGCTTCGAAGAGATATGGCCCGGCAGATCGAAATCGTTCCAGCCGCCGACGTGAGTGGAGAGCGCGACACGCTGATTTGCGAAGTCGATCGGACCGCCGAAGCCGATCCCGCAGCGGTCGAATCGCTGACTCTCGACGATCGATCCAATTTGGCTCAGCATCCAATCGCGACCGCCTTCGCGGTCAGTCGATCGCGACTCGCGGAACACCATGCGATCGTCTTCAAAGACAGCAACCGTAAATTTTGTGCCGCCGATGTCGATACAGAGAGTTCTCACCGAAGGTCCTGCGCCGCCTCCAGGACTTCCTCGGGCGAGGCCGTTCCCGTACCGTACTTCTGGACAGTGATCGAAGCGACGAGATTTCCGAACCAGGCAGCCTCGGCGGCATCGCCCGTCGCTGCGAGCGCGCACGCAGCGCCGGCTGAGAACGAGTCTCCCGCGCCGCAGATATCAACGGCCTTAACTTTTCTACCGGGAACAAGCCGTTCTTCGTTATTGGGGCCGAAGATCCGAACGCCTTCGTCGCCCTGCGTGACGACAAGAAGTTTGAAGCCGCATGTCTGCCGCAGCCGGGCAAGATCCACAGCATTGAAAGCGCGAAGGCAGGCTTGCTCGGCTTCCATGGCGTTCGGCTTCGCGATCACGCCGCGGAAATGCTCGATGCGGACACGGGAGTCGACCCAAACTGTCTTATCGGGAGCAGCCGCTGCGAGATCCACTAGCAGATTGCGAACCTTCTCGGTGACCACACCGCCGAACGCCGTTTCGGCCTGATCGCAGACGATCACTACGTCGAACAAATCGAACGAATTACGAAGTCGCCGGGCAATTTCGTCTTCGACGCTCCACGGGACGTTTTCCGGCGTGATGAAATCGACGCGCGGGCGATCCTCGATGCCAGTTTCGCTGTTAATGAGCTTGGTGTAGGTGAAGGTGTTAATCGATGGCGAGCGGACGATGAGGTCGGAGGCGATCCGTCGCACAGTCAACGCGTTGAGCAATTCCCAAGCGAATCCATCGTTACCGACTGCTCCAAGAACACTGACCTGGCGAACTCCGAGCGAGACCAGATTGTTCACAATCGTACCGGCGGCGCCGGGTGTGACCTCGGTTTTCACGACCGCAAGTCGAGGAATACCGGTTTCACGGGAGGGCTCGCTGAGTTTGGGATCGTAGTAGCACCAGCGATCCAGACAAACATCGCCCAAGACGAGCACTTTGAGGTCGCGCATTTCCTTCAAAATGCGCTCGGCGTTCATGCGCCAGCCTCGTTCAGGATTGCTTGACGAAGAGCAGGAAATGTTGCGCGATGGGGACCGCAGAAGTAAAAGCTTTCTCCACCCTCGGCAACCGTGCGGACAAGCATCGTCTTGTGAGGCCGGAAATAGTAGCCTGGGTCGGTCTTGGGCAACTCGCGCCGGTGGTCGCCTTGTATCGGTACAAGGTCGAAGACAGCAGTTGTGAAGCCGCGCACTTCACCAACATTGCGAGCCATGGCAAGCGCTTTCAAAAACACTTCCGGGCCCATGATCGCTGAACCGAAGTTGAGAACAACACCAGTACCGAGACGCTCGACTGTGTTGGCGAAGATCAGGAAGTCACGATAGCTTGCCCATCCGAGCGCCGCGCCGTCAAAGTTCGGATGTTCATGCAGGATGTCGTAGCCAATTCCGACGTGGACTGTTACCGGGATGTTGTTTCGATATGCGGCTGCGAAGACACTCAAGTCTTTGTGCGGATAAGCGCTGGCTTCAAGACGCCTGCCGACATTCTCTCCAAGGCCGAGTTGCTGGTCGGCCGCTTGGGCAATCCAGTCGTTGAGCTCGCCGGTCTCCTGCCAGAGGCCGAACTGACCTTCGTTGATATAGCGGGCGACGCTTTCCGTGGTCTCGCCGATGCGGGCCAGCTCATAGTCGTGGATCGCACATGCGCCGTTGGTGGCAATGTGATCGATGTAGCCGCGCTCGATGAGGTCGATGATGTGGCGATTAACGCCGCCTCGCAGTACGTGCGCGCCCATGATGAGGATGCGCGTTTTCGCGTTGACGATGCGCTCAGCGACGAGAGGCAGATCTGCGTGCGCGAAGGACGGCGGCGCGTCATTGAGCCCAAGCCAATTGGTCAGCTTAAGGTCGTTGACGCGCTCTTCTAGAGGAAGTATCCGGAGCCGTGACCGGTCAAAGAACTCAAATTTGGACGGCATGACCGTGCTGAAAGAGCGCTCCCATGAGTTCATCGAGTTCGAGATAGTTGGGCACGATAAAGTCAGCCCCGACACCGAGAAGGCGATTACGCTTCCAGTCGTCGATTGTGAGGCACTCCGGCTCATGACTTGCGACACCGACCGCGATGCCACCAACCTTCTTCACTTCCTCGATTTCGACGTATCCATCGCCAAACCCGAGGAACTCCTCGCCGCGAAACTCAGCGGACTCGATGATTTTTTTGATGAGGAGGCCCTTCGAGAAGCTTGTCAGATCGTCAAGCGCTCCATAAACGCCGGCAAAGTAGTGATATATGTCGAGAAGCTTGGCCTCTTCGACGACGGCGTCATGATCGGTACCGCTAGCGAGGTACATTTTGTAGCCGCGATCCTTGAACGTTTCAAGCAGCGCGCGCGAACCAGGCACCAGGTACTGCTCAGGCGTGGCAGCGCCACTTTGCAGGTCGTTAATGCGATCTTCGATGTGGATCCACAACCGGTCGAGGTACATCTTTTTGTACACGAGAGGGTCGAGAGGTGCTTTGCCACGACGGCGGATATGTTCGCCAAGTTCCATCATCTGGTAGATGGTTTCTTTGCCGGTGGTTCGGCCGACAGTGTCGAGCACCAGGTCTCTCAATTCTTCCGCCGATTCGCTCGAGCCGGTTTCTATCAGCAGGTCCACCATCATCGGAACCATGACATCCATCCATCCAGCTCGGATAAGGGAAAGGGTGCCATCAAAATCGAAGAGAACGACGCGTGCAGCGCCGGCGTGGGCGCCCTGCGAGACGATTTCAATCATGTACTTACTATTTTCGCAGCCAGAAGGCCCAGAGGTGAATTACGCGGGAGTTAGTGCAGCTGCATCGTGGCTGTAACGTAATTGTAACCGATCCTTGCTAAGCTGGTTTTCAACAGGGTCTCTCATGAAAATCAGCCTATTCCGTTCGGCGGTCGCGTTAGTCACCCTAGCCACTGCTGCACTCGCGCAGCAAGCCGGCTTGGGCTCTATCACAGGTGTAGTTCAGGATGCTACGGGAGCCGTCATTCCGGGCGCCAAGGTTACTGTATCAAACGAAACCCGAGGTATAACACGTAACCTCGAGGCAAACCAGGATGGTTTCTTCAGCGCTCCGTCCCTGACGCCCTCGGGCGGGTATGCAGTCAAGGTGGAAGCGCAGGGATTTACACTTTACGAGCGCAAGAATATCGAGCTGCTGGTCGGTCAACAACTGAATCTTCCGGTCGTGCTCGCCGTTGCGGGTGCGACGCAGACCGTTGAAGTCACGGATGGCGCCCCGATTGTTGAGACAACAAAAACCGGTGTCTCCCAGGTAGTTACGACGGCCCAGATCGACAACTTACCGATCAACGGCCGGCGTGTCGACTCCTTCGTTCTTCTTACGCCGGGTGTGACAAATGACGGCACTTTCGGTCTGGTGAGCTTCCGCGGAATTGCAGGCGGCAATTCATTCTTAACCGACGGTAACGATACCACGAATACTTTCTACAACGAGAACGCGGGAAGAACGCGTATCACGACCCAAATCTCGCAGGACGCAGTGCAGGAATTTCAGGTATTGACCAACGGCTATTCGGCGGAATTCGGACGCGCATCGGGCGGTGTGATCAACACCGTGACACGTAGCGGTGGCAACGGGTTGCACGGAACAGGGTATTGGTTCTTCCGGAACCAGGACTTCAACGCGCTTGACCGGTATACTCCTCCCGATCCCAACAATCCGAGTCAGCCGCTACGGCCTGAAGAGACACGGCATCAATTTGGCGGCAGCATCAGCGGTCCCATTGTCAAAGACAAGCTCTTTTACTTTGCGAACATCGAATTGACGCGACGTGATTTCCCTCTTGTCAACCGGCTGATCAACCCAAATCTGTTTAACGCCGACGGAACTCTTCGTGAGCGTGACAATGCCGGCAGGCTTCTTTGCGGCGATCCAGCGGCTGTGCCGAGACCGGCCACCTCGGCAGAATGCAACGCAGCATTCGGAATTCTCGACCGTCAATTCCAAACGCTTGACCGATCTGCAGACTCTGAATTGGGATTCGGGAAGATCGACTGGCGGCCAACCGACAATGACTCTTTCAGCTTTAGCCTGAACTATCTGCGCTGGCTTTCCCCGAATGGTATTCAGACTCAGGCTGTGCTGACGAATGGCAACGGCATCGGCAACAACGCGAATTCAACAGTCCGGACGCGCTATGGCCGTGCCCAATGGACGCGGGTTGTAGCCCCGACCGCTGTAAACGAATTTCGATTTGGCTGGTTCAAGGATCGTCTCTTTGACGATATAAATCCGGAATTGATTCCGCCGGTAACGGGTCGTCTTGGTTTGACGGTAGCCGGACAGGCGAATCTTGGCACAGCGATCGATTATCCTCGCCTGAACCCGAGCGAGCAGCGATTCCAGCTTGTCGATACGTTGAACTGGAATATTGGCCGCCACAATCTAAAAATGGGTGGCGATTACATGACGACGCAGGATTATGTCAATATTCTGCGCAACCGCAATGGCTCGTACACCTATAACGATTTCAACTCGTTTGCGATCGACTATGCGGGCCAGAACGGGAGATTGTGGCAGAGCTATAGCCAAGCGTTCGGCGAGGCCGTGCTGGATTTTACAACTAAAGATTTCGCGGTGTTCGTACAGGATCAGTTCCGCGTAACCTCGGCGCTTACGCTCAACTTGGGCATGCGTTATGAATTCACGGATCTGCAGCAGCCGAGCACGCCGAACCCGCTGGTTCCGCAGACTACGACGATTCGCGAACCGAGGAAAAACTTCTCGCCGCGATTTGGTATTGCTTACGCCTTTCCGGATCAGAAGACAGTGGTCCGCGGCGGTTACGGAATTTTCTATGCGCGCATTCCGGGCGCGCTGCTTCAGAACCTGTATTTCAATAACGGCGTGTATCAACCGCAACTGACCCTGAATGGAAGCGTGGCTGCGGATTTGGCCCTTGGTCCGACCTTCCCGAATGTCATGAGCGGTCTTCCGACGGGCAGAAATCTTGGAGCCGTTGACGTGCAGTACGCGGCATCTGATTTCCGTCAGCCGTACACACAACAGGCCGATGTCGCAATTGAGCGTCAGTTAAGCGATAATCTCGGCTTCACGGCTTCTTACCTATGGAGCCGCGGCATCGGCTTGTTCACTTCACGCGATAATAATGTCGGCGCATTGGGCCCCGATGTGACTTACCGCATCAACGATACCAG
>DASQLD010000636.1:0-9139 GCA_035630195.1 Bryobacteraceae bacterium
TGCGTTTTCCACATTCCCACCGCGCCGACGGACCTTTGTCTTTTCTCTTTCCCAACGAACCGAAAACCACCCAAAGGAGCCCAACCCTGCGCCCGCTCGACCTTCAAACCTTCAGGCTCATTCACGGTTTAGAAAATGCTGCCGGGATATAGTTGAAACAAAGTGACTCGCAGTGAATCGTGGGCAGCGGAATGAGTGCACGCTGGGTTGGTCTAGCCCTTCTTGTACTTATCTGCTCAACCCGCTTCGCTCATGTCGATCTGCTGTGGATCGAGGAAGCCTATCCGATGGCTGCGGCGGCCGAGGTTCTCCGCGGCAAGATGCTCTATCGAGATATCTGGTTCGACAAACCTCCTCTCTACGCGCTTTTTTATGTTTTATTTGGCGCGACGCCCGGTTGGCCGCTCCGTATCGCTGGCGCAGCTTACATCCTGCTAGCGTGCTACACGGCCTGGTATTTTCTCCGGCATCTTGCCGGTAAGACGGAAGCTGCGCTTGGCGCTTTACTTCTCGCCTTCGCTCTGACTTTCGATATTCCATCTTCGGTGATGGCTCTCGCGCCAGATCTACTCGCCCTGCCCTTACACATCGCTGCAATTGGTTTCGCGATGCAGCGGCGTTCCTTCCTGGCAGGCCTCGCCGCCGGAATTGCTCTCCTCTTTAACACCAAAGCGTTGCTGATTCTCCTCACCTGTCTGCTCTGGACGCGCGACTTGCGGCTGCTGACTGGATTTTTGATACCGAACGCGATCGCGATGGTAATCCTCGCCGCAACCGGGAGTCTTCACCAATACTGGGAGCAGGTTTGGGTGTGGGGCACGAGGTACTCGGCCGACACCTTCATTGAGAATCCCTGGCGCGAGGGCATCATCCGAACACTGAACTGGGCCGGCTTCCATGCGGCTATCGTGGTTGGCTCTATCGTTTGGCTATGGAAGAAGTTCTCCTGGCAATACGCAGCATGGATGGTGATTGCATTCGCTTCCGTCTGTGCTGGCTTGCGATTCTTTCCCAGATACTACTTCCATCTCTTGCCAGTATTTATTTTCGCCGGGGCCCAAGGCCTGCCCCTACTCAAACCGAGGTGGCGTGTCATCATCATTTGCTCACTGCTCATGATTCCCCTACTCCGCTTCGGGCCTCGCTTCATTTCACTGGCCACTGGGGACCGCGACTGGTCAGACTTGACCTTAATGCAGGACAGCCAACAAGCTGCTGAGATTGTTCGGGCCGCTGCCCGTCCCGGTAGCCGGCTTCTGGTGTGGGGTTACAGGCCAGATATCTTCGTCTTTTCCGGCTTACCATCGGCGACCCGCTTTCTGGATTCGCAACCGCTCAACGGTGTCATGGCAGACCGGCACTTGATGAGCTCAACGCCAACTGCCATCGACATCGCGACCCGCAATCAACAAGAACTCGAGGGCGTAGTGCCGGACATCATCGTCGACGGCATAGGTATGCTGAACCCGAATCTTGCTGCCGAACAGTTCCCGCCTTTGCGCCTCCAGAACTACTCGATCGCAGGCCGAACACGTCTCTCGATAATCTACATCACGAAACGTTGAGTGACGCCCGCTACTCTAAGTCAAGATAAGCTATGCCGAGAATTCTAGTAACAGGCGGGGCAGGATACATCGGATCGCACACGGTTCATTTCCTCCAGAAGCGCGGATTCGATGTAACTGTGGTCGATAACTTGAGTCGAGGTCATGAACATAACGTACAGTCGGTTTCCTTTCATCGTCTGAATCTGCTTGAAACCGATGCCTTAGCCGACCTGATGAGTCGCGGACGATTCGATGCCGTGATCCATTTCGCTGCCTACATCGCTGTTGGAGAATCGACGCAGAAACCGGAGCTGTACTTCACCAACAATGTCAGTGGATCGATCTCTTTGTTCACGGCGATGGAACGCGCCGGAGTCAACAAGCTCGTGTTTTCCTCAACCGCTGCGGTCTACGGTACCCCGGAAGATGTTCCGATTCTCGAAGATTTTCCTTATGCTCCGCTGAGTCCTTATGGCGAGTCAAAGGTCATGGTGGAAAAGATCCTCGGCTGGCTTGACCAGTATCGTGGGCTGCGGAGCATCTGCTTGCGATACTTCAACGCCTGCGGGTCGGAACCGGGTTCGGGTTTGGGAGAGGAGCACGAGCCGGAAACTCATCTGATACCGCTGCTTTTTCGCGCCATCGACTCAGGCAAGCCGGTAACGATCTTCGGCGAGGATTATCCGACGCCTGACGGCACATGCATTCGCGACTATATCCATGTGAGCGACTTGGCGGAAGCGCACATCTCCTCGGTCGAGGCGTTGCTCAGCGGCGGTCTGTCGAACAAATTCAACGCCGGTACCGGTGTTGGTCGGTCCGTTCGGGAAGTAATGCAAGCGGTTGAAGACGTAGTCGGTCGGAAAATCCCTCATGTCGTGGGACCGCGTCGAGCGGGCGATCCGGCCGAACTCGTAGCCAATTCGGACCGACTTCAGACTTTCCTTGGATGGAAGCCGAGGTATCCTGACATCCGCGACATCGTACGTTCTGCTTGGGACTTTTATCGTCAGCAAACTCAAAAGAGCTAAGGTTTAACGGCAGCGCCTTTGATTTTTACATTGCGAAACGACGCAGTGTTAAAAAATGACCCGATTCCGATTTTACCCGGCCCAAGGCTGAGGTCAACTGCTTCAAACGCCCGGTACGCTTTGCCATCGATCGTCACACCGACGATGCCGGTAGCCGAGTCATGGCTCAACTCTACCTTCACCCAGGTATCTTTCGCGGGAATCGCGGCTGGTCCTCGTTCGCTGCTGATACGAACACGGTCACCGCCATAGACGTGGAAGATGCCGTTGTGGACAGGCTGTTTCGTGGCTTCGTCGATAGAAAGATGAGCGTAATTGAAATGCGATTCGTCTTTGTAGGCGTAAACGATGATGAAGTGCCCGTCCGCCGATTTTGCTTCTAGAGATATCGTTACGGTCTGCCAAGCTGGGGCTTCAAGTAGCGCGAACTGCTTCGGACGTCGAGGCTTTTCTTGAGGTCTCGGAACCTTCAGGTGGAGCGCCGTAGAGCCGGAAGTATCCTCTACCGCCCAATCCGCCGCCATTGGAACACTCCAGGTATGACCAAATGCGTCGATGGTCTGCGCCGACACTGACAGCGCAAGGCAGCCCAACATACAGAGGAGTATTACCGTCTTCATCGCCTAATCTTAGCGCGCGGAAAAAAGAAGGATTGCGATGCCCATCGCAACCCTTGCCAGTTTTCGCTTGTGCATGTGCACACTCCGACTCTTCGGAGGCTCGTTTGCCGGCTTTAGACTTTTTTCAATCTTTACGAATATCGCGTCGAGAAATCCGGAATTCGTTTGCCGATCCTTCAATCCCAGGTGACGAGATCACCTTAGCCAGAATGTTGAGAAATCGGTAGCCACGGTAAGACCATGATCCCCTCCTGTGCAAGTCGAGCAGCTCGCGCGCATAGTTCTCTTCCAACTCCGCTTCGTTTTATTTGAGATCGTCGTCTTAGCGCGTCATCAGCTACGAACTGCCAATTGTCTAGATAAAACCACATGGAAGGATGCGGCGCCGCTGCCATCGGCAGATCCTTAAAGCTGTCGAGGACATAAGGTCGAATCGCGTCCCGCCCATACGAGATATTAAAGAAATCGGTGCGTCCTCTTGTCAGATAGACGATTGAAGTGATTGAACCGTATTCTGTCAGGACCACCTGAAGCTGTCACTCACTGTGGATGGCGCGATAGAGATCTGCTCGGATAGCTCACGAGCAAGTAATGCGTTGCGGGGCCATCAGCGAAGAATTCCATACGAAGATGGAGATGATCATCCGGCAGGCTTTGGCTTTCGGAACTTCGAAAACTACCGCATGCGCGTCAAGGTGCTGTGTGGGTGAAACTCGGCTGGGACTGATCGGCCCCCCATTGTTGGGTGTAGAGCCAGGAGAATGGAGCGGGAGACCGGGTTCGAACCGGCGACATCAACCTTGGCAAGGTTGCACTCTACCAGCTGAGTTACTCCCGCACTGGTGAGACAATCCCATTCTCTCCCGGGCGCCTCGGATTGTCAATTCATGCAATCTTCATGCCTAAACCACAAAGCATCCAGTATGTTTTTCCATTCTGGCCGTCTTAGGTAAATCGTTGTAGGGAAAAGAGATATAATTACAAAAAGTACTAGCGTGAGGCCCCCCGCATATGTGCTAGACTGAGTTTCCGCGCGACCTTCGACAACTTGTTCTAACCCGATTTTTACGCCGGCCACTCTCCCTGCGGTACGAACTCAGGCCAGGAAGCAAGGCTGTGCTATTTCGTTTTCCACACAGTGTGGAAAACTTGTGGGAAATTACTGTGCATGCGACGACAGACCAACTCATGAATGCTTGGGACCAGATCAAACACCGTCTCGAGGAGAAGATAAGCTCCGATGCTTTTCGAAACTGGGTCACCCGAACGACATTCCAGAAATCCCTAGGCGACTGTCTTTTTATCAGCACTCCCGACGAAGCAACACGGTCGTTTATGGAATCCGAGTATGCCGATGCCGTGTATGCATCGATCCGGGATTTGAACCTGCCTTACCGGCGTGTCGCGTATGAACTAGGTCCGGGAATCCAGCAACCAACCGAACCGGCGTCCGATCCGATCTTCCAGGCTCCGACAAATCAGATCAATTTCAAGTTCAACTTCGACAACTTTGTAGTTGGTCCTTGCAATCAGTTCGCTCACGCTGCCGCGAAGGCTGTGGCGACCACGCCTGCGCGCTCGTACAACCCGCTATTCATATACGGTGGAGTGGGTATGGGGAAGACGCATCTGATGCACGCCATTGGCAAATCGCTGGTTGAGAATTTCGCGGGAATGCGAATCGTTTACACCACTAGTGAACGGTTTATGAACCAGATGATCCATTGCATCAAAACGGATCGGATGCCACATTTCCATCAATACTTCCGGTCGGCCGATGTGCTGCTTGTGGATGATATACAGGTCCTCGGTGGGAAAGAACGAACTCAAGAAGAGTTCTTCTATACGTTCAACGAGCTCTACGAGCATCAGAAGCAAATCGTGATTTCGAGTGATACCCCGCCAAAGAACACACCGGGGTTAGTCGAGCGTCTGCGCTCGCGGTTTGAGTGGGGTCTGATGGTGGACGTTCAGCCTCCGGATCTCGAGACCAAAATGGCTATCCTCGACAAGAAGGCCGAACAAGACGGAATTGCCCTGCCTGAGGATGTCCGGATCTTCATCGCTACCAAAACGAAATCGAACGTCCGAGAGCTGGAGGGAGCGCTTGTCAAGCTTGTAGCGTATTCCTCCGTAACTGGTACCCCGATCACGATGGCTATGGCGCAGCAGTGCTTGAAGCACATCGTGAACGACAAAGAACGGCGCGTAACGATCGATGCGGTCATCAAGGCTGTTGCCGACCGCTTTTCCCTGCAGGCGAGCCAACTGAAACAGAAGTCCAATTCGCGGCAGATCGCCTATCCTAGACAGGTCGCCATGTACCTCGCCAAGGAACTGACTCAGGCCTCTCTACCCGAGATCGGACGCCAGTTCGGTGGCAAACATCACACTACCGTCCTGCACTCGATTAACAAAATCGAGCAATTGCGTAACTCTGACGCGGATTTGAACAGGATGATCCACAGCATAATCGATTCTTTTTAGAGGGTTTGTTTCGATTTCCACAGCAATGGCGCTGAAAACTCAGAGACGCCTGTGGATGCCCTGGAACCGACCAGGTTTGTGCAAGTTTGCACTCCTGACTTTTCACAACCTGCTGTTCCTACAAGCCGTTGTTTTTGCTATAATTTAGAGAGATACCCACATTTCCACAGGCCCTATCAATACGGTTCTATATGGGTCTGTAGAAATATAACACCCCGATAAAGAAGCTGCGGGGCATAGACGAACTGATTGAGCAACTACAGGAGTGCGTCAGCGTGGAGTTTACCGTCAGCAAAGCCGAACTGGTTCGAGAACTAAACCTCTCGCAGGGTGTTGTTGAAAAGAAGACTACGATACCGATCCTTTCGAATGTTTTGCTCGAGACGGATGGGGATCGTCTGGTGCTCACAGCCACAGATCTTGAGCTCGGGATTCGTTGTAGTTGTCCAGCGAAGGTGTCAAAGCAGGGCGCTGGAACTATTCCGGCGAAAAAACTACTCGACTACGTTCGTCTTCTGCCCGATTCCGATATTCAAGTGAAGTTCGGGGACAATCAGTGGGCGAATCTGTTGTGCGGACGCTCGCGCACCCGGATCGCCGGGATGTCTCGGGAGAGTTTTCCGGAACTGCCGCAGATGCCGGAGTTACTCGCCGAGATCCCGATTGCGACTCTTTCGGGCATGATCCAGAAGACAATCTTCTCGATCTCTGCCGAGGAATCGAGATTTACTCTCAATGGAGCTTTGCTCCTGCTGAAGAGCGATGGCCTCACGATGGTGGCCACTGACGGGCACCGGCTGGCCATGGTTGAATCAGAAACACCCTTGCCGTCCCTTGGAGCGCCCTTCAAGGCGTTGCTACCCCGCAAGGCCATGCAAGAGCTTGTGAAGCTTTCGGGCGACGCTGGCGAAGGCGCGGTCCTTCGATTCTCGGGCGATGAGAATCACCTATTTTTCGAAATCGGCGAACGGCTATTGATCTCGAGAAAGTTGACCGGGAATTTCCCGGATTACGAGCGGGTTCTCCCGAAGGATCAACCAAATTCCGTCAAGTTGGGCCGGGACGTGCTTCGATCGGCGATTGAGCGCGTAGCCCAGTTCGCGGACGAGCGTTCCCGCGCTATCCGCCTGCAGGTTGTACCGGGTGAATTGAAAGTGCATTCCTCGCTCTCGGAGACAGGAGAAAGCGAAGAGAGTCTGTCGGCGGAGTATGCCGGTCCGCAGACGGAGATCGGGTTCAATGCGCAGTACATGCTCGATTTCCTTCGGGCCTCGACGGAAGAGGATGTTTCCTTCCACTTTCGGGATGCGCAAAGCGCGGGTGAGATGCGGCCTTCCGGCGGTGACGGCGGCAGCTATCGATATGTGATCATGCCGATGCGTATTTGATCGCGGAGAATAGAAGAGGTTTTCCAGTAAATTTATGGCAAGCAAAGATATGCCAACCGTAGGCATTTACGATTCAAGCAGTATCAAAGTTCTGGAAGGACTGGAGGCTGTTCGCCTTCGTCCCGCGATGTACATCGGTTCGACGGGTTCGTCGGGATTGCACCACCTCGTCTATGAGGTCGTAGATAACTCCGTCGATGAAGCCTTGGCAGGGCACGCAACTCACATTGAAGTAACAATTCACATCGATAACTCCGTAACGGTTGTCGATGACGGCCGCGGCATTCCGGTCGATATGCACGAGGAAGGCGTCTCCGCAGCCGAAGTCGTATTGACTAAATTGCATGCCGGGGGCAAGTTCGATTCCAACAGCTACAAAGTTTCTGGTGGTCTGCACGGCGTAGGCGTAAGCTGCGTCAATGCGCTCGCAGAGTTCCTCCGGCTCGAGATCTGGCGCGATAAGTCAACCTGGGAGCAGGAGTATGCTCGCGGAGTCCCGAAGGGTCCCCTACAGAGGACTGGAAAAGCCGGGACCAAGACAGGAACCAAACTCACTTTCCGCCCGGACTTCACGATTATGGATTCGGGCGCGTTCAACTTCGACACGCTTGCGCAACGCCTCCGCGAACTTGCGTTCCTGAACAAAGGGCTCAAGATCACCCTGACCGATGAACGCGAGGATCCAGTCAAAAGCCATGAGTTTCACTACAGCGGCGGCATCGCCGAGTTCATCAAGCACCTGAACCGCGGTAAGAACGTTCTACACGAGAAGCCAATCCATTTCGAGGCGGACCGCGATGTGCCGAATGGCGTGCTCACGATGGAAGTAGCGCTGCAATACAACGACAGCTACTCCGAGACGCTCTTCAGTTTCGCTAATAACATCAATACGGTCGACGGCGGAACGCACATGACCGGCTTCCGTACCGCTCTTACGCGAACCATCAATGCCGCCGGCCAGGCTGCAGGACTGTTCAAGGACGTAAAAGAAAACTTGTCCGGTGACGATGTCCGCGAAGGCTTGACAGCAGTCGTGAGCGTAAAGCTTCCTCAGCCGCAGTTTGAAGGTCAGACCAAGGGCAAATTAAACAGCGACATTGCAGGGTTCGTCACGCAGTTTGTGAACGACAAACTCGCCGAGTTTTTCGATAAGAATCCGGCTGTCATGAAGCGGATTGTCGGCAAAGCAATTGAGGCCGCGAGAGCCCGGGAAGCTGCGCGAAAGGCTCGTGACCTGACGCGCCGCAAGGGAGCGCTCGACTCCGGTGGTTTGCCTGGCAAGCTTGCCGACTGCCAGGAGAAGGATCCGGAGCGATGCGAAGTATATCTCGTCGAAGGTGAATCGGCCGGCGGTACCGCCAAGGGCGGACGTGACCGGCGCTACCAAGCGATCCTTCCTCTGCGAGGAAAGATTCTCAACGTTGAGAAGGCGCGTTACGACAAGATGCTCGGACATGAAGAAATCCGGGCGATGATCACGGCGATCGGAACGGGAATCGGCAAGGACGATTTCAACGTTGCGCGTCTGCGCTACAACAAGATCATCATCATGACGGATGCCGACGTTGACGGCTCGCACATCCGTACACTACTGTTGACGTTCTTCTTCCGTCATATGCAGGAATTGATCACGCGCGGACACGTCTTTGTGGCTCAGCCCCCGCTCTATCGGATCAAAAAAGGCAAAACCGAAAAGTACATCAAAGACGACCGGGAGTTCACGGCCGAGATTCTGCGCCGCGCAATCGAGAATGTTGTAGTAGAGTACGGCGCACAAGAACCCACGAAGCTCGAAAAGGGAGAGTTGCGCAGCTTCCTGATGAGTCTTGACGAGTTACAGACGGTCTGGCGCCAGGCTGAGCGTAGACTTCGAGATACGCGCGTGGTTGAGATTTTGACTAATCCGCTTTATAAGCTGGATAGCAAGGCCGACTTTACCGACAAAATGAACGTCGAGCCCGTCTACGAGGCTCTGAAAGCTCTGAATCTGCCGGTCGAAATCAAGCTCGACGAGGAACACTCGGTCTGGCAAGTTGCCTATCGTGACGCGACGAATGCGGAACGAG
>DASQLD010000637.1:0-8600 GCA_035630195.1 Bryobacteraceae bacterium
GCAATCGCGTCTGATCCGTTCAGGCTCCTTCGCCATCCAGGAATCCGCCGGGCCGACAGAGTTCGGACTGGGGGAAGGGCTTGTGGGGCAAGCCGCTATTGAGCGGCGCACTCTAGATCTGTCGCCGACGAAAGAGAGGCCCCTTCAAATCATTACTGGCCTTGGCGCAGTGGTCGCCGGGCACCTCCGGTTCGTTCCAGTGCTCCATCAGAACACCCTTGTCGGTGTGCTCGAACTTGCGACCGTTGCTCCGATCTCTGAACGTCAACAGTCGCTGCTTGATGCCCTTCTTCCATCCGTCGCGATGAGCGCGAAGATACTGGCCAGCAATATCAGGACGAAAGAACTTCTGCAGCAAACGCAGATGCAGGCCGAGACCCTGACGGCCGTAGAAGAGCGATCCCGCCAAATTCTGTCTTCTGTGGATGAAGGTATCTGCGGGCTGAACAACGACGGGTTAATGACGTTCATCAATTCGTCGGGCGCCACGATGCTCGGCTATGCGCCGGAGGAACTGATCGGCCAACAGATGCATCGACAGATTCATTATGCCAAGCCTGACGGTTCGCCATTCCCCCGCGAAGAGTGCAGCATGTACAAGACCGCCCGGGATGGTCAGCGCCGGGTTGTATCGGACGAAGTACTTTGGCGCAAAGATGGCTCGAGCGTTCCGGTCGAATACTCCACCACTCCGATCCTTAAGGGTGATGAGGCCGTGGGGACTGTCGTTTCCTTCAGAGACATCACGGACCGACAACGAACCCAGGCGGAACTCCTGTCCGCAAAAGAAGTCGCCGAAGAAGCCACACAGGCCAAATCCATGTTCCTTGCCAACATGAGTCACGAAATCCGCACTCCCATGAATGCGATCATCGGGATGACTCACTTGGCGCTCAAGACCGACATGACGCCGAAGCAGCGCGATTACCTTACGAAGGTGCGTGGCGCGGCCGGGACGCTTTTGGGCATCATTAACGACATTCTCGATTTTTCAAAGATCGAGGCAGGTAAGCTCGACATTGAAAATGCGGACTTCCGACTTGACGATGTCCTTGACAATCTTTCTACGGTGATCGGGCAGAAGGCGCATGAGAAGAATTTGGAGTTTCTCATCGCCGCCCAGCCCGACATTCCGCCTAACTTGGTCGGTGACCCCTTGCGTCTTGGCCAGATCCTCATCAATCTCGTAAACAACGCAGTGAAGTTCACTGAGCGCGGGGAGGTCATTCTCACCGCAGGTGTGGGGGAAGAAGCCGCTGGGCGCGTGAAATTGACATTCTCAGTTCGTGATACAGGAATCGGCATGACGCCCGATCAATCTGCCCGGCTGTTCCAGGCATTCTCGCAGGCCGACACCTCCACTACACGCAAGTTCGGCGGTACCGGACTCGGTCTCTCTATCAGTAAACGTCTGGTCGAGATGATGGGGGGCACAATCTGGGTGGAAAGTGGAGCAGGAGTTGGCAGCACTTTCTTCTTTACAGCGTGGTTCGGCGTCGGGTCGCAGGCTGACCGTCGCCGATTCGTGCCTGATCTCGCCGGGATTCGGGCGCTGGTTGTGGATGACAATGCACAGGCGCGCGAGATTCTCAGTGACTCGCTCTCCGGTTTTGCGCTGCGTGCCGATGCGGTCTCCTCCGGAGAGGAAGCAATGCGGGCTCTTGCCAACGCCGACGGGGTGGATCCATATAAGCTCGTGTTGATGGACTGGCACATGCCGGTAATGGACGGACTACAGGCAAGCGCCATCATCAGGCGGGAAGGTCGCCTGAAGAACGTACCGCGCATCGTCATCGTTACGGCATTTGGTCGTGAAGAAGTTCGTTCAAAGGCGGAGCAGATCGGTGTAGACGGCTTTCTTACGAAACCGATCAATGCGTCGATGCTATACGACACGCTGATGGAGTTGTTCGGCGCGTCGCATCTGGGGAGTGTGGACGTTGAGCCTCGCAAGACCGATTCCGTGGGGCACGACCTCTTTGGTCTTCGCGTGTTACTGGTGGAAGATAACGACATGAACCAGCAGGTCGCCAAGGAACTGCTGGAAAGTGCAGGAGCGGTCGTGACCATTGCCCGTCATGGCGGCATCGCCGTGAAACTACTCCGTGAAGGGCCCTCGCCACCGGCCTTCGACATCGTACTGATGGATCTCCAAATGCCCGAAATGGACGGTTTTGAGGCGACGCGTCTATTGCGTGCCGATCCTCGTTTCTATGAACTGCCGATTCTCGCCATGACGGCGCACGCACTCGTAGAAGAGCGGGAGCGGTGTCTTGCCGGGGGTATGAATGACCACGTCACCAAACCGATCGACCCGGATTTATTGTTCGCGACGCTGACGCGCTGGACAAAACACCGTGCGCGGACGTCGCCTCTCGTTGGGCAGGCGCCTGCTCCTGCGCCTGCAGAAATGATCTTCCCCGAGATTGATGGAATAGATACTACCGCCGGCTTGAAGAGAGTCGCAGGCAATCAGCGGCTCTATCGCAGTCTGCTGGAGCAATTCGTAGTCAAACACGCCGATGTCTCAGTCAGTATCAGCGATGCTCTCAAGAAGAATGATCGAATATTGGCGGAGCGGCTTGCCCATACGGTGAAGGGCGTAGCCGGCAACATGGGTATGATCCACACTCAGGAGACTGCCAGCAAACTCGAGAAGGCTCTCCGCGACAACGACCCTGCCGTGCCGACATTGTTGTTGGAACTCGAATCGGCCGTAGCTTCTCAGGTCAGCTCCATCGGTAGCGCGCTGGGCCAAACAATGTCCCCCGTTGCAAATGCAACTGAGTTTGATAAAGAAGCCGCAGCCGCGGCCATCGCGCGCTTGGACTCTCTGCTCGCTGCGAATGACGGGGACGCCGGAGAGGTAGCGGAGGCGGTTATTCAGCTTGTGGCGGGGCAGGTAGATGCCCAGACGCTTGCCGGGTTACGCGGTTCGATCGACGACTTCGATTTCGATACCGCGAGGAGCATACTGACCCGGATCGCCGCCGCGTGTCATTCGAAATAGTATCGAGAAGGGCCTGCGTCTTTGGCACTGGCATCCATTGCCCTACCGCACGCGGCAATGCCTGTCACCCGCTTCATGTCCATCCAGCGAAAAAGGTATGGCAAGACGGAACGATCAACTTCGCTAGAATGCTTGTCCGATGCTGAAGAAAAATGCCCCCGCCTTTTCTCCCGGCCTACGCTCGAACTTGAGACCGTAATCGAATCTCAGCACAACGAATGGGTTTCGTATGCGGAGTCCAAATCCCCCGGCGCCTCGGAGCTCCGAGAATCTCAGGTCTGAAGGCCTGGGAAAAACGTTGCCCACGTCTACGAAAGTGACGGCGTCGAAGATCCAGAAAAGTGGAAAGCGCAGTTCATTGTTGAGCACCAGAACTGCGTTCCCGCCCGCGGGCTGCCCGCTCTCCAACTTCGGACCGAGTTCGTCCTGCCCAAAGCCACGTACAGTTGTTCCGCCGCCCGCATAGAAGCGGTCGGTGATAACCGCTCCCTCCTGGCTAAATCCTTTTTGAAGCCCCAATCGCCACCCGCTGGCGAAGACAAGGCGCGACCGCTCGGGCTGGTCGCTAAAAGGAACGGGACGCGGGCGCGTCAGCGGAAAGTATTTGAAGTACTGCAGGTAGTAACGGGCGTACGGATAATCGCTTCCGAGAAACCCTGGAGCAAGTTGAAAGCCGTGAGACAGGAAAGAACCGCGCGTCGCATCCAGGAATGAATCCCGCGCGTCACGCGAGATCGTGAATATTGCCGGAGCTACCGACACAACGTCTGCTGTCACATTGGGAGCGGAAGGATCGGGGACAAAGCCACGCTGTTTCTCGAACCGGTAGCCATAGGACAAAAGCCATTTGGAACGGAGCGGCAGATCTTGCTGAATGCTCCCTCCGAGCCGCTCGGTTGGGCTGGTCTGATAGTACTCGGTCCGGCGCGTATAGTAGGTAGCGATTGTCGTGGACAGCCGGTGATGGCGCCAGAACGGCCGAGTGACATAGATCCGAGCTTCGCTCGTTTCCGGGTCGGATCGCAGTCGCAGGCCTAGAATTCGCCCCGGACCCAGTGAATTGTGATTCTGAAGGTCAGCAATAAAACCGGGGCCCCCACCCGAGTCATAGAGACCTCCGTAAAGGAGACGGAAGGGTCTGGGCTCTGCAACGTTAACCAGCAGGTCCGCGACCTGCACACGTTTGTCGCCGGTCTCCGATTGAACTGCGGGCCGCAGTTGTAACTCCGCAGAAGCATATGCACCGGTCTGTGTAAGGTTCGCCGTCGACTCACGGATCAGAGCTGTATTGGCGACTTCCCCCGTGGCAACACGCATGCGGCTTCGCGCGAAGTCCGCACTGGTGCGCCGTGCGCCTTCGACATTGACAGCGCCGATGGTTGTCTGCTTGTTCTCAGTTACCTTAAAGGATACGTCCACCGAGGCGCGCTCATCGTGAAGCGCGATCTCATAATCAATGTCCGCATCCCCATAGCCGAGTTGTCCGTACTTCAGCTTCAACGCATTGGAGGCCGGCTCCAGGCGCGCCGGTTCGAATATCCCGCCCGTTCCCAGCGGTAAGCCGGCCTGCAAGTCCTCAGAGGCCAGCGCCGTGTTACCCGTGAATTGAAGAGTGCCGACTCGAAACAGAGGCCCTTCCTCGATCCGAATCACAATCTTTCCTGTTTGCCGCTGCTCGTCCAACTCATATACCGGAGCGACCATACTCGCGGCAAGATAGCCACGATGTTCGTAAAACCTTCTTATTGCCGCATACGCGCGGCGCGAATCGCGATACGCGGATCGGCGCAACTGAGGTTGCTGAAGAAGTGAGAGGACGTCCCGTGCGCGGTCGCCTCCGGCGCCTTGAAATTCGATCTTCACATCGTGAAAGCGCGTGCCTGGTTGAAGCTGGAAGCTTACTAGCTTTTCATCGTCTTTACGGAGCACTTTCGAGGTTAGCTCCGCTTGCAGGTAACCCTTTTCGGCAAGATAATCCAGGATCGAGTTCTTCGCGGCGTCGACACGTTGCTGGTTTGAGATACCCCCATGCCAAACGCCACGCACCCGGGTCTTCTGTTTGCGCGACAGGTTGGCGCCCTCGTAAGCTATCTCCACTCTGGGGCCGAGTTCGATTCTGACCGTGAGGCTCATCTCCTGGCCACGATCATCGCGATCGATGTGGACGCGGGATTCTAGGTAGCCTTTCTCCATCAAAAATTTACTGAGTTTGTCGGAAGAATTGCGCAATTTTGCGGCATTGGGTCTCTGTCCTGTCTTGATCTTGAACTGCTTCGCCAGATCCGCCGGCGAGAACGGGCCCCCGTCGACGAAATTCACGCCGGACACTTTAGGCAGGACAGCGCGAGGCGCTGAAGATACTCGTACCGACGAACTTCCGAAGCGAATATCATGTCGAAACTCCCCGCGGTAGCTGTTATCGCTTTGCTTGACAGCCCGAGTTGAGAAGCGACGTGAAAGGTCGTATTCGGTGACCCAGATCTGGTCATTCCCGTCCGACAGATTCATGGAGTACATCAGCCGGAACGTGTTGGTGAAATCCTGGGTGAAGGTGATGCGGGCTCCCGGGTTTGATTCGGCCGCGACGGCGCTGGGCTGAATGCTAACCCGGCTTACTCCGAACTTGCGGTTCAACCGGCTGCTGAGGGAAGCACTGATCGCTCCTGACGCGAGGGCATAGCCCTCTAGCGAGCGGAGATCGACACCAGGATTTTCCGCTACGGTCTTCCCTGTCAGCAGCACCGCGATGACATCATCTCTTGGCAGCGGCGGATCAGAGGTGAATGTAGTTGTAAGGTCCTTCAGTTGTCCGGTGAGGCCGAGATTCACGGTGTAGCTACCGGCCCGCGTAGAGGCATGGATGTCGAGTTCCGGCGTAGGCTTTGGAGAATTTAGGAAACGGACCGTGCCACGTTCTATGTAATAGGTGCGATCACCAAAATAGATTCTGCCGTCCTGTTCGAGTTCGACGTTTCCTATAACACGAGGTTGAGTGACTGTGCCAGCCAGGCGAAGCTTCGCGTCAGCGGCAAGTCTGCCGAGGTTGTTGTCCATTTCCACCGGCCTCTTTGTAACGATCGTCACGTCCAGCACCGGGGAATCGACGGGATGCGTCTGGGTACCCACAGTCGGCTGATTCATGTTCCAGCTGGGCCCAAATAGTTCGAACGGCGCGTCCCAATAGCCGTCCTGGACTTCGATGGCGCCTTGCACGGTTGGCCGATCGTCACGCAAAACGAGCTTCAAGCCTAACGAGGAGGTTGTCTTCACACCCGCCGGATACTCCAGGAACACATCTCTGGCGTTGAGTTGCAGACTAGATGCCACAACCTTCCCGCGCGTGATTTTCAGATCACCTTTACCCGTGAAGCTGCCGCCATTCAGCATCCCGGCGAACTCGCCGATCTTGATTTCATCTCCTGCAACAGTTGCTTTCAGGTTGACTCCCGTTGCCTGCAGTTGCGGATCCGGCAGTGAGAGGGCAGCTTCCTGGAGTGTGACAAAGCCGGTGATTCGGGGCTCGATCAGAGTACCTCGGGCGTGCGCTTCCAGTTGAATTCGGCCATCGCTCTCGAGATTCGCTACCAGCCCGGTGAGAGCGGCAAGTCCCATGTCCGCCGACATGTCGAGTTGGATTTGCTGCTCCCCTTTCAGGTCGATGGAACCCGAAGCCGCCAGCGATCCGTCAGGACCCTTGGCGTTCAGGCTTTCGAGCCGGGCTACTCCCCGTGACACGCTGATACGGGTAGGAGCAGTCTGCCGAACATCGGTCTTTGCAGCCTGCAGCCGAAGTTCGGAAAAGTCGAGCGTGCCCTGAACTGCGTCCAGCTCCAACCTGGATGCCTCAGCCGCTACCTTGAGGCCGAACGATGCTGTTGCTTGTTTCTCGCCCTTGCCGGTCGTGAACCGTAGATCATCAACATGCGCCGAAACACGCGCAGATTGTCCCGCATCCGTCGTGGGAGCGGGGATCGCTGTGGAGATCAAATGAAGCGGAAGAGATCCTGAGATCGAGAACCGTCCGGTACCTATGGTTCCACTCACTCGCTCCGTACGGATAGTCGAATCTTCAATGTCGAAGCGTCCGGATACATTCTCGATGCCAAGAGGAATCGATTGCGACCAGAGCCCGCCATCCTGGATGGTTATTGAACCCGTTGGGGTCCAGCGCTGACCGCTCCCGGTGAGCGTCGCATTCACCTGCGCGACACCTCCCGCTTTCGAAGTAAGCATCTCGGGAAACCAGCCTGAAATGCGATCCAGAACAATGCGTCCTTGTACGGAAAGGCTACCGGGTGCTCCTTCGTCAAGCAGCGGTATTGCGCCCTTCACACTTAGGTTCGAGTCTCCGGAAGTGAGCGACAGATGTTCCACATGGAGATGCCGATCGGCATACGAAACCTGAACAGGTCCATCGGTAATCGTGTCTCCGCCAGGCGTTGCCAATCGCAGGTTTTGGATGACCGCAGTCATTCGGTCCAAGCTTCCGGATGCCAGCGATCCAGCCCCGCGCACGCTTGCATCGAATGAGCTTGCAGGATTCGTCTTCAGTCGTGTGTTCTCTGCATCCAGGCTAAGTTCGAACGGCCAGTCGCCTTTCATGACAAGGGTAGATTCCAGTCGAACGTTTAAGGCTGGGGCCGTTACCAGACCAGACGCGCGATGATCTCGAGCCTCTGCTTCGCCGCGTACTTCGCCGACTATTACTTCGCCGATCCGGACGTGGTTGCCACTTACTCGCGCTTTAAGTGTCGGATTGTCAAACGTGCCCGCTCCATGTGCCTCAACGCTGAATGTTCCTGTAATGGGACGACTGTTGCTGGCTGTTGGGTGGAGGCCCTCTCCCATCATGCTGAACGCGTATTGACGCGTGGTGATGTCGAGAGATCCGTTCGCATTGAGCTGACCGGGACTTCCTGATTCGGCATTGTGCTGTGTCTGGAAGCGACTGATTCTCAACTGGGAGTTTTGCCACTGCGCATCCACGATGGTCTGGGCAAATCGTTCTCCGAGCAGAGTCAAATCGTCGAGATTGAGAGTGGTTTCGACAGCGGGACGCGCAACGCTTCCACCAATACGGACCGCCCCGGAAACTGACCCTTCGGCCAGGCGAGCAAGTCCCAGATTCTCAAACACGGCGCCGATAGAACTACCTTCGACTGTGCCTTCGAGGTGCAGCGGAGCGTCTGCAGAGAGTCCGCCCACGCGTCCCTTCATCTCGATTTGCTGACCACCCCATTGCAAACGTGCACGCTGGATGTCGACCGCATAGCGATCGACATTCGCATCCACCAGCACGTCAGCATTCTTCCAGTCGCCAATAGAGAGTCCGTTCACTGCGGCCTGTACGGAGGCAGAAGGAACCTTGAGCGTGCCTCCCACCGTCGCGGACCAGTGCGCAATCCCATTCATCACCTGCTGCTCGAGGGCGCTATCGCGATTCTGTTGCACAAACAATTGCAGTTCGCGAGTCGCCGCCGGAAGACTCGCAATGCTGCCGGTGAATTTTCCTGAGAGTGCGTGTGCCGGGAGAGTCAAGGCGAGGTCGCCGTCGACGGTGGCCCCATCGCCCAAAGCACCCTGCAGCGAT
>DASQLD010000638.1:0-10052 GCA_035630195.1 Bryobacteraceae bacterium
GTTGGCCAACTGGCGTGAAGGCGACCCGTTAGCCGCAGAAAAGCTCTTTACCTCCGTCTACAATGAACTGCGCCAGTTGGCCGGGTATTACATGCGGTCGGAGCGCGACGACCATACACTACAACCGACGGCGCTAGTACACGAAATGTTCCTCAGGCTTAGTAAATCCGAGCCCGTCTCCTGGCAGAACCGCGCCCACTTTTTTGCCGTCGCCGCTCAACAACTCCGACGCATTCTGGTAAACCATGCGCGCGACCGGCAGGCGGGAAAACGCGGCGGCAAACAGGTAAAGCTGACCCTTTCCCATCTCAACGGTCTATCACAACAGCGAGAACTCGACGTTCTCGAACTCAACGACGCGCTTGATCGTCTGGAGGCATTTCAGCCCCGCGCCGCCCGCGCCATCGAACTGCGGTTCTTCGCTGGACTAACTGAGGCCGAAGCTGCCGAGGCCCTCGGCATTTCGCTGGCGAGTCTCAAACGCGATTGGGCCTTTGGCCGAGCGTGGCTGCTCCGTCAGCTAGGATCATAACGTCCTCAGCGAGATCCCCAGCGATATCCAATGTGAATGTGACCAGTGGGAACGCTGGAACGCCGGCGCGAAACTCTGCCGCGGCAATCCAGTGCTTGCTCAGCACGAAGCGAACTCCAGCGCCTCCCACGACTATCCAGTGCCGGGCATCGAGAGCAAAGGCCGCCTCTCGCGCCCGCACGAGTCCACCGCCGGCAATCCAGTAGCCCACTGCGGCTTTTGCGGGATCGGTGAAGTCTCCCGTCAAGCTTCCTAAGGCCAGCAGATTTGAGTAGGCTCCGCCATTGTCCGCTAAGAATTCCGGTCGTACTGCAATACGCCGTGTGACTGGAATTTTGACAGAGACTCCGGAACTGAAGGCTGCCGGTTCATCAAGATACCGTTTGTAAGATCCCACGGTCGCGAAGACCTCGGCTGAATGGCAAACGGCTACGAACGTCCCCAAGATAAACCAGGCGAGACCGACTTCTCGCATACTCACGCCTCCTTTCTTCTGGTGCCGGCAGGCACGCTGTAAACAGTGACATTCTTCTGTCTGCCGGTGAGAGCCCCTAATGGAGTTCCGATGCCGGCGCCGAACATCCCGGATCCAGTTCCCATTGCCATCCGAGTGAAAAGCCTTGGATTATTGCGGTCGGTGATATCCCTGCGAAGCCCGCCCCAAAAGGGAAAGCAATTCCGAAGCCGGCCAACGCCCCAATCCTGGCCCCTCTCCACCGAGAGCCTTTCTGCTGCACAGATACTCGGCGGATGTCCTCTGCGTGAAACATTCTGGTTCCTTTCGGTGTGGTACCTCCATCGCCGCAGGCGACCACGTGCGAAATCGACCGCTTACATATTTGCCGTCTGCTAGCGCAATGGTGATGCGAGAATCCGGATGTAGTAACTGGAGGTCTCTCCAATCAGGTTGCGCCGTTGAAGCTATCAGCAGCACCATCGTGCAGATCCTACGTCTCATATAGCCTCCCGTTCTACAAGCACGGAACGCTTGCGAATCGGCTCAAAGCGGTTTGCGCTATTGGACTAAAACGGGTACCTTAACGAAGGCAGTACGGACTGTCGGCTACTGCAATTCCGAAGTAAAGCTCCAATGACATCTCTTGCTCAGTCAGAAGAAAATCCCCAAACCGAACGATTCCATATCGTAGGCATCGGCGCTTCCGCAGGAGGACTCGAAGCATTTCTGGAATTATTGCGCGCCCTGCCCTCTGGGACTGGGATGGCGTTTGTCGTTGTGCAGCACCTTGAACCGCATACGGAGAGCCAATTAGCCGCGATACTATCCAAAGCCACGGATATGCCCGTGGTTCAGGCGGCAGAGGGTCAGAGTGTGGAACCTAATCGTGTGTATGTGATTCCGCCCAACACAGTGATGTTGATCGAGAATCGGGTTTTGCACTTGGGGCCGCGACCGGACAGCGGCACGCCCCACTACCAGATCGACAGGTTTTTTGACTCGTTGGCCGCTGACCAGGGAGCCGACGCATTGGCGTAGTGCTGTCCGGCGGCGCCTCCGATGGAGCGCAAGGCATCCGGGCTATCAAAGCACGATTTGGAACTACTTTCGCGCAAAATGAGCGCTCCGCGAAGTATGGTGGAATGCCGCACAGCGCCATCGCTACCGGCGCCGTCGATTTCGTCTTGACGCCGACAGGCATCGCCGAAGAACTGACCGGATGGGGTCGCACCCGTATCTGACTTCGTCAGCCGAAGCGCTTGAACAGCCGATGCGAGCCGCTGAGGAAGACGGCAAACTCCGGCAGATTCTCGACTTGCTGAAAGCTGCCACCAGGATCGATTTTGTGCAGTATAAACACAGCACCCTGCGCCGGCGCATTGGCCGTCGCCTTGTACTGCATCATCTCAGTACTTTGGGCGAGTACCTTGAGTACCTTCGGGCTCATCCCCCGGAGATTCATCATCTCTATCGTGACGTGCTCATCAGTGTTACATCGTTCTTCCGTGAGCCGGAGATGTTTCAGATTCTTTCCCACTTAATATCCGAATATTTGGTGGAACGCAATAATAGCGAGCCCTTCCGTTTGTGGACGCCGGGATGCGCTACAGGAGAAGAAGCCTATTCCCTCGCGATCGCTGTTCTGGAAGTTCTTGAGGCGGGCGGGAGAGAAATTCCCGTTCAGGTCTTTGGCACAGATATCAGCGAAGCCGCGATTGACAAGGCGCGCTCCGGAGTTTATGCCCCCAAAATCGAACAGGAAATTTCCCCTGAGCGCTTGCGACGCTTTTTCTCTCGCGTCGATTCGGGATATCGGATCAATCCGCAGGTGAGGGAGTGTTGCATCTTTGCCAGGCATGACCTTTCCAACGATCCTCCGTTCTCCCAGATGGACTTGGTCAGTTGCCGCAACGTTTTCATCTACCTGAACGTAAATCTCCAACAGCGCATTCTGCCTTCCCTACATTACAGCCTGAAGCCAGGGGGCATGCTGGTGCTAGGCAGCGCGGAGACCGTCGGAAATCGATCCGATTTGTTTGCCGTGTTGAACAACGAAAACAAGATCTACACCAAGAATCCGGTTCAATCGCAGCCGGACATCGAAATGAAGTTTCAGGAGCCTTACCGAAAGTCCTCGGAAAGTGGGAATCGTGAGGCACTGCCCTCGACCGGTCCGGCAATCGCAGACCTGGAGTTTCGGGCCGCGCGCATCTTACGGGACCTGTACGCGCCTCCCGGCGTCGTTATTAACCGTGAATCACAGGTGCTTCACTTTCATGGGCGAACAGAATTCTTTTTGGAACGTGTTCCAGGGGAAGCAAGTCTGAACCTCCTACGATTAGCTAAGGAGAGCCTTGTGCACCCGCTCCGGCGAGCGATCGATCTGGCTTTTGAAAACAACCAGGTCGTCCATGAATCCGGTATCGAAGTCCGGCATAGTGGGGAGACACGGCCGGTTCGCTTGACAGTTATCCCCACAGCCGACCATATTCCCGCTTGTCTCGTATTGTTTGAGCAGGACGGCCGGCTTACGGGCGACCTCCAAGTTCACGAACGAGTTGCCGAACCAGAATCAACCAGTCTCACTCGAGCCGAGCGCGAGTTGGCCCAGACGCGCGATTACTTGCGGACAGTCGTCGAACAGCACGAGGCGGCGACCGAGGAGTTGCGCGCCGCTAACGAAGAAGCGCGGTCTTCCAATGAGGAATTACAGAGCACAAACGAGGAGCTAAGGACAGCCAAGGAGGAGTTACAGTCTTCCAACGAAGAGCTCACCACAGTCAACGACGAGCTTCGGCATCGATATTTCGAGCTGGATCTTGCTACGAATGATCTCAGCAACATCCTGAGCGCGGCCACTATTCCTATCCTCATGGTTGGGATGGATCTCAAAGTGCGCCGATTCACGCCAGCCTCTGAAAAGCTTCTTGGACTGGTGTCCTCGGATTTCGGGCGCATGGTCACCGACATTCGTCTCGCATTCATATCCCCGACTTTAAGGAGATTCTGATCGAAACGATATGTACTCTGGCTGTTCAGCAACTCCGGGCTCAGGATCGGGATGGCCGCTGGTACAACGTCTTCTTCGTCCGTATCGAACGATAGACGACCGGATAGACGGCGCTGTCATCACTTTTATTGATATCGACGAATCGGTTCGCGCCGTTGCGGAAGCCGAATATGCGCGAGATTTCGCCGAAGGTATCGTCGAGACGGTGCAGCAGCCGTTGCTCGTCCGCGATTCAAACCTCCGTGTCTTGCGCACAACCGAAGCGTTTTACACTACCTTCCGCATAGGACGGGAGGAAACTATCGGCGCGCCAATTTACGACCTGGGAAGTGGTCAGTGGAGACTGCCCGAGCTTCGGCGGCTGCTCGAAGAGGCTCTGGTTCACGATATTCCTTTCCGCGATCTAGAGATCACGCACGACTTTCCGAATTCTCGGAAGCAGTACGACGCGCCTCCACGCCCGGCGGATAGGAGGATTGGATGGTCTCGCCAGGACAGTTCTACTCGCAATCGAGGATGTTACCGAAACGCAAGGAGATTGCCGGATTCTGTGCGGCTGACTGCCCGGGACGGCAGGGAAATTGTCGTTGAAGTTATCGCGAATAGCTACCGTGTCCGGGAACGCACGTTGATTCAGGCCAACATCCGGGATGTCACCGAACGACGTCGCATCGAGGAAGAACTTCGCCGCTCAAACCTTGATCTTCAGCAATTTGCATTTGCCGCTTCTCACAATTTACAGGAACCTTTGCGCACCGTCATCAGTTTCCTCGAACTGTTTAAGCGGAAATACGAGCACCAACTGGGATCGGAAGCGGATCAGCAGATTGGCTATATTACCAGTGCCGCGGACCACATGCGGCATCTCGTTCTGGATCTTTTAGGCTATTCCCAGGGTTGCCAGGGCTGACCTGAATCCGGGTCCTGTGAGCGCTGAGGCGATTCTTTTCTAGTGTCCTCTTAAATCTGCAGCTCGCGGTGCGGAGCAGTAATGCCAGAATTACCTTTGACCATTTGCCGGTAATCGAAGCGGATCAGACCCAACTTGTTCAGCTCTTCCAAAATCTCATTACCAACTCCATCAAGTACAAGAGCGCCGAAGCGCCCAGAATTCAGATCTCAGCGCGGGAAGCAGGACCAGAATGGGTTTTTCCATATCGGACAACGGGATAGGAATTGAACCTCGGTACGCGGATCATATTTTTACTGTTTTCAAACGGCTTCACGGGCGAGAATATCCAGGAACTGGAATCGGTTTGGCTATCTGCAAACGGATTATAGAGCGTCATAAGGGCCCAATTTGGGTCGAGTCTGAGGTCGGCAAGGGCTCAACGTTCTTCTTGACAATTCCGAAAGGAACTGAAACAAGATAAGTGACAACACGATCTACCTAGAGATGCTTCGCATCGTGGTGGTGGAAGACAATCCTGCTGACGCGCAGATGTTCCGGATCGCCCTTGAGGAAACCGGCGCTTCAATCGAGATCATTCCCATCACTGATGGAGTGGAAGCACTGGAATACTTCGCCGAGGACAAAGCCGGAGAGGTGCTGGCCGAGTGCGATCTCGTCGTGCTTGACCTGAATCTACCCCGAGTCAGCGGCTTTGAAGTCTTGGAATGGATTAAAGGTTCAGATGAACTCAAACTCCTTCCCGTCGTTGTGATGTCCGGTTCGCGAAATGCCTTTGAAATCGATCGCTGTTACCGTGCCGGAGCCAACTCCTACGTTTGTAAATCGACCCATGTCGACGAGATTTTCGCGACTGCTGTAAAATTGGTTGATTATTGGGGTGGTTGTGCGAAGCTGCCTTCAAGGCAGACAATAGTAGCGAAAGCTAGCCATTCTGTCGAGACAGTCGCAGGCGCCGACCAGGAAAACTCCTGATCCGGGAAAAGCTCGAGTCGGAATCAGTTAGTCTCCGGAGAAATGAGTGACGAAGAACAATCGGCCCCATCACATTTTGCTTATCGAAGATAATCCTGCAGACATCGGCCTGCTGCGGTACGCCCTCGATGAGCAAAAGGAGCCGTATTCGCTGGAAGTGTTGCCCGACGGAGAATCTGCTCTTCGGTATGTCCGTGAAGTATATTCGAACGGTCCCGAGCCTTGTCTCATCGTTCTCGATTTGCACCTGCCCCAATACGACGGCTCAACTATCCTTCGGGCCATTCGGTCAGAACCGGCCCTGTCCCAGGTTGCCGTTGCGATCGTAACCGCCAGTCTTTCGCCACTCGAGAAAGCTGAAGTCATGACCCTCGGCGTCAAACTCTATCGCAAGAAGCCCATGAGCTATGAGGAAACCGTGGAGCTGGCCCGCGAGCTGATCGAAATCTGTAAAGGATCAGAGCGCGCCGCCGACGCTACCGCTTCGTCCGGACATTAATCTTTGTATGGTTGGAAATCAGGGCCGCTGAATGAATGCGTCTCCGATTATCTTGCTGTATGCTAATTCCGTTGGTAGTATTCTCAAAGTTCGCCTTGTTTCACGGTTGCCGATCCGCGTTTCGTCGCAGGGAAGCCGGATCAGCTGCGTGAAACCTTGGCATGGATTCGTCGAACAGCAGTCCACGATCGAACTTGCAAACTCAATCCGATCTCGAGTCTGTTCTCGCAACCGATGAGTTGAATCGCAGGTCTGCGCGTCTGCCGAATCACGAGGCGGAAACCCAAGCCTTTGTGGCTCTGGCGCAGAGCATGGCGGACTCCCCGCATATGTTCCTGCAAAAACTCGCAGAAAGCGCACTCCAACTTTGTGGCGCTCATTCGGCCCTTATCAGTCTTCTGAGCGATGACACAAAGCGATTCCACTGGCCAGCTATCGCGGGAAAATGGGCTAAGCATATCGGTGGTGGGACACCACTCGACCATGGCCCTTCCGGCACGGTACTCGATCGTGATTCCCCGGTCCTCTTCTCCCATCCGGAACGTTATTTTACCTACTTGCTTTCGGTGCAGCCTGAGATTGCGGAGGCGTTGCTGGTTCCATTCTATGTACAAGGGAAAGCCGTCGGTACTATCTGGATAATTGCGCATGACGAAAGCCGGCTGTTCGACGCGGAGGACCTCCGTGTGATGACCAGCCTCGGAAAATTCGCGGGCGCCGCCTATCAGACCTTGAAATCCATAGAGTCTGCGGCTGCTGATCAACTGGAATTGCAGAAAGCCAATTCTAGCTTGCGTACCCTCCAAAATGATCTGATCGATTTCCTCGAAAACGCCGCCATCGGCATGCACTGGGTCGGGCCGGATGGAACCATTCTATGGGCCAATCGGGCTGAGCTGGAAATGCTTGGGTTTACACAAGAGGAGTATGTGGGTCGCGAAATCGGCGAATTCCACGCCGATCAGGAGCGGATTGAGGACATTCTCCGCCGCCTGAAGGCCGGTGAGGTCCTCAAGGATTACGAGGCGCAGCTCAAATGCAAAGACGGTTCGCTGCGGACGGTTCTGATTAGCTCCAACGCTCTATCGGAGAATGGTAAGTTCATTCACACCCGCTGTTTCTCACGCGATATAACCGAGCAGAAGCTCGTCCAGGAAAAGTTGGCTGAGAGCGAATTGCGAATGCGCAAGTTGATCGAGGCGCTTCCAGTTGCTGTTTATACAACTGATACTGAGGGGCGCCTCACGATGTTCAATCAGGCTGCGGTCGATTTGAGCGGGTGGACGCCGGAGCTTGGCGCCGACTTCTGGTACGCCTTTTGGCAATTCTATCGTCCCGACGGAACTCTCTTGCCCGTTGATGAGTATCCGATGGCACTGACGCTTCGGGAGGGGCGGCCGATCGGGGGATATGAGTTGCGGGCCAAACGAGCTGACGGCAAATCTCTCATCTTGATTCCGTACCCCACACCCCTGCGGGACAGCTCCGGCAAACTCATCGGGGCCGTGAACCTGATTGTGGATGTTACTGAGCGGAAGAAGGGTGATGAGGCGATTCGTCGTCTGGCGGCGATCATCGAGTCGTCCGAGGACGCCATTATCGCCAAGAACCTCGACGGATTGATCACGGACTGGAATGCCGGGGCTGAGCGCATCTTCGGATATACGATCGAGGAAGTAATTGGACAACCTGTTACGATCCTGATTCCCCCGGATCGGGTTGACGAAGAGCCCAACATTATCGCGCGTGTTCGTCGTGGTGAGCGAATCGAACATTATGAGACTGTTCGACGCCGCAAAGATGGCGCCCTACTTGATATATCCTTGAGCGTTTCCCCCATCTTCGACCAGCACGGCCGGATAGTGGGCGCATCGAAGATCGCTCGAGATATCTCCTCTCAAGTTCTCGTCCGTTCCAAGATTGCCGAGTCTGAGAAGAGACTGCGCTTTATGGCTGACTCTATGCCGCAGAAGATTTTCACAGCCAATGCAAGCGGTGAGATGGATTATTTCAACCGGCAATGGACAGACTTTGCAGGCCTTCCTATCGAAGAGCTCAAAGCGCGGGACTGGACCGATTTTATCCATCCGGTAGACGTTGAAGAAACAATCAGGCTGTGGCGCCGCTCCATCGAAACCGGAGAAGATTTTCAGTTCGTGCACCGATTTCGGAGCAGCGATGGTCTGTATCGCTGGCATCTCAGCCGGGCTCATGCCATGAGGGATGACGCAGGGAAAGTCCTGATTTGGATAGGATCAAATACCGATATACATGAGGAGAAGCAGACTCAGGAGGAATTGCGCCGCCTGAATGATGACTTGAATCAATTTGCTTTCGCCGCCAGTCACGACATTCAGGAGCCTCTGCGTATGATCACCAGCTATTCGCAGCTTCTCCTCAGACGTTCTCACGGTGTCCTGGGCGAGGAGGCGTCGCAGTACGTCGAGTACATCACGGAAGGCGCCGCACGAATGCGGGATTTGCTCGGCGACCTTTTGTCGTTCACAAGGTTAGGCGCCGATGAGCAAGAGTCGCCTGAATCTGTGGAACTGAATGGGATTTTTAGAATGGCGTTCCAGAATCTCGAAACGTCGATCGCAGAGAGTGGCGCTATCGTCACTTGCGAAACTTTACCCACTATTCATGGCCAGAAAGCTCATTTTGTTCAACTCTTCCAGAATCTCATCGGGAATGCGATCAAGTATCGGGGAGAGTCGGCTCCGCGTATTCAGATCTCCTGCGAGAAGCGAAATATGGAATGGCGCTTCGCCATTGCCGACAATGGCATCGGAATCGATTCCCAATACTTCGCTACGATTTTCGTCGCCTTCAAGCGCTTGCACGGCAAAGCCATTCCAGGCACCGGTATCGGGCTAGCAATTTGTAAACGGGTTGTAGAGCGCTACGGCGGTAGAATCTGGGTTGAGTCGCAGCCAAATCTAGGCGCGACGTTCTATTTCACCCTGCCTGCGGTCTTCTGCGGTATCTAAGCAGTCCCCCAAACAACCGCTTATCCGAGCATTGCGCCATTCATCACTAAAGATAACCGGAGCAGCCTGAAATGCAGCACTCTACTGGCATGAGAACTGCATCGCTCATCCTTGCGGCGCCCCCGGCCACCGAACCCGTCGTTTAGCGTAAAGATCACAGGCTAGGGACAGCCGATGATACCGCAGTTGCTTGGCATGTGGGATTCGCCCGAGCGTTGCGATCACCTGCCGCCGTTGGGCTGCGTTCAGTCCGCCGCCGGGCAGCCCGGTCAGTACATTGTTGAGAGCGTCGAGCGAGCTCCGCTTCACTCTTCGAAAATGAGGACTCGCAGTATTGACGTGATTCATATACGTCGGCATTGAAAAAGGCATAATGTCTGTTGGTCAGAAATTAACAATAGATATCGGCGGCTCCGCGCCCGGACATTAAGGGAAACACACCTTTGCAGGAAGTAAGATGAGCAACACGGAAGATCCGTATTCGACCTTCATTCAATCCAGTACTTGGCATGGTCCGCTTGTTGCCGCCGAGGTGATCCTGAGTGCACATCCCGAGATCGCGAGCCATGACATTCATACGGCTGCCTTGCTCGGGGACGATATTGCTGTCAGCCGGTTCATCTCACTTGATCCACACAACGCTACCGCCAAGGGAGGGCCCTACGGGTGGGATGCGTTG
>DASQLD010000639.1:0-3224 GCA_035630195.1 Bryobacteraceae bacterium
AGTATCGGTCGGCTTGTGATAATCGCTGTGCAAACCGGAAAAGAAGAAAAGAGACGGGATGTTCTTATCGACAAAGGAAGCATGATCGCTCGAAGATGAATTCTTGAAGCTCTGCTCGACTTTGAAGTCATACTTTCGGAAAACATCCTTCAAGATCGCGTCGAATGTCGATCCCGACTCGACGCCTCCCACGAACAGCTTTGCGCCGTTCACACGCCCGATCATGTCCATGTTCATCATGGCGACAGCATTCTGCAGAGGGAGTGTGGGCTTCTCAACCCACTTGGCGGAACCAATCAGGCCAATCTCCTCTCCTGCGAATGCCGCAAAAAGTATTCCCCGGTCGAGTTCCGATCGCCTTTCAGAGAAGATGCGGGCCAGCTCCAGCAGACCTGCTGTACCCGAAGCATTGTCGTCGGCGCCGGGATGAACTTTTCCGGACTGGTCAGGAGCCATTGAGCTGTATTGGCCATATCCAATATGATCGTAATGCGCGCCGATCACGATGTATTCCCTGGATTTTCCGGGCAGGTAGCCAAGCACATTTTGCACCGTCGTCTCCGGACGCTCAATGTCAACTTGTAGTGAGAGTTTGAAATTGTCCGGCAACGCGATTGACGCGGGGGCTTTCTCCGATTCGATCTTGTCCTGAAGCCCCGATAACGTCTGCCCTAGCGGCTTCAGCCATTCATCGACAACTGAGCGCTTCACCTGAACGATCGGTATGCGGGCGTTCTCGGGACCGGCAATCCGGCCGAACTCAATAAGCTCATCTTTGTCCCCTTCGGCATTGACGAGCACGACAGCGCTAGCTCCGTGATTGCGCGCATTGATCGCCTTGTTCACCAAGTGCGCATGAGGCGTGTAGTTCGGCTTCTTCCCTGCCTCGGCTTTTCGAAAGCTCTTCGGTTCATATCGCAAAACGATGACGATCTTGTCTTTTACGGGTAGGTTCCTGTAATCGTCATAGTTGAATTCCCGCGCCGTAGCGCCATAGCCGGCAAACACGACGCCGGCATTAAGTTTCCCATTCGCGGAGAAACTGATCGGCCGATAATCCTCGTTTAGCTTCAACGTCCCAAACCGGTTCGCGGCGCCTGGCTTGGCCCCGGTTGATACGGGAAAAGCATGCTTGTATGAGCCCTTGTCCCCAATGGGTTGAAGACCGAGCTGCTTGAAATGGCCGGCGATGTATTTCGATGCCCGCTCGAGGCCGGCGGTACCTGCGCCTCGCCCTTCCATCTCCGGCGCAGCAAGAAATTTCAGATGGTCAACATACCGCTGCTCCTGAGCGAGCTCGATTTTGGGGGGCGGAGTGGCAGTGACAAAAATGACGGCTGTCGACAGCGCGAGAAGGCAAACTTTTCTCATGGTCGGACTCAAACTATTCAGTTTGACGTATCGAGAGGCCTTTTGGCGGTACAGTCCGAGCAATTTACAATAAACAAAACTATGCGGCTCACGTTTCTGCTTCTCCTCGCCTTCCATGCATTGGCTCAGACTCCATCGACCGAAGTTCTGAAGCAAGCAGCCAGAGAAATGGCGGAAGCGCGCGCCACTTTCACGCAGCAGATGGTCGACTCTATCTTCAGTTTCTCGGAGCTTGGATATCAGGAACGTAAAACATCAAGGTATATCTTGGAGATTCTCGAGAAAGAAGGGTTCCAAGTAACTCGCGGAGTGGTCGGGATGCCGACTGGCTTCGTTGCGAGCTGGGGGTCGGGTTCGCCCGTGATCGGCTTTATGGCTGACATTGATGGCCTGCCCGAAACGTCGCAGAAGCCTGGGGTTGCCTATCACGATCCTCTGATCCCGAACGGTCCGGGCCACGGCGAGGGACACAACGCTGGTCAGGCGGTCAACGTGACGGCGGCAATCGTCGTAAAACACCTGATGCAGAAGCACGGAATCGCCGGTACGATTCGCGTTTACCCTGGCGTGGCGGAAGAGCTCCTGGGAAGCCGGACGTATATGGTGAAGGCCGGTCTATTCAAAGATGTGGATGTGATGCTGAGTTCGCACATCGCCAACGATTTCAGCACTACTTACGGTCCCAGCGGCTCAGGTCTCGTCTCGACCCAGTACAGCTTTCACGGCCGGAGCGCACACTCTGCCGGCTCACCCTGGGCTGGACGCAGTGCGCTTGACGCCGTTGAGTTGATGAACATCGGCTGGAATTTCCGGCGCGAGCATCTACGGCCCGAACATCGTTCGCATTACGTGGTCACGCACGGCGGCGACCAGCCCAATGTAGTGCCTCCCGAAGCTACTGTCTGGTATTTCTTCCGAGAGTGGGAGTACGCGCGCATCAATGAATTGCACGAGCTCGGAACGAAGATCGCAAACGCCGCGGCGATGATGACGGATACAACCATGACCGAGCAGGTCCTCGGCGCCGCGTGGCCCGGCCACTTCAACAAGCCGATTGCCGAGACGTTACACGCCAACATCAAGGCTGTCGGGATGCCGGTCTGGTCCAACGCCGACCAGGAGCTAGCGCGTGCGGCGCAAACCGAGCTGAAATCGAAAGTGGAAGGTCTGCGCACGACCATCGCCGAGCTCAAACCGTCTCCTCCATTCGCCAGCGCGGGCTCGGACGACATCGCCGAGGTGTCCTGGAACCTGCCAACGGTCGTGTTGCGCTACCCGGGCAACATTCCCGGAATGGTGGGGCATCACTGGTCCAGCGCGATCGCTATGGCCACACCCATAGCGCATAAGGGGTCGACGGCAGCAGCGAAAGCTTACGCTATGACCGCGATCGATCTGCTTACCAAACCGGAGATAGTGAAGGCGGCGAAGCAGTATTTCACCGAGCAGACGAAAGACACCAAATGGCAATCACTGATTCCCGTGGATGCCAAACCCCCGATTCACCTCAACCGCGAGAAGATGGAGCGCTTTCAGCCGGCTCTCGACAAACTCCAATACGATCCGACGAAGCACAAAACGTACCTGGAGCAATTGGGGATTACGTACCCAACGATTAGGAAGCCCTGAATCTAACTGCCGGACTGCTTCTTGGCGACCATATCCATCGAACGCTGTTCATTGAATACGGCCTTCATCTTGATCTCATCGCCGCTCACGGTGCCGGTGTATGTAATCGTAAACTCATTGCCGTTGAAGTTGCGAACCGCGCTGAAACTGATGTCGTCACCCTTGACAACACCGTCTTTGATCGGGGCTTCACCCATTGCGCTGACGAGTTTTCCAGTAAGCTT
>DASQLD010000640.1:0-5117 GCA_035630195.1 Bryobacteraceae bacterium
CCTCGAACATGGTACACCTGTCCAATGGCTCCTTCGCGGATGAGTTGGATTGCCTTCATCTTCTTCGGCATGGAACGGCTCTGCGATCCAACTTGCACCATGCGGTTGTACTTACGCGCAGCTTTCACTAATTGCCGGCTCTCATAAAGGTTGTGACTCGCGGGCTTCTCGACGTAAACATCCTTACCCGCCTGACAAGCCCATATCGCCGCGAGAGCGTGCCAGTGGTTCGGCGTCGTGATGGAAACTGCATCGATCTCTTTCGAATCGAACATTGCGCGCATGTCAGAGAATTCTTTCGAATCGTAGCCCTTTGTCTTCTTGACGAGAGCAATGGCGCGCTCGCGCGCAGCTTGATTCACATCGCAAAGTCCCGCGATCCGGCTGTCCGTATCTAACGTCGAGTAAAACTTGATGTGATCGTTCCCGCGGCCACCCAGACCGATGATGCCGAGATTAATTCGGTCGTTCGCGCCGAGAATCGGGTGTTGTGCCGTGGCGATTGCCGCCGCGGCTCCCTTCAGAAACTGTCGCCTACCAGGACCTTGCGTCATTACCAATGATTCTCCCCTCGAAGAGAGTATACGATTCCACAGGAACTCATAATAGTTTCGTGGTTACGACTCGCAACGCGATTGTTGAAGATGTTCCGGCCATTCTCGAAATGCTGAGCGATTCAGCCTCCGATCAGGGTTTTGAGGGTGAAGTCGGTGTCACAGCGGGCGATTTGATCCGCGACGGCTTTGGCGACAATCCAAGGTTCTTCTGTGCGATCGCCGAGTCGGACGGCCAGATCGCTGGCATGGCCCTCTATTTCTTCATTTATTCGACCTGGGGCAGCAACACGGTCTTGTACCTTGAAGACCTCTACGTCCGTCAACGCGCTCGCAAACAGGGGGTAGCACGTTCGCTTGTGACCTACTTGGCTCAGCTGGCGACCGATAAAGGCTGCCGGCGTATTCAATGGCTAGTACATTCGGAAAATCTCCCCGCCATCCGCTTTTATGAGGCGATCGGCGCCCGTAGTCTTACTGACTGGTCACTCATGCAGCTCAAGGACGAAGCAATCGAACGGATCGTGATATCGTGACGGTCGGCCTTATGAATATTCGATCCATACTCGTTCCGGCATTGTTGATCGCAGGCTCTTGCAGTGCCGCCGATCCGGCGTTCCCCGAAGCGCACATCTCTAACGGAGCCATAACTGCCAAACTGCTACTTCCGGATGCCGAGAAGGGCTATTATCGCGGAACCCGTTTCGACTGGTCGGGACAGATCGAAAGTCTCAAGACCAAAGAACACGAGTACTTCGGGAAATGGTTTGACAAGTACGATCCGAAGTTGCACGACGCCATCATGGGTCCGGTGGAAGAATTCGCCGAGTCGATCGGCTACGACGAAGCTCAGGTAGGCGGAACATTCGTTCGTATCGGCGTAGGAGCCCTAAAGAAGCCCGAAGAACCGCGTTTCGAAAGATTCAAAACCTACGATATCGCCGATCACGGAAAGTGGTCTGTAAAGAAAGGTAAGGATTCGATCGAATTTACCCAAGATCTCGGCGGACACAACGGGTACTCTTACAAGTACACAAAACGCATCTCGCTGGCCAAGGGTAAGCCTGAGATGGTGATTCATCACACCTTGAAAAACACCGGGAAGAAAGCGATTACAACGACCCAATACAACCACAACTTTTTCGTTCTCGATGGAGAACCCACAGGGCCGGACGCCAGCGTCACGTTTTCTTTCGAGCCGCGTCCGACGCGTCCGATGCCGGACGGAGTCGCCGAACTGCGCGGAACGCAAATCGCGTATCTCAAGGAGTTACCGAAGGGACAAAGCGTATACAACGAATTCGAGGGATTTGGCAAGACTGCGTCCGACTACGACATCAAAGTAGAAAACAAAAAGTCCGGCGCAGGAGTTCGCATTCAAGGCGATCAGCCCATCACGAAAATGGTGTACTGGTCGATTCGCAGCACATTGTGCCCCGAAGCTTATATTGCTTTGAATGTCGCGCCTGGCGCCGAATCCAAATGGACCTATCACTACACCTTCTACGACACTCGAAAGCAGTAGATCAGGCGAAGCCAACGATCTTATGTGGGATATACGGCTCTTCAAGGAAGTTGATCTCGTCTTCTGTCAGTTTTAGCGAGATCGCTGCGACGGCGTCATCGAGGTGATGGGGCTTGGATGCGCCGACAATTGGCGCAGTCACAAAGGGCTTCTGTGCTACCCATGCCAGCGCGATTTGGGCTCGGGGGACGCCGCGCTTCTGCGCGATTTCCGTCACTCGGTCGAAGACATTTCGATCAGCGTCAGCCGTTGCGTTATAAAGCTTCTTGCCGACTTCATCGGTTTCGAGACGATGGCTGCCTTCTTCCCAGTCTCGGGTCAGGCGCCCGCGGGCCAGCGGACTCCACGGAATCACACCAATTTCTTCGGCCTCACAGAGCGGCATCATTTCACGCTCTTCCTCGCGATTCAGAAGGTTGTAATGGTTCTGCATCGTGACGAAGCGCGTCCAACCATGGAGATCGGCGATATACAGAGCCTTACAGAACTGCCAGGCGTACATCGAAGACGCTCCAATATAACGAGCCTTACCCATCTTCACGACGTCGTGTAACGCTTCGAGAGTCTCTTCGATCGGCGTTTGATAATCCCAACGATGGATCTGATAAAGATCCACATAGTCCATCCCGAGCCGGCTCAGACTGGCGTCTATCGAACTCATGATCGCCTTGCGGGAAAGGCCGCGTCCATTCGGGCCCGAGCGCCATGGATGGAAAACTTTCGTCGCAACGACAATTTCGTCGCGCCTTGCGAAATCCTTCAGCGCTCGGCCCGTGATTTCCTCGCTTGTACCGTCAGAGTAGCTGTTGGCTGTGTCGAAGAAGTTAATGCCAAGCTCCACTGCCCTGCGAATGAAGGGGCGGCTTTCTTCCTCCCCGATTGTCCACGCATGCGAGCCGCGTTCGGGAACTCCATAGGTCATGCATCCAAGACAGAGTCGGGAAACTTCCGTGCCGGTCCGACCAAGCTTCGTATATTCCATGTTGAAACTCCCAGCATACGACGGAGTCAGTTGTGCTACGTTTTGAGACGACACACCGGAGGCCGAGTGAACTCAATGGCCGACAAATACCCCAACTTCGAAGCTCTGGCACGCGATGAACGTGCTGGAATCGATTTCAGCATCCAGGCTCGCAGCGCATTGCCGGCGTTTGCGATTGTCGCTCCCCATGGAGGAGGAATCGAACCGGGAACATCTGAGATAGCGGACGCAATCGCCGCCGAAGACTTATCGTTCTATATGTTTGAAGGTCTGAAGCCCGCCGGAAATGCTGATCTGCATATTACGAGCACACGCTTTGACGAACCTCTGTGTCTCACCTTGATTCGTCGGTCAGAGATTGTGCTGACGATCCATGGAGAGGAGTCCGACACGGGAGACGAAATCGTCTTTATCGGCGGGCTGGATGACAGGCTGCGTCGTCGCGTTGGAACGGCGCTTAGAGCGAGAGACTTTATTACTCGAAAGCACCCTGACCCCAAGTTGCAAGGGCTTGAGCCGGAAAATCTCTGCAACCGCGGTCGCTCCGGCAAAGGTGTTCAGTTGGAGTTGTCTCTCGGAGCCCGTAAAAGAATGTTCCGCTCGCTAACGCGGAAAGGCCGGCGCTTCAGGACCGCCAGATTTAACGCCTTTGTTGAGGCAATTCGCGAAGTTGCGGGCAACTAGTCTCGCCGCAAATCCGAGAGGAATGACCGCTGGATCGGGAACATCCTCAAACTGCACTTCCCCTTGTTCCGACACGGCGTAGCTCCGATTGGGCCATCTAGTCGTGGACAGCGTGGCCCCCAGGAGCGAGGACCAGGACGGTATATGCGGAACGATCATCGAGTGCATGTCGTTCAACAAGAGCCATCCGGTTTATCAGAGGGATCAAAAGAAGAACGCATAGCAGGAATGTCAGGTGAAAGTGTGATGTCCCTGGCAGGTACGAACAGGTAAACGGAATCTTCTAAATGCCATGAAGACATAGCCCGCAAAGATCGCCTCGAACAGTCCAAGTAGCGTGAGGTGGGCGATGGCCTGCTTCAAGGGCCAAAGCGAAGAAAACGACGCTCCGAGCACAAAAAGGTGGCGGAGCGATCGCAAGGACGAACATAGCTCGCCTGCGTGCTGTCAAGCATTGCAGACCTCTTGATAGACCAGCGAAATCGATGCCCTGTGTGCCTAAGATTGCTCTCCAACCCGATCCGAGTGGGCTGGTCCTCGCAAACTTTTATAGGGTGGTACGGCACCGAACTGATTTGTCGCAAAGGACATGACTTACTCCAAGTTCCCGAGATGCCATCCAGCTATTACAGTACGCAGCGCTGGCAATACCTCGATCGGTCGCGGAACAGTTTGTTTGTCCGGTGACCGGACCCGAACCGTGCCGGTCGAACTATTTCACGACAACCCGGCCATTCCGGTCCTTAACGTGATATCGTGTGTTATCGAGGATGAATCCATACCCGCATAGAGAGGCTGGTGTCTTCTCTGCAGATTAGCTCCCATACCCCCAAAAGAGTCCCGGGTGAGCAGGGATTCGGTGGACCACTTGAAGGCGAGAGACGACGCTACATAGTATTGATAGGCAACGAAGTTAAGGCTCCCACCTTCGTCCGATCTCACGTTAGCGACTACAGTTTAGAGGACCAATATTGCGAGTTCATTTAGTTAATCCCAGCGACACTGCTTTTGGAACGGCGGTAATCACACCTCGCTGGCTTTTTGTGTTGGCCGCGGCCACTCCGGAACAATTCGGCGATCCGATCTTGTGCGATGAAACTGTGGAATCTCTGGATATCGCGACGATCCAGCCCGGCGATGTCGTAGGTATTGGAATTCATACGGGAAACGCGCTGCGTGGCTACGCCGTGGGTCGGCTGGCGAGGGAGCGTGGGGCCTTCGTGGTCTTCGGAGGCATACATTCCACTCTGTATCCGGAGGAAGCGTTTGAACGCGGGGGCGCCCATTGCGTAGTGCGGGGCGACGGCGACTTAGCGTGGGGTCAGGCTCTTCGAGATCATATCCGGGGCGCCTCGGAGCGTATTTACGAAGG
>DASQLD010000641.1:0-3328 GCA_035630195.1 Bryobacteraceae bacterium
CGTGCTCGGTACAATGCCCCAAGTGCGCCTCAACCGGCTCTTAAAGTATCTTAACGTGCTGATTGGCTTGATTCTTGTTGCCGTCCTTGCACTTGTCTACTGGTTTGCGATACGACCTCTTCCGAAAACGTCTGGATCGCTCCAAGCACCCATCCGACAGGGCGCGACAGTGACGCGGGACTTCCTGGGTGTTCCGCACGTCAAGGCAGCGAGTGTCGAGGACGCTCTGTTCCTTCAGGGGTATACCACCGCACAGGATCGCCTATGGCAAATGGATGTGCTGCGACGGGCGGCTTCGGGCGAGCTTTCTGAAGTATTCGGATCAAGGACGCTCGAGATGGATCAGGAATCACGACGTCTTCGCGTCAGGCGTTTAGCAGAAGACCATGCGCGCGCGCTGCCCGCGCAAGACCGATCGCACATCGCGGCCTACACACGCGGCGTTAACCACTTTATCGAGACGCATCGGACAGCGCTCCCACTCGAGTTCACTCTGCTCAAATACGACCCTCGTCCCTGGACCATTAGCGACACGCTTTGTATAGGGATCCAGATGATCCGGGATTTGACAGATACCTGGAAAGATGAGATTGCCAAAGCAGGGATGCTGTCTACCGGAGACAAATCGCTGGTCGATCAGCTCTATCCGATACGTACCGGGCAAGAAGTTGTTCCCGGATCGAACGCATGGGTGATCTCGGGAAAGCGCAGCGCTACAGGGAAGCCTATCCTGGCCAATGATCCCCATCTCAGTTTCAGCTTCCCATCGACTTGGTACATGACGCACATCCAAGCTCCTGGCTTGAATGTCGAAGGTGTTTCTCTGCCGGGATTGCCGGGCGTTATCGTCGGGCACAACGATCGTATTGCATGGGGCATCACGAATCTCGGCTTCGATGTGCAGGATCTCTACCTCGAGCAGATCGATCTAAATTCCGGACGCTATGTGTTTCGCGGAGCCCTTGAGCAGGCGCGGCTCGAGCGTGAGCTAATCCTTGTCCGCGGAGCCCGATCGGTTGAGCAGGGGAACTGGATCACCCGTCACGGCCCCATCTGGCGCAACGAAGGCGGCCGCGCATTTTCATTACGCTGGATCGCGGCCGAGCCTGGCCGTATGGCGTTTCCTTTTGTACAACTGAACATGGCTCGGAACTGGGAGGAATTTCGAGCCGCTCTGAGTCGACTGGCGGGGCCATCCAGCAACATCCTGTATGCGGATGTCGACGGAAATATCGGGTACCAAGCGGTTGGGACGCTTCCGATCCGACGCAACTACCAAGGAGATCTGCCGGCAAACGGCGCGTCAGGCGAAGCCGAATGGGATGGCTTTATTCCATTCAACGAACTACCGGCCTCCTTCAATCCGCCTTCCGGCATTATCGTAAGCGCGAACCAGAATCCTTTCGCGGTTGACTACAAGTACAACGTCGGCGGCGAATTCGCGCCGCACTATCGGGCTCGTCAGATTCGGGAGTTGCTCACCAAGAATAGCGCTCTGAAACCCGAAGACATGCTCGTCGTACAAAAGGACGTTTACTCCGCCTTGTCACATTTCATAGCGCAGCAGACGCTCGCTGCGTTCGACAAACGTGATGCGAACAATGAGTCCCTAAAGACAGGAGCCGAACTTCTAAGGAAATGGAACGGACAGATGGAGAAGGATGAGGCGGCGCCGCTATTGGCCGTGCTGCTTTATCAGCAATTGCGCCAGGCGGTGGGCGATCGTGCTTCGAATGGTAAGGGCCAATTATGGGAAACCAGGATGGTCGGTCCCGTGATCGAGCGCATTCTCCGCGAGCGGCCGTCCAACTGGTTTCGTGACTATGATCAACTCCTGGTACGGTGCTTTGTCGATGCGATGGAAGAAGGGAAACGCATGCAGGGCCGCGACCCGAAGGGCTGGCGGTACGGCGATTATTTGGAGCTCACGCTACGACATCCCGCCCTCGGACAGGCGAGCTGGATCAAATACATTCCTACCCTGGGCAAGTATTTCCGTATCAATATTGGTCCCGCTCGAATGAGTGGCTCGTCCACTACGGTCAAACAAACCAGCGGGCGCATGGGGCCGTCCATGCGTTTCGTCGCGGATACGTCCAATTGGGACCGTTCGCTGATGAATCTCACCGCCGGTCAGTCGGGGCAGTTATTTTCCCCGCACTACAGCGACCAGTGGGAACACTACTACGAGGGAAAGAGCTTCCCTCGACCCTTTAACCAGGTCGAAGGAAGCACGCTCGAATTCAAGCCTCAATAAGACGGAATGTGCCGTCTTTCATCAGCAGATAGCGCCTCCCGCGCCATGTAATCGTGTTGCCGAAGAATCCGGCAAGCCAGAAGATAAAGCTCAGCAAATCTTGTAACGGAAGCAAAAACCATAAGCGCTTCGTCAAGGGATCGTGAAGGATCCAAACCGCAGTGGCGACGGCCGCCAATCCTCGGATTGCAGCGGTGACGCACACGAGTGGCCACCAGTCCGGCCGGATAATTAGCAGCAGAATTGCTAATGGTAGGGGGTTCGTGAAAAGTTGGCCGACGTAACCTGCGGGCCGGGAGCGGCGGGTGCTGCGGAACCACCGCAATCGATGTCGCGCATTAGGGGCGAACGACTGAGAGCCAATGCGGTGGTCCACAGCATACGACGACAGAATAACGCCCCAACCTTTTTCAGCGGCAGCATTGCCGAGCACAAAGTCTTCCGCAAGGTAGTCCTTCAGTCTCTCCCAACCGCCAATATCGGCGAGAACCTGCTTGCGTGCCGTCGCGGTCGGCCCCAGCGCGAACTTCATTCCTTCGAGCATGCGCGCAACAAGCACACCGGCCAGGAACTCGGTATTCATCCCTATGGCTTCGAGCGCCGACCAAAAACTCTCACCGGGTACGGCGCGATAGGGACATGACGACACACCAAGTTTCGGATCAGAAAACTCGGCCGCTATGGTCTGAAGAAAATCCGGTGCAACGCGAATGTCGCTGTCCGACATCACCAGAATGTCGTGCTGCGCAGCATCGGTCATCTGGCTCAAGCTCCAGACCTTTGCGTTGGGATACGGCGGCTCGCCGACCAAAAGAAGTCGGCTGGACACACAAGGAAATTCGGCCTGCAGCTGAAGGACGATCGGAACGGCAGCGTCCGCCTCAGTCCGGACTGCGAATAAAAGTTCGAAGTTCCGATAATCCTGGTTGAAAAACGCCCGAAGGTTGTCCTCGAGTCCTTCATCCAGCCCCGCGAGAGGTTTCAAAACGCTGAGGGGAAGTGTCGACTGCAAAGGAAAAGGCTGCTCAACGAGATATCGTCGAGCAGCCACTATAACAAGAACGCAATAAA
>DASQLD010000642.1:0-15127 GCA_035630195.1 Bryobacteraceae bacterium
AACCCTACCCAGTTAATGCGCTTGATTGTCGGAACTGCAACCGACTGGCGTGCCGACACAACTTCCGGAACCACTTATCCCGGCGTTCGTGGTGGCGTATCGGTGAACGGCAGCCGCTCGAATGCAGTGAACTACATTCTCGACGGCGCACAGAATAACGATCACTACTCGAACGCGCCAAATCCCATGCCGAACCCCGACGCTCTTAATGAGTTCAGCGTTCAGACCAACAACTTCAGCGCAGAATTCGGAAGGCAGTCGGGCGGAATCGTCAACGCCGTCACAAAGAGCGGAACGAATGAGTTTCATGGCAGCGCATTTTGGTTCGTCCGGAACCAGGCAGTGAATGCGGCCAACTTTTTCGCTCCCATTGTTAACGGGGAGAAGCGCCAGGACGGCCTGAAGCGGAATCAGTTCGGCGGCACGTTCGGTGGTCCCATCAGCCTGCCGAAGATCTATAGCGGTAGAGACAAGACGTTCTTTTTTGTCAGTTATCAAACGACGCTCGAGCGCCGGACTCCGAACGAGGTCGGCATCGTGGTTCCGACTGCGGCCCAGCGCCGAGGGGACTTCTCCGCCCTGTCGCGTCCGCTACTCGATCCCATCACGCGTCAGCCTTATCTGAATAATCAGATCCCGTCGACACAGATCAGTCCGATCAGCCTGTCGATTCTCGATAAAGTCCCACTGCCCGCCAGCGGCAACCAGATCTTCACGGCTGCGCCGAACAACTTCGACGACGATCAGTTCCTTGTACGAATCGATCACCAGATCACCAGCACCAACCGCATCACGGGGCGTTACTGGAACTCGTATGCCGAGACACCGGCCTTCTTGAACCCTGCCAACTATCTGGAGGTGACGGTCGGCCGTACCTGGCTGAACCGAAGCACCAGCATTACGGATACACAGGTGTTTGGCGCCAACCTTACCAATCAGCTCTTTTTCAGCTTCAACCGGACGGATGGGAACAACATCCCGGCATTTCCGGATCAGGGCATCACGTCGCTGGGGAGTAATTACTACAACGACGACAAACCGCAATGGCACGTCACGGTCACAGGGTACTTCAACACGCTGAATACGGGCGACACGAACCAGTTTCTGCGCGACGAGTATCAGTTCGGCGACACTGTGCGCTGGACGAAGGGCCGCCATCAACTAACTCTCGGGGGCGAGTACGGTTACGGTATCGGCAATGTCGTAAACAATTTCACCGCGAACGGACAGTGGAACTTCAACGCGCAGGCTCCGTTCACCGGCGACGCTTTGGCAGACTTTCTGGTTGGCCGCTTCAATACGCTGCGGCAAGGAATCGGAGAGTATCGCCAGACGCGGTTCCATCGCTTCAGCCTGTTTGCTCAGGATTCCTGGAAGGTTCATCCGCGCTTCAACCTCGATCTAGGCGTCCGATTCGAGCCGTTCTTCCCGTTCCGCGAGGTTGACGGAAAGCTTGCGGCTTGGCGCCCCGGTCAGCGGTCAACACGCTACGTCAACGCTCCAGTGGGCGTGGTGTTCCCGGGCGATGAGGGTGTACCGGAGGGCGGCTTCGATGTCGCCATGAGTAACTTCGGACCTCGCCTCGGTTTCGCCTGGGACGTTTTCGGCGACGGCAAAACTTCCGTTCGCGGCGGCTACGGCGTGTTCTTCGACCTGCCCAACACAATCACGATGAACAACCAATCGAACCAAGCGCCGTTTGGGACGCAGGTCACGATCAACGGCACGGTGCAGAACAGCTTTGCCGATCCATGGGCGGGCACAACGAACCCGTTTCCAGGCACCACCACGCCTCCCAGCAACGTTGCTTTTCCGGCTTACGCGAACCAGGAAGTATTCGCCCCGGATTTTCGCAACGGCTATGTTCAGAGCTGGAATTTCACGGTCGAACGCGAAGTAGGCCTGGGATTCGTCAGTCGGGCTTCGTATGCTGCGTCGAAAGGCACCCGACTCCTCGTCAAACGCGAGATCAATGCCGCCGTCTACGCGCCCGGAGCGACGACGACTACGACCAACCAACGCCGCCCCCTGCAGCCGGCAGGCTCAATCGCGCTGTACGAACCGGTCAGCAACTCGACGTTTCATGCGCTCCAACTCACTCTCGAGCGCAGATTCGCTCATGGGTTCTCGATACTCGCGAACTATCAATTCTCGAAAGCAATCGACGATTCCTCCGCCGTCAAGGGTACCGGCATTACACGGACGAATCCGTTCGACCAGGGTTTCGACAAAGGGCCCGCCGATTTCGACAAGACGCACGTGGTGAATATGTCGGGTTTGTGGGACATCCCGATCCGGTTCGAGAACCGCGTGCTCAATAGCCTCGTTGGAGGCTGGAGCCTGAACGGCATCGCCAGCCTGTGGAGCGGTTATCCGTTCACAGTCTTTTCCGGCGTGGATAACGCCCGCACGGGTACCGGCAATCAACGCGCAGACCTGGTCGGCGACCCCTATTTGCCCGATGATCGTACGCGGGACCAGAAGATCGCAGAATGGCTAAACAAGGCTGCATTCCGCACCGGCGGCGCAACGCTCGGGACGTACGGCAATTTGGGCCGAAACGTCTTTCGCGGACCCGGCTATGCGTCTGTCGACGCAGGTCTGTTTAAGCGCTTCGCGATCGGCGAACGCGTCAGTGCCCTGCTGCGCTTCGAAGCGTTCAATGTGTTGAACCGAGTGAACCTGCAGGGTCCGAACAGCACAACGCAAAACAACGCCAACTTCATGCGGACAACAGCAGCCGAAGATCCCCGCATATTGCAGTTCGCATTGCGCCTCACGTTTTGAGAAGAAGGAGACAAGCAGGATGAATCGTCGAGATTTGCTTCGGCAGGCGAGCGCAGGCTTAGTTCTACCCTTGGCTGCACAGGCAGCCGGGCAAGGCAGCGTTCGAGCAGGCATCTTCGGAACAGGACATAGCCACACGACCGGCAAGTTGAAAGCGATGCAGGATTCGCCGGACTACGAAGTTGTTGGCGTTTGCGAAACCGATGCCGAAGCCAAGGCAAAGGCGCAGAAGGATCCGCGATTCCGGGGCCTCCGCTGGATGTCGGAGGATGAACTGCTCCGCGATCCTTCGATTCAAATGATTGTGGTGGAATGCAACGTTTGGGATGCCGTGCCGATGGGCGCGAAAGTCATCTCTGCCGGTAAGCACTTGCACCTCGAAAAGCCGCCTGGAAACACACTCGAGCCGTTCAAGAAGCTGCTCGAACAAGCGCAGGACAGGAAACTACTGCTCCAAACCGGGTACGTGTGGAGATGGCATGAAGGCGTCAACGCGGCTCTTGACGCAGCTCGCAAGAGCTGGCTCGGAGATGTGTTCATGGTTCGCGGAACAATGAACGCAGATCGAGACGCGGAGCAGCGGGCTGTTGAGGCCAAATTCCGCGGTGGAGGCATGTTTGAGCTAAGCGGCCATGTTATCGACAGAATTGTCGAATTGCTGGGACGTCCGACGAAAGTGAATAGCTGGCTTCGTCACGATACCAAGTTCGAGGACAAGCTGGCGGACAACAATCTGGCGGTTCTCGAATATCCCAAGGCGCTCGCCGTGATGGCGCAATCGGCGCGTATGGCCGGCGCGGGAGACCATCGGTCATTAGAGTTCATTGGCACCGACGGCACCATCATGGTTTGGCCGGAGGCATCCCCGCCGCGCATGCGGGTGCACATGCGGAAGCCGCAGGGTACCTACTCTGCGGGATGGCAGGATATCAACCTTCCGCCGCAGCCTCGATTCGTCGGCGACTTCAAAGAATTGGCCCGGGCGATTAAGAGCGGCCAGCCACTCAAGCTTTCTTACGATCATGAACTGCTTCTGCATGAGACTCTCTTGCGCGTGTCTGGGGAGATATTATGAGCGAACAATTCTCAAGACGAACGGCCGTCAAAGCAGCGACGATACTCCCGCTGGCGATGATTCGCGGAACTGCCGCTAATTCGGCAGTTTCGGTGGGACTCATCGGAGCAGGTTCCCGAGGAACTTATGTTACGGGCCTGGTGGCGAAGAACACTCCCGCCCGCGTGGTCGCGATTTGTGACGTGGTCGATGGGAAGAGCGAAAAGGCTGCCAAGGCCATTGGCGTCGAGAGTCCGCAAATCTATAAGGACTACCATCAGCTTCTCTCGAGCGACGTGAACGCGGTGATCATTGCGACACCCGTGTTCCTGCATGCTGAACACTTCGAAGCCGCTGTCAAGGCCGGCAAGCACATCTATATAGAGAAGCCCGCATCGGCCGACGTAGAAGGCTGCAAAAGGATCATGCGGGCAGCCGACGCCGCGGACCGGAAGTTGCACATCACCTTCGGATTTCAGCGGCGCTATGGACAGGTTTATCAAAAAGCTAAGCAACTCGCCGATTCCGGAGCGCTCGGACCGATTCGGCTCGGACATGCTCACTTCATAAAGAGCGAAGGCGCATGGATGGAAGCGGAGAAACTGCCGCCGCCGAAAACACAAATGGAGAAGATTGCGGCATGGCACGGATGGAAGGATCTATCCGGCGATCTGATTGTCGAGAATAACGTTCATTCCATCGATGTCTTGAACTGGTTCCTGGGCGGTCGTCCCAAGAGCGCGATCGGAGCCGGAGGCTCGACGTTGCCAAAGCGGGGCGATATGCGCGATCACAACTTTGTCGCGTTCGAATATGACAACGGCGTCCAGGGACAACTCTCCGGCACAACGCTGGCGCCGCGGGGTTACCGCGACGTCGCCGAACAATTCTTCGGCGAGAAGGGCATGGTGGAGACTTCTGAGAATCACTGGCGTCACTACCGTGGTCCGGGAGAGGACACGACGGAGAAGTCCCCGCGGAACATCTCGATCGACTCGATGGCGGACTTCATTAGTCGCGTCGCAGAGGGCCGGCCCGAAAACAACGGCGTACGAGGCGCAGAGAGCTCCCTCACCGCGATCCTGGGACGTATGGCGATGGACCGCCGGCGTGAAGTTACCTGGGACGAGATGATGAAGTCCTCATAGCCAAAGCGCGCGCTTCCCGAAGAGTCGTCATTGCATCCTTTGAAGGCACGTATTCCATGGCGACGAAGTCCGAAAAGCCCTTCTCGCGAATGGCCTTGAAGACGTTGCCGTAGTGGATCTCGCCGGTGCCCGGCTCGTGCCGCCCTGGAACATCGCCGACGTGGAAGTGCGCGATATCGCGAATGTTCTTGCGGATCGTTTCGATCAGGTTCCCTTCCATGATCTGGACGTGATAGATGTCGAACAGAATCTTGACGTAGGGACTCCCGACTTCTTTCACGATACTGAAGGCTTCCGGCGTGCGATCGAGGAAATAGTTGGCATGATTGTCGCCGGTAGGATTCAGCGGCTCAACCGCCGCGAGAGTGTTGATCGGCTCGACAATCAGCGAGATCCCATGCTTGGCTACAATGTCGTTGCCGCGCTTGAGCCCCTCCACGATGCTGTCGATCTGCTGCTTACGTGAGAGATGCGGCCTCTTAAATCCTGAGAGTACGACCAGCCTTGTCGTCTCGAAGCGTTTCGCGGCTTCGGTGGAGGCGCTTAGCTCCTTCAAAAAGCCGTCGCGCTCGGCCGGGTCACACAATCCCATTCCTACAGGATTCACACTGCGATTCCCAACGATGCAGGCGCATTCCAGTCGTAGATTGTTTTTGAGCTTAGTGATCTGGTTGGAATCCGCGGCTCGCCAATCTCCAAACTCGAAGCCTTGATAACCCGCTTCTGCAACTTTTTGAATCTGAGCAGCGAGAGTCAGATTGCGGAACAATGGCTCGACCCTGACGGAGAGCTTGAAGCCGCGTGGATTGACCTGCGCCAATCCTGCAGAAAGGGGCATCTGGAGCAGGGTTCGCCGCAACATTCGCGCCAGTGTATCATGTGACCAATGTTTGCGCCCCTAGTTGTGTTGAGTTGCGTGCTGATGCCTCTGGCCAGCGCTCAATCCGTCCGGGTGGTCAAGTTTTCCGAAGGCAATCCATTTCAGATGGGCGAAGTGACTTCGCGGCGGATTGTGCATCCGGGAATGGGCGCGAAGAAGACAACGTTGAATTACTCGGTCTCAAAACCGGGAGCCGAGTTTGCGCAGCATGTTCACGACTACTCCGACGACACGATTCTCGTGTTGCAAGGTGAGGTTGATCTGAGACAAGGCGATTCGCGGAGGCGCTTCCGCGCCGGCGAATGCGCCTTCGTACCCACTGGCCAGATACACGGAACGATCACGGCCGGCGCCGGCGAAGCTATCATGATCAGCTTTCAGAATCCTCCGGACCTGATTCTTTATACAGGCGCTCGAGATTCGAAGAAGCCCGGCGCTGCGCCTCCGAAAGGCGTGATCACACCCGGCGCTGTGAAGTTTCTGAACTTTGCTGACAAGAACGGGGTGGTGACATCCGATGCGATGGGATCGATGCGTGCCGCGTTCGTCCACCGAAAGCTAAAGGCAGCAGAAACGTTCAACACCAAGGTAGATGCGGATAGTGAGCAGTTCCTATTCGTCTGGAAGGGCTCCATCGAAGTAAAGGCCAAAGATGGCGTCTATACCGCGGATGAGAAAGACACGGTGTTTGTCAGCGGTCCGGCGGACTTGAAAGTGACAGCACGCGCGGAAGGCACCACAGTCATTCACGTGCAGGCGCCGCAATCGGGAGTCAGCCATTGACTCGCAGAACGTTTGCGACGCTTGCGGCGACGCAGGTGCTTCGGCCAGCGGATGCTAGGATCCGTGCGGCTGTCGTTGGTACAGGGCATGGCCATGCAATCAGCAAGATTCGAGCGCTGGGCTCGATGCCGGAGTACGAACTGGTTGGTGTTTGCCGGCCAGATGCGAGTGAACCCGCGACAACTGTACGGTCATTGACGCTCGAGGAGATCCGAGCTGATGCTTCTATCGAGATGGTGGCGATTGAGACCGCCGACGTCGATCGGAACCTCGATTATGCGGAGCTGTTTGTCGAAGCAGGAAGGTCATTTCGACAAACCTCCAGGCGCGGACATGGCTCGGTTTCGCAAGCTGTTATCCCGAGCCGCGGAGCAACAGCGAATTGTGCAAATGGGCTATCAGTGGCGCTATCAATCCGCGATGCAGGCGGCGGTTGAGGCGGCGCGTAATGGCTGGCTGGGAACGATCTATCGATTCCGGGCTTCGATTGACAAGCTTGTGGGTCCCGAAGAACGTCGCCATCTGGCGAAGTTTCGAGGGGGCTTGATGTTTTCCGAAGGATGCCATTTAATCGACCGCGCGATTGCTGTACTCGGGAAGCCTAGCAAGGTCACTGGATTTCTACGCCACGAGTCGCCAATCGAAGATGGTCTTGCGGACAATACGCTTGCGGTGCTCGAGTACGATCGGGCGATCGCAGAGATATCGATGGCCGGGTTTCGTTCGAACGGAACCCCCTATCGATATCTGGAGATCCTTGGGACCAATGGATCTGCACGAGCCCAGCCGTACGCGTATCCGACGCGATTGATGGTGGATCTGATCGAAGCAAAAGGGCCATACAAAGCCGGACCGCAAACACTGGAACCGGCGCCACCTCCGGGTCCAACCTATAGTCCCGACTTTCGTGAGATGGCGGCGGTCATGCGATCCGGAGCATCGCCGTCACACTCTCCGGAACATGATCTCGTTACGCATGACACGCTGCTACGAGTGTGCGGCATGCAGAAAGAAGCCTAAATGTCACATCCATCCAGACGCAATCTTATTCAGGCGGCCGCGTTCGTGCCTTTCCAGGCCGTACGCGGTTCGGCCCAGAACAGCGCAGTGCGAATCGGGCTCATCGGCGCCGGAAGCCGCGGCACATACACGTCGCGACTTGTCACTAAGGATCCGCGCGCCAAGGTTGTGGCCGTGTGCGACGTCTTCGATGGACAAATCGAGAACGCAAAGGCAAAAATCCCCGCGCCGGAAGCCAAGGCTTTCAAGAAATATCAGGACCTGCTGGCGAGCGACGTGGATGCCGTCATGATTGCGACGCCCGTGTATCTGCATCCCGAGCACTTCGAGGCGGCGGTCAAATCCGGCAAGCACATCTATATGGAGAAGCCGGCGGGCTTGGATGTCGCCGGATGCAAGCGCGTGATGCGAATTGCCGACCAGGCCGATCGCAAGCAGAACATCACGTTCGGATTTCAGCAGCGATATGGCGGAGTTTATGTGAAGGCCAAGCAGATGCTCGATTCCGGCGGTATCGGCAAGATCCGGGAAGTTCACGGAGAGTTCCTAAAGTTCGCGCTGGAAGGCAACGAACCGGTTCCACCGCTGCCGCGGACGGAGGAGGAGAAGCTCCGTCAATGGAAGCTCTGGCGCTCAACGTTTGGGGAAGTCATCGTCGAGACGTACGTTCATAATCTGGATGCGATCAACTGGTTTATGGGCGCGCACCCTTTGAAAGCCATTGGGACCGGCGGGCGTACAGTTGAGAAACGGGGCGATCTGCTCGACCACTTGAGTGTGACTTACGACTACCCAGACAAGGTGCAGGCAACGTTCATCGGCTCACAGATGACTCCGAAGTTCTTCCGCTCAAACCGCGAGCGGTACATCGGAGACAAAGGCTTCATCGAGACAGCTCGCGAGCACTGGACCTACAACACGGGCGCCGGTCCCATCACCGAAAAGTCGGAGCAGGATATTACGATCGACGCCTTGAAAGAGTTCGTGCGGCGGGTCTCGGAGAACAAGCCGGAGAACGCCGGTGTACGAGCCGCCGAGAGCACGCTGACCAGCCTTCTGGGACAGATGGCGATCGATCAGCATCGTGAAGTGACGTGGGAAGAGATGATGAAGTCCGCCTAGCAGGAGGCCATATGTGCACCGGCATGCATCGCACACTCGCTCTCATGATTGCCGGGGGCGTGCTCCTGGCCAAGGAGCCGTCTTCGGCGCGCCACGTGATCATATATAAGGAGTCCGCCCGTTATGCGGGATGGCCGGCAAACCATGGTATCTGGCAGTGGGGGAACGAGATCCTTGTGGGCTTCGAAGTGGGCCATGTCAGGACCTCTTCGCAGTATCACGCGATCGATTATGAACGGCCGGAAGAACACGTCCTGGCCCGCAGCAAAGACGGCGGCGAGTCGTGGACGATCGAGAAGCCCGACGGATTACGGCCGCCGCCCGGCGCGCGGATCGCTGGCGTACCGGCGGAGCCGGGCGGCAAGCCGGTGTCGAACTTCGAAGGCCAGATGAACTTCACTGCTCCCGGGTTCGCCTGGACGCTTCGCATGGAAAGCTTCCACGTGGGCCCTTCCCGGTTCTACTACAGCGAAGACAAGGGTAAGTCCTGGAGCGGGCCGTACAAGCTTCCGGATTTCGACACGCCGGGTACGGCAGCTCGCACCGACTACGTGGTCGACGGCAAACATGAGGCAACAGTATTCCTGACAGCGGCGAAAAGCAACAAGAAAGAAGGACGTCTTCTCTGCGCCCGTACCACCGACGGGGGCAAAACGTTCAAACTGGTGTCCTGGATCGTTCCAGAAAGCGATGGCTACGCAATTATGCCCTCTTCGGTACGACTCTCACCGAAATCGATTTTGACGTCGCTTCGCCGCTCGGCCCCGAACGGGAACCGAATTGAACTGCATCGCAGCGACGACAACGGCGTTACCTGGCGACAGGTGAGTATTGTTACGCCGGAAGAATCGGCAAAATCCAGCAACCCGCCTAGCATGATCCGCCTAAAAGACGGCCGCCTGTGCATCACCTATGGTCATCGTCTTCCGCCGTTCGGGATCAAGGCTCGCATCTCGAACGACGAAGGAAAGACGTGGGGCGAGGAGCTATGGCTGCGGCAGGGCGCAGGCAATTATGACCTCGGCTACCCACGCACCGTACAGCGGCCCGATGGAAAGATCGTTACGGCTTATTACTACAACGACAAGGCCGACGGCGAACGCTACATCGCCGCAACGATCTGGGAGCCGTAAGCTATCGGATCAGTGATAGCGTCATCCCGCGCCAACAGATTTCTCAGGTTCACGGGCTTCTTCGCCGCCCACCTGTTCTCTCATCATTCGAGATTGCACGCGTCCGCGTTCGTTTTCCAACATTCGTTTCGCATCCACGCGGCCAAAGACATCCATGGCAAGAGCGATTGTACCCGTCCAGCCAGTCTGGTGGCTGGCCCCTAATCCCGCTCCATTATCGCCGTGGAAGTATTCATAGAAGAGGATCAGGTCTTTCCAATGAGGATCTTCCTGGAACTTTTTCGTTCCTCCATAAACGGGTCGCTGGCCATTTTCGTCACGTAAGAACGTTGCGGCCAAACGGCGCTGGATCTCCTTTGCAACTTCGAACAATGTCATGTATTGGCTAGAACCAGTGGGGCATTCCACCTTGAACTCATCGCCAAAAAAGGCGTACAGGTTCAAGAGGGCTCGGATGATGAGGACGTTAACAGGCATCCATACGGGTCCCCTCCAATTGGAGTTCCCTCCAAACATTCCTGAGTCCGATTCGGCCGGCAGGTACTGCACAACGTACTCGTGATTGCCCACCCACAAGGAGAACGGATGGTCTAGATGATAACGAGATAGCGAGCGGATGCCGTGGGGCCCGAGAAACTCATTCTCGTCGAGCATGTAGCGGAGCACCCGCTCGAGCTTGGTCTTGTTCATGATCGACAAGAGCCGCCGTTCCTTGTATCCAATGAACCCCTGATCGGTCGGCGCTACGTGGGAAACCAACTCAGGATGACGCTTCTTAAACAATGCAATCAGCTCCGTGAGTTTAGGATACGAGGTGGCGGTGTGAGCTTCGAACACGGTTGAGGCGCAAAGAGGCAGAAGCCCTACCATTGACCTCACTTTCAAACGCTTGGCCCGACCGTCGGGCAGCCGCAGCACATCGTAAAAGAAGCCGTCCTCTTCGTCCCAGAGTTCGTCGTGACAATCGCCGATGCGGTCCATAGCGAAAGAAATCCACATGAAATGCTGGACAAACTTGAATGCGATGTCCTCATACATGCTGTCGTACTCGCAGAGAATGAGCGCCATTTCCAGCATGCACTGGCAGTAGAACGCCATCCAAGCGGTGCCGTCGGCCTGTTCGAGCGATCCTCCAGTTGGAAGTTCGGCGCTGCGATCGAATACGCCGATATTGTCCAGCCCGAGAAAACCACCGGCAAATACGTTGCGGCCCGATGGATCCTTCCGGTTGACCCACCAGTTGAAGTTCAGCATCAAAGCCTGAAACGATCGTTCGAGAAAGCGCATGTCGGCGCGGCCGAGCACACGCTCCATTCGAAAGAGATGCAGTGTGGCCCAGGCGTGCACCGGCGGATTGACGTCACTGAAGTTCCACTCATAGGCGGGTATCTGGCCGTTGGGGTGCGCATAGAGGCTGCGCAACATCAGAAGAAGCTGATCTTTTGCGAAGTCGAAATCGACCAGTGAGAGGGCAAGAGTATGGAATGCCAGATCCCAGGCGGCATACCAGGGGTACTCCCACTTATCCGGCATTGAGATGACGTCAGCGTTCAACATGTGGAACCATTCGGCGTTCCGCGTGCGGGACGGGTTTGTCTCAAGGAGCGGATGGCCCTTGTGCTCGGTCAGCCAGCGTTCGAGGTCGAAGTAGTAAAACTGTTTCGTCCACAGCATGCCCCCAAGCGCCTGCCGGTGCACGCGGCGCTGGTCCTCATTGAGGGATGCCGGGGTAATCCTGTTGTAGAATTCGTCTGCTTCCGCGATTCGCTTTTCGAAGCTCGCTCCAAAACCAACGAAGGGCTTGTCAGACGTGGCGGCCGTCAGCCGGAGACGTACCTCCTTGCTGCCGCCAGCGGGCACTTCAAGACGGTAGTGGGCGGCTGCCTTGGTGCCTGTTCGATTCGGGTTCACGGCCCCATTGCCGTTGGCGATCAAGTGGGTATGAAACGCATCCTTGACCCAGGGCGAAGCATTCGGCTGGCCCCATAAGCGTTCCGCATTACTCTCGTTTTCCGTGAACAGTAAGTCCGGGCTTCCATCGCAATACAGCGCGTATTCTCCCAACTCGTGATGTGAGGAACGGATTGTACCGGGCGCTACTTCGCGCAGCGATGGCTTTCGATCATCTTCGCCCCACGACCAAGTGTTTCGGAACCACAGGGTCGGCAACAATTGAAGTCTGGCTGCCTCCGGCCCGCGATTATGGACTGTGATCCGGATCAGCAGATCTTCCGGACCCGCCTTTGCGTACTCGAGGAACACATCGAAATACTTGTCGTCGTCGAAGATGGCTGTATCGAGCAGTTCGTACTCCATCTCCTCCTTCGAACGCCGGCGATTTGTTTCGACCAGATCGCTATACGGAAACTCCCGCTGCGGGTATTTGTATAGATACTTCATGTACGAGTGCGTAGGCGTGCTGTCGAGATAGAAGTAGTATTCCTTGACATCTTCGCCATGGTTGCCCTCGCTATTCGTCAGTCCGAAGAGGCGCTCCTTTAGAATCGCGTCACGCTCGTTCCAAAGCGCGAGAGCGAAACACAGGCGCTGCTTTTCGTCAGAGATGCCTCCGAGTCCGTCTTCACCCCACCGGTAGGCGCGAGAACGGGATTGGTCATGCGAGAAATAGTTCCATGCATTTCCATCCTGGCTGTAGTCCTCTCGAACAGTGCCCCACTGTCTCTCACTCAGGTAGGGTCCCCATTTTTTCCACGGTATCCCGGCATCGCGCGCATCGTTTAGCCGCTTCTGCTCTGTTACGTCTGTAACTTCTTTGGTCGGCATCGATCCTCCCGGCTTGACTAGGCCGACACCAAGATGTAGATCTCTTTCGTCAAGACGGATTATTTTTTAACACAGATGGCGAGCGCTAGTCGAGAGACCGGACGGTTGGATTGGACACAGCGGTTGTGACTAAAGTTCCCGGCATCTGGCTTCCGGGCAGGGGCATTGTCATGACGGCTTCGAGTTGGCGCCTGATGTTGTCCATCTCGGGTTCGTTTTGTAATTCCTCTTCTTCGTCCATTTTGCGGTCTGTCTGGATGAGCTGTAGTTCTTTCCAGGCCTTCTCAAAAGCTCGGCGGAGTTGGGCGGCATGGCGGACGAGCATCCGGTAGGACTTCGACTCAGCGACTTCGACGTAGGCTGCGTCGTGGGCGTCGGGCGTGCCGGCTTCTTCGTGTTGTTTGATCGCCTTTTTGAAGAGTGCAGCTTCCATGGCTTCGATCCGGCGGAGACGCCAGCGGGCGGCAGCCATTTCCTGCACTAGTTCCGTTTCGAGTTCGTCGGCCGGTTTGAAACGGTTCGCCAATGAGGCTTCGAGTTTGTTGTATGCGTCCTGCGATTCGTGCGGGAGAACGACCCGGCTGCTGGTGAGGCCGTGGCGGGTGGCGTTTTGGGAAGAAATGGTCTTGCCTTCGATGGTGACTGGTCCGTTCGATTTGGCTCCATTGATTCTCGCTGTGGCTGCTTTGCTGGACATGGGTATCTCCTGTTTTCAGCTTGGCACGCGAGTTTTGGGAAATTCCTTGCATTTTCGAAGTTTTGTTGCAAATACAGGGAGAAATAATTTCTTGACTTGCGAACTGGAGGAGGTTTGGTCGCCGGATACAGGGGGCTTCTACGTCTCCTGGGACATCTGAGAGCGGGTTGGGCTTCTAAACACGCTCGTCATTCTTCCACGCCGATGCCGTGTCACATCTTAGCCGATGCCGTGTCACATCTTAAAAGATCCGCAACGTTTTCCGATAACGGTACTCTTCAGGCAGAACCCCCAGAGATCGCCCGTTCTGTAGCGACTCAGCCTCTGAATTGCCTGGCCTTTAGCGGAGCAGTTGGAATAACCCAACTTACATCGCCCACATCCTCTTGCGGTTGGGAAGTACGCTACTCCGGAACGGCTTCGATGATGGAGGTAAGAGGTGTCACCGGGATTATGCGCGCCAGGCGGAACCCGCCCGCTTTCAGAAGGGCCCGGTGCTCTGCTTCCGTTCGCTCACGGCCGCCAGTTGCAACAAGCATCGTAATATCCATCATCTTTGTTGGAGATGGCGAATTGCCCTTTGGGACGACCCCTTCAATGACCAGCAATTTAGCCTTATCCGTCATTGCGCGTCTGACATTCTTCAGTATTGCCGTGGCTCGCTCATCTTCCCAGTCGTGCAGGATGTTCTTAAGAACGTAGATGTCACCTCCTGCAGGAACAGCTTTGAAGAAATCGCCGCCGGTCAGTTCGATTCGTCCAAGCAGCGCAGGATCCAGACTTCGGCGCGCCGCTTCGATAACAGAAGGCAGTTCGAAGAGGACCGCGCGAGGTTCCGAATGTGCCTTCAGGATGTTTTCCAGCAACACACCCTGGCCGCCAGCGATGTCAACGACTTTGCCAACGCCGGAAAAGTCGTATCCTTTCACCAGCCGAGATGCTTCCCGCCGTGACCCTTCGACCATCCTCGCGTTGAATCCCTGTTGCTCCGCGGGGTGCTTGGCCAAATACTCCCAGAGACTCATGCCAAATGCATGCTCGATGGCGGTTTTCCCACTGCGGACTGCATTTAGCATGTTGCCCTGCGATCGCCATTGCTGCTCCGTCGTCATTCCGCGGGCGGACTCCCGTTGGGATCCCGGAATGTCCGAACGTAAGAACTCCGCCGTAGGTGTCAGCCGGAAACGTCCGTCGTCATCTTCGGCAAAGATGCCGTAACTGGCGAGGGCGCGCAGCACACGATACAGAGACGACGGATGGGCCTGTGTCGCCTTGGCGAGTTCCTCAGCCCGTTTGGGACCGTCCTTGAGATGATCGGCCACTCCTAACTCCGCGACGACACCCACCATCATGGCGACACGTTGGCCAACTATGATCTCGCGCAACTTCGCTGCAGGCTCGGGAACGCTGGACGAGAGCTGCTCCGGTCGGTTGGAAGAGGGTACCTCCTGAGCGATCGAATCAATGGCTAAAAGCACAGTTGCAGTAAGCGTCAGCATAGCGGTCCGTCGAGTGAGATCCATCGTTCCTGATCCTCGCGCGTTGGCTTTGGGCGACCAATACTATCACAAAGGAGGCAGGCTAAAGGTTCATGGCGATGCTCTGTCGCAGCGAAGTAGAAATGTCCTAATCGAGCGAAGTAGGAATGTCCTGTTGACAGACTCAGGTCTGGATGCAAGAGGACAGGTTCGAGATGGGCCAGAAGGAACGGGATCGGCT
>DASQLD010000643.1:0-5351 GCA_035630195.1 Bryobacteraceae bacterium
TCCACGAGTTAAAAACATGCGCAACACCGTGTTTCCGCAGAACATCGAAGTATGCGGCGTCTAGGTAATTGTCATTTCGAATCTCGACGGAATATCGCCAGCCCTTCGGCAATCGAGCTAGAAACTCATCGAGATCGGCAAAGAAGTCGCCCGGTTGCTCGTAGTTTTTCTTTGAAAACGTGCCGAACTCGAAGATCAGCACAGCAATGCGATCGCGATACTTCGTCAGCGGCTGGAGAAACGCTTCCTCAAACATCTCTGCCGACAGGAAGCTTGGATTCGGCATCCCCGACCGGGGACCGTATCGAGGATGCGATGGAAATGTTTTACAGGTGATCTCCTCGGGAACTTTGAATGCAAATTGCATTCTTGGGGAAGCGGTATCGAACAACTTCGTCCAAAACTCTTCGGAGGGGAACTGATAGAAAGAGAAGTCCCCGCAGACGATTGGGAAAGTATCGCCGTACTCGGCAAGGCAGCGCTGCTCAAACATCTTTTGCGAAAACTTGCCACGCGAGTAATAGCGCTGCGGGTTGTAGATCTGCCCTAACCAGCCTTCGTACTTCCAGGAACTTCCTCCAAGATAGATCTGCTCCTCGGATAGCTTCCGCAGATCCTCGGCCAGGCGCTCACGGTCGAAGGATGGCGGTTCGTCAAACAGAGGCAGCATCGTCGACATTCTTCAATCATAATTTCCTTCGACAAACCATTCATTCGGGGGCTGACGCCGAAGCCGGTAAACACCGCCGCTTTCGAGAGCGACATCCCATTCGTCATATGACCAGGGTTGAGGAGTCATCCAATCGCCGGAGGTTCGCCACGGTCCGGCGTAGACAGCGACAGAACCATTCACACCCAGAGCGTTGACCCTTTGCGGACGCCCCTCCAGAGCCAGTACTTTTGCCGGTAATGGAGGTCTGTAGATGCGAATCGCCAGCCGCGGCTCGGCGCATGTGATCGATTGCGGACTCTTTGTTTCGGGCGCCGAAAAACGCGTCAATTGAAATGCTCCGGGCCGGTGAGTGTCGATCAATTCCGGTGAGCCAGCATTCCCTTCCCCGACAAGCGCTGTGATCCGGGCAAGTGTTAGTTCCAATTTTTCCGGCTGTGGCGCCAGCGGGACGAAGAGACCGCCCTGAACCACGCGCGGCTGTACCGGAATCGCTCGCAGATGAACGGCGACAATCGGCGCGTTTGGTGGGTGCGCAGCCAGATCGTACTGCAACAGCTTGAGGAATGTTTGGGCGTCGCGCGTCGCAAACGGAAGGCAAATTGTTCGAGTAAATTCACGTCCGTCTTCCAAATTAAGAAGTAATTCCAGCTCATTTGCCGCCAGAGATTGGGTTGAGAGAGCGCCACAAATATCGTTTAAAAGGCGTGACAGCACGAATAATAATGGCTCGAGAAGCTCGACACAATGGTCTAGCTCCATGCCCGCTTCAAAGACGAACTCGTCCTTGTCGCGAATCAGCGGACGCTGTTCGGCGCCGCAGGCCATCCGCCGCAAACGCACGCCGGCTGTTCCCAACCGCTCGGCGATTCCCGTTTCCGGAAGAGCGGCAAGGTCGGCAAAGGTTCGAATCCCCCAACTCTCGAGCGTTTCCCGCATCTCCTGCTCAGGCGCAAGCAGATCGAGCGGCAAAGTAGAAAGCGCCGAGCCTTCTTCCCCGGGAGGGATGACGGTCAACCCTGAAAATCCACGGGCCGCAGCTACCGCCGCATGTGGATTGGCCGCGACCCCGACACGCGCTCCCAGACCGGCGACACGCTGTGCGATGGCCTTTCCAATCGATTCCGGCGGCCCATAAAGTTTGCTCAGTCCCCGAATATCGATAACCGCCCATTCTTCGCTGTATTCGACATTCGGCGAAAACGCGTCAGCGCATTCTCTTAACGCCGGAATTTGAGCATCAGCAAGCCCGGGAATGTAAATGCACGCGTACATGCGACCGGACCGGCCTTCTGGGAATTACGTCGAGATCCATGCCTCGTAATAGTTGAAAATCACGATGCGCCCCCGACCAGACTGCTTTTCCGGGCTGTAGTTCCAAGGACATAGCGGCGCAATTCTTCGCGTACGGCTCGAGCCCCAACACTAAAAATGTCGCGGGACTATTTTCCACCGCGCGCTTAAATCGATACCAGTACGACACCGGAACTTTTCGCATCATTTCGGGCTTTACGTCGCTTAAATCGAGCACAATCAATCCCCATCCACCGCTATGGACAAGAAGGTCGGCCGATCGAATCGCTTCCTCTACGCGTGAGCATCGGACCCACAATAACTGTCGAAGATCCGTCCCGGCAGTGGCTGCCGATACCGGATCGAACGAATCGGTGGCGTCGACGACGGCGCAGAACTCACCTTTCGCGCATAAATTCGCCATTAGAGCGTGCAAAAATGTGGTTTTCCCCGAGCTCGCCGGGCCGCAGATCTCCGTAATCGCGCCCCGTGGAACTCCGCCTGTTTGGGAATCGAAGCCGAGGATGCCGGTGGGGGCATAGACGTAGTCAAGTTGTTGTTGGAGTTGTACTTTCGTTCGTAGATGAGCAGCGAGAGCAGATCGATCCATGGCGTTGTTTCGCCCTTTCTTCGCCTTTCATTTTGCTCTTCTTCTGCAATCGATGTCAAGGTTCGAATCGCGTCGCGTCTACTGGGCATGGCTGCTCGAAAAGCTCTCCTCAGCACGGCTGCCGCCCTCATCCCTCCATCGTCATCTTTGACGCAAATCCGAGAGATCGCCCAAGGCTGCCAGGCCTGCGATCTCTGGCGAAAGGGTACGCAAACGGTCTTTGGCAAAGGCAAAGCCAGAGCCAGCGTGATGTTTGTCGGCGAGCAACCCGGCAATGACGAAGATCTCGAGGGCGAGCCCTTTGTCGGCCCTGCGGGCAAGCTCCTCGACAAGGCGCTTGAAGAAGCCGGCATTGATCGCGGACTCGCCTATGTGACGAATGTCGTGAAGCACTTCAAGTGGGAGCCGAGAGGCAAGCGGCGCATCCACGCTAAACCCAATGCCCAGGAGATCACTGCCTGCCTTCCCTGGCTTCAAGCTGAGATTCGGCTTGTGAAACCGGAACTTCTCGTCTGCCTCGGCGCCACTGCGGCACAGGCTCTATTTGGCCGCGCATTTCGAGTAACGCAACAAAGAGGCGTATTAATGGATGCCCCTTTTGCCCGAAAAGCGATGGCTACCGTACATCCTTCCTCAATCCTTCGCGCGCCCGATGAAGATGCCCGTCGGCTCGAAATGCAAAAATTCATCGACGATCTTCAAAATGCTGCGAACTATTTGAAACACGAGATGAATCGAAGCGTCTCCCAGGTATCACTATAGATATCCACAGAGGAGGGTAAATCTTGAGTCGCTCGCACGGATATCCGCGCCCAATGTTGGAACGTCCCGAATGGGTCAACCTAAACGGACCATGGGATTTTGCAATCGATCCAGATGCCAAGTGGAACACTCCCAACGATGTCGAGTGGAAAGCGACGATTCTTGTACCTTTCACTGTGGAAACACCCGCCAGCGGAATCGGTGATACCGGCTACTTTCGAGCCGTCTGGTATCGACGAACATTCGAGACACCGAAACTCGGAAATAATAAGCGCCTTATTCTTCATTTTGGCGCTGTCGACTACAGCGCCAACGTTTGGGTAAACGGCCGTATGGCGGTTCAGCATGAAGGCGGCTATACACCGTTCTCTGCCGACATTACCGACCTTCTCGAAAGCCAGGGCCCCCAAACAATCATCGTGCGCGCTTATGACGATCCAGCCGATCTGGCCAAGCCGCGCGGCAAGCAGGACTGGCAGCTTGAGCCCCACTCGATCTGGTACCCACGAACAACCGGCATCTGGCAAACAGTTTGGATGGAAACCGTCCCTTCCACTTACATCGGCTACGTGCGGTTCACCCCGGTCGTAGAGCGATGGGAGATCGGATACGAAGCCCGGCTTTTCGGGGAGCGCCGTGAGGGGCTCCGAATGACTGTGAAGCTCAGCTTCCGCGATCAGCTTATCGCCGACGATACCTATACCGTGGTCGCAGGGGAAGTCCATCGCCGGATCGCGCTTTCCGATCCTGGCATCGACGACTACCGCAATACGATCCTCTGGACTCCTTCGACACCCAATCTGATCGATGTCGAAATGAAGCTTTGGAGCGGCCGAGGGGAGCTGCTCGATCAGGCTATCGGCTACACGGCCTTGCGATCGATCGGCGTTCAAGGGGACCGCTTCGTTCTAAATGGCCGGCCTTACCCGCTCCGCATGATCCTCGATCAAGGCTACTGGCCGGACACCGGATTGACCGCGCCGGACGACGACGCGATGCGCCGCGATGTCGAACTGACAAAAGATATGGGCTTCAATGGCGCCCGTAAGCACCAAAAGATCGAAGATCCCCGTTATCTCTACTGGGCCGATGCCCTCGGCCTTCTGGTATGGGAAGAGATGCCCAGCGCCTACCGGTTCAAGCTGGAATCCGTCGAGCGGCTGACACGGGAGTGGCTTGCAGTTATAGAAAGGGATATTAGCCATCCCTGCATCGTCGCCTGGGTTCCTTTCAATGAATCCTGGGGCGTTCCCGACCTGCCCGATAGCCCTGCCCAGCGCCATTGGGTCCAGTCCTTGTATCACCTGACGAAAACAGTCGATCCCACCCGCCCGGTCATCGGAAACGATGGATGGGAGAGTGTCGCGACTGACATCATCGGCATCCACGACTACGAAGCCGATCCGGAACGCATTGCGCGCCGGTATGGGACCGAGGAAGGTCTGCCCCGGCTCTTCAAGCGCGAACGTCCGGGCGGACGCATCCTGCTGCTCGATGAAGAGGCACACACCGGACAGCCCATCATGCTTTCCGAGTTCGGAGGCATTGCCTATTCTCAAAATCCGGATCACACGTGGGGCTACTCGCGCTCCGAATCGGCGGAATCTTTCGCCGATCAGGTGATGGAACTGGTTAGTGTGGTGCAGTCGCTGCAGGTGCTGGCCGGATTCTGCTACACGCAGTTTGCGGATACCTATCAGGAAGCCAACGGCTTGCTGTATGCGGATCGCACTCCGAAATTTCCGACTGCCGATATCTCCCTGGCCGTCCAGGGGCCGCGGACGACACGCGATGTGACGGTTGAGTGGGCGTGGCGCGAGCGCTTGATGAATCATCAACGAACACGATACATGATCCCGCAGGAAGATTATCAAACGCATAAATAGGTTGGCAGTCAGCGTGCTAAACCAGAGGCAAGGAACACGCGTTCAGGGACTTACACCCGCTTGTCACTGTAAAATATGCCGTTAGCCACGCAATCCCGGCTGGGACCTTATGAAGTTATCTCCCTGCTGG
>DASQLD010000644.1:0-7389 GCA_035630195.1 Bryobacteraceae bacterium
CGACCAGTCTTGCGGCTGACAACCGGTGTTACTGCGTCTACTCCGCCAAAAGTAATCCGCTGTTGAGGACCTCCATCTTTGACCAGCCATCGCCACAACGCGTAAATTGTTCCGCCGCGCTGGGAGGAGGCTACCAAGCTATTGCCATCTGGCATCCAGTCGTGCCCGGAGATCCCGCGCTTACTCGATGGCAACCCAATCGGTGAGCCGCCGTCCGACGGAACCACATATAGATCATCTAACCAGAAGGCCGTTACCCTCTTGAACGCAAGACGCCGCCCGTCAGGAGAGAACTTCGGATCCCAATCGCCCCAAATGATCTATGCGTTTCCGCATGGCAGTCTGAAGAGAATCAGGGGATCGGTTTAACGCGTCGCGTTTAAACGTTTTTGGTTCAACGGTTCAACCGCGCGGCAGTGGTTCCCTGCCAGGCAGCCATGAACCGACTCTGCATTTTGTTCAGAAACCGAAACCGACTCGGTTGAAACGGTTCGCAAGCAGGCTGGCACACAAACAGCCGGGTCGTATCGTTGACGGTTCGCCGCTGGTTTTGAATGACCCACTTGCAACGTGACATGGATTACGCATAAAATGTTCGCTACCCAACAGGGAAGGAAACAACATGAATCGTCGTAACGCCTGCGTAGCACTAGCTCTCGTCATATCGTCAGCGTCTCTCTACAGTGCTGAGAACATGAGAATCGGAACGTGGAAAGTGAACCTTGACAAGTCCACATACAACCCCGGCCCTAAGCCAACAGTCGCAAGCACCCTTCGCATCGAAGCGGCTGGTGATGGCGAAAAGGTGAGCGTGAACGGGGTTGCCGATGGCAAGCAGACTAACTACAGCTACACTTCAACAACGGACGGCAAACCTTATGCAACCCCAGGATCACCGTATGGCGACCATGCCATGACGAAGATCGTTGACGCAAGAACGAGCGAGATGACCTATACGACGAACGGCAAGGTCACACGGAGGGCGAGACGCACGGTCTCGGCAGACGGGAAGACGCTCACCATCGTCTCTAAAGGCACGAACGCAAAGGGGGAACAATACAGCAACACCGTCGTTTACGAGAAGCAATAAACGGAAGGAGCTTCGGCCCCCGTTCACGTCAAAATGTGGGATGTTACTTCTTATCGTAGACTTCTTCCGAATGTGTCTTAGTGCCATCCGGCATGGTGGCATCAGCCACCACAGTCATGGTGCGTCCGTCTGAGGACAGTGAGTTCTTTCTGATGGCGACAACTTTTCCATCTATCTTAAACTCGGTCTTAAGAGTGTTTCCTGCAACCGTCCCAGTGATGTGCGTGAAACCTGTCGTCGTACTCTCTACCTTGTGCTCCTGCCCGTCGTAGAGCACGGGTGTTAGTGGCCGTCCGTTGGTTGTCACTACGGCCTTAAGGACCGAACCTTCCATAGTGTAGACGATGGTTCGTGTCGTAATCGGTTGGGCTGCGGCATCCCGCTTCGACTTAGCCATGTTGATTTCCCAACGCCCGATGAATCGGCTGTCTGCCGTCGCAGCGGTGACCGCAAAGCAAGTTAGCGTAGCGATGACGAGTGCTTTCATGTTGTCTCCTGATGGTGCTGAAAGTGACCCTAGCGCTTGTCGTACACGGCAACTGAATGGACCATATTACCGTTGGCTTGCCTGAGATCCAAAACAACCGTCATGGTGCGTCCGTCAGCGGATAACGAATTCTTTCGACTACCCACAACTTTGCCGTCTTTTTTGAACTCCGTTTCAAGAGTTCTGTCCTTCGCCGTTGCCGTTTCATGCGTATAGAGACCCGATGCAGGGGTCACAGCGTGCTGCTGTCCGTCATAGGTTACGTCTGTCTGTGCCTTCCCGTCCGTGGTCACTACGGCTTTGAGGCCGGAACTCTCTGCAGTGTAGACGATGGTCCGGTTCTGAAACTTTGGAGCGGCAGCATCCAGCTTGGACTTCATCATGTTCATCTCCCACGTTCCGACGAACGGGTTGTCTGCCGCCGCAGCTGTGAACGCAAGCACACAGGTCAATGCAGCAAGTAAAAGTTCCTTCACATTCCTCCCTAGCCACGAATGGCGCTTGGGGAGTATATAACAGTTCGGGCACAGTGCGGTCTGTTCACGGCAACAATCTTTCACGGCAACACAGCGGGCAAGCGTCTTCATCGTCCGCATGAGCTTACGGTGCAGTTCCTTCGGGTTTACCACAGCACCTTCTTCAGGACGATCAAGAATAGTGCCCACAATTGAGATCCTCACCTGCGAAGCGTTGCTTCGCTGGCCACTTCCAGGGACCGAATCATATCGGAACGGGTCATATAATTGCGGCGAAGCGACGCGGCGATCTCGTCTAGGAGTGCGGTTTGATGGTTGGTTATGAGTACGGAGACGGGGCGTGTCTCTTGCGAAGCTGTACGGGCTGTAATTCCCGAATTTGGTGACGAAGTGTTAGTGTTCATTTGGATGAGTTGTGGATATCAGCACAACCGGTCATCGCCAGTTCAGGCGTTGGTGCTTAACTGCGAAGGTGGAAGAGGGAAAGCCAGCGGTCATGCCGGCAGGACGGCCCCGTTCTACGAGAGAAGAAGAGAGTTGATTTCGATGGCTTCAACGAGTCCCACTACCATGCCTACTCCAGCGAGTCCCGGAACGAACCAATACCGCTGCAACGCGTGCGGGCGGTACTTTAACACCGAGCAGGAACTATCGAGTCATGAGCCAGAATGCCGTTTGGCGAAACGTGCAACCCCTCGCGGCGAGAGCGAACTTGACGCGGAGGATAGCAGACCGCATCCTCCGAACGATCAGGAATCTAAATCATAGCCAGAACTCATTGTCCTTCCGGTATTCGTGAAACGTTCTTCCACATCACGAAAGCTGACATCGAACAGGAAGTACAGCCACACGCAATAGGAGATGATCTCTCTCGGAAACCGATAGCCGCGGTACGGGTTGCCAGGCACTCATTCAGCGTCGCATTCCGCCACGTACCGCCAATGTGACAATGCCAGAAGAAAAAGGCTTTTCTTGCGGATCTGTTTGACTTTGATTAGTCGATGACCGTGCTCGCGCCTCCGGCGAAGCGTGTGTAAGGCTGACCTCACCCTGGTGCGATTACGCGTGAATGGGTGCGGCGTTTACCCCCGTCGTTGTCTTAAACATTTCAAGCCCAACTGGTTAACGGCGCCGGGTTTGAACCGTTGACTTGATTCCGTTAAACATACAATTCCGGTATCCGAACGTGCCGACTTGCCAGGGACAGTCGGCACAACATGAAGGATCAGCGACCGCATTCGATGGATTTGTGCTGAAGGTTGTACTCGGGATTCGGGCTATTGAGAATCGCGAGAATCGCCGTGAACTCTTCAAAAGATTCCACCGGCAGCTTCATCTGCTGGTCATCCACGGTGATCATGATTAGGTACTGATCGGGTCCAGGGCGGACGGCCGCTCTCCAACTGCTGATTTTCGCCACGGCTAAAGTTTAGCGCGACAGCTTGTCGCCGGAGAGTTGTCTTGCGAACTCGGGCAGCGGCCGGACGGGGCCCTGCGCTCAGAAGGCGAGCGTTCACTCCCTCGCCACGTGCCAACGGCAAGCACGGTCAAATGGGGCACTTAGGCGACAATTGCTGGTAGCGCCGCGCGGCGGTGCTTGTAACTAGCGAGGTGACCTCTGAAGCTTGTTGGCGGAATCTTCAACTTTGGATACGGAAGCATTATCCTGCTGTTCGTTACTGCTGGTCTCTGCCTGATATTCTTTGCATGCGTCGAGCTTGGAACGGGGTCAATCCAACGCAACAGGCGATAGTACAACAAACGGCATTGTGGTATGCTTTTCGGTCGACTGCCGGGAGAACATGCAATGAATAACCGATGTGCTGCTTGTTTGATTGTTTCGCTAGTTTGCGCGGTTTCGAATGTTTCCGGAGCGTCCTTCAGGTTCTCGACGGTCGATTTTCCCGGTGCGACTGACAGTTACGTCCTTGGGATCAATAATCGAGGCGAACTTGTGGGCGGATACCAACAGAATGACGCCCCCATCCCAGTCGAAGGGGGATTTGTACTCAGCGGAAATCAGTTCACCACCTTCGAGGTTTCCGGCGCACGCGGAACCGTTCTGTTCGACATCAACGATGCAGGGCAGATGCTTGCGAGGTTTTCGGACACGAGTTGGAATCCCCATTCGCTGCTTATAGAAAATGGAAGAGCCGAACTGGTCCAAGTGCCGGGCGCTTACTCGGCGAGTCTCGCAACCGCTCTGAATAACAGCGGATTGGTTGTTGGCTATTACGATCGGCTGACGGGTCACCACTGCCCGAGTGGGTATTCAAATCCAGCGGTCTCGCGATCGGGCTTCCTGATGCAGGCTGGAACGTTCACAAATATCGATGTTCCCTTCGATGGCGCATTCTGCACGTCACCGGCCGACGTGAACGACAACGCAGCTATTGTCGGAAGTTATGAGACGGCGGGGCTGCGACAGATAGGATTCCTGCTGGACAGTGGAGTTTTCACCCGGATCGAGATTCCGAACTCGCTCGCGACTCTGCCCGTTGCAATCAACAGTACAGGTGACATCGCAGGTCAATACTTCGGGGTTGGGTTCACCGGAAATTTCGTGATCCGCAGCGGAGAGCTTGTCGCTGTAGATGTGCCGGGTTACAACAACGGTATCCTCGACATGAATGATGCTGGAGTGATTGTTGGATTTTTTCGGTCCCATGACGATAATCGCTACCACGGGTTCGTGGGGACGCCAGTACCCGAGCCTGCAAGCTGGGTTCTCGTGCCCGGTTCTTTGCTACTGTTGTGCTGCACGCGCATTTCGAGCCGATGCGCTTCGCTACGTGAATGCGTTGCGACTGGGCTCGTGCGCATACGAACTGCAGGCCGGCGACGCATCCGTCGTTCACAGGCGTGAGGTTCGCATTCGAGCTTAACGAAAAGGGAACACGGGAGACCTCCGGGCGCGGCGCACGGGCGTTGCCTAGTTCGCGCGGTACAGGTACCTTCATGGTGTTGCTAGGGGGTTCTGCCGCCCGGACTCAACAAGATCGCATCCTTACGCCCGGCTGCATGCACATCGATACTGCCGCTGCACGCCTCCGGATCGAGTGATGGGTACTCGTCCATAGATTTGGGTCGGCCAAGTCAACGCACTTTGGCGGTCGTCGCTCGACGAGGTGCCCTCGTTTCGGATTCTTCTCAGATGACGGGCAACACTGAAACAATGCTGATTAGACGTTGCACACCGGAGCCTTCTCAACGCTAATTCTCGACGAAATGGACTCTTTTGTCGAGTGTGCATCTCGGAAATCCCATCGGCGAGTTTTTCGGGGCCCGCCAGAACTCACCCGTTTTGGCAGGAACTATCAAGTCCGCGTAGACCGCTGCGGGCGATTGAATCATCCTTTATATGCAGGACTCACTAACTGTCCATGGCTCTGATCGTCCACAACTGGCTTGGCTGCAGCCAGTCTGATTGGATTACGGAGGCTGTCGCGGTCGCTCGGCTTCGCCTCATCCGTCAAGCGGCGCGACGTTCGTAGCGATGATGCAGACCACCAACTTCTGGAATGGAGATGATCGGGCCAGCTTCTGGTGGCTGGCCAGGGCGCGTCTCTGGCGTGTCCTTCTGCAGGCCCAGATGCGTGCGACTCCGATGATAGTAGTCGCAGAACTTTTGCATATGGAATCGTAGGCTGCGTTCGTTGAACACGATCAGGTGATCCAGGCACTCCCGGCGGATAGTTCCAATTACCCGTTCTACGTATGCGCGCTGCCACGGCGAACCTGGCGTCTACAGCACCTGTTTGATACCCATCGCCTTCACCTGCCCCACAAATTCGTGGCCGAAGATCCGATCTCGGTCCCGCAGCAGATAGCGTGGCGCGCTGTCCCAAGGGAATGCCTCTCGCAGTTGCTGAGCGGTCCACTCTGCCGTCGGATGGGCCGTGACGGCGAAGTGGACAATGTGCCTCCGCTCATGCGCCAACACCAGAAATACATACAGGATCTGGAACCGGATCGTCGGCACAACAAAGAAGTCAACTGACACCATCGACTTCAAATGATTCTCAAGGAAAGTGCGCCACGTCTGTGATGGTGGCCTCCGGCCACAGACCAGATATTTGCCCACGCTGGTTTCGCCGATCTGGATGCCGAGTTTGAGCAACTCACCATGAATGCGTGGAGCTCCCCAAAGAGGATTTTCGCGGCTCATCGTTCGAATCAACGCCCGCACTTGTTTGGGCACGCTCGGTCGTCCGGGTTTTCCACGTCGAATCTTCCAGCTCCAAAACAAGCGAAAGCCGTTGCGGTGCCAGCCCACAACGGTAGAGGCTTGCATGATGAAGACACCGGATTTCCAATCTTGCCAGACCGCACACAGCCATGCCCACAAGAGCCGATCTGCAGGCGTCAGCTTCGGCCGCTTCACAGAGCGTTGCAGGACTCCGATCTGGTGGCGCAGGGCAAGAATCTCCAGTTGAAGAGCCGCACGGCTCCGAAAGGAGGCGGCAAGTGAGACGATGAGCGCGGTGAATAAGTGCCCGAGTGGCAATCGAAGGATGAGCGACAAACTCCAATTTATCAATCTGATCGGAATTTACGGGAGACACAGTTTGCACCACTCCTGGCCGAGCAGCTACGGGGCAGACGCAAAGGAAAGATCGGCCGTCGCTGGTACGTCGATGAAACCTACTTGAAGGTGAAAGGGAAGTGGTGTTATTTGTACCGCGCCATCGATCGCGACGGCAACTTAGTCGACTCGATGCTCAGCCCAACGCGGGATATGGCCGCTGCGCAGAGGTTCTTCCGGAGCGCGCTTTCGGTTGTGAACGAAGTTCCCAAGCAGGTCACCACCGACGGTCACGATTCATATCCACGTGCCATCGCTGAAGTGCTGGGTCGGAATGTGGAACACCGCTGTAGCGCTTATCTTAACCGGAGGATCGAGCAGGATCACCGGGGAATCAAGCAGCGGTATTATCCGATGCTGGGCTTTGGTGCTTTTCATTCGGCGCAACGCTTCTGCCACGCGTTCGAGGAGATGCGACAATACTTTCGCCGCGCCGCAGAAGAAAACAACTCGTATCAGCCGATCGCAGCCGACGCCAGTTTGTTACCAGAGTCCAAGCACTCGAAGTGATGTTCATAGCTGCCTAATCAGTAAACCTTCCAAGAAACATCTGGTCAGCAGTTCAATGTGAGACCACCCTGAAATCTGACACTTTCTTCAGCTATAGGGCCACCTGATGACGTCAAGGCCGCGGTAGCTATGCCTCGATCAACGAGCATGCCGATCGCGTCCTCTTTGGTTCGCGTCGAAACGGAGAGGAAACGTAGCCGTTCATGCAGCGCGACATGAACATCGGCACACCTCATTCTAA
>DASQLD010000645.1:0-10348 GCA_035630195.1 Bryobacteraceae bacterium
AGAACAGAAAATACAGTTCTTCACCCGCGAACGCAATCAGCCGGTTGTGGTGGGTTTCCTGCTCGATTTGAGCAACGCCAGCAAGATCCACTGGAAGACCTACCAGGAGTCGGCCATCGAGTTGATCTCGACGCTTCTCCCCAACGATCCGAAGTACAGCGGCTATCTCATCACGTACCATACGGACGCCGAAGTTGCGGTCAACACCACGCAGGATCCGGAGAAACTCATCGACCGTGTACGGAAGATCAAGCCAGGTGGCGGCGCTGCGCTGTATGACGCGATCTGGATGGCGTGCACCAGCCGGAAGCTTGTTAAAGGAGAACCGATCGAGCCGCGTCGCGTGATTGTCGTCATTGGAGATGGGCACGACAACGCGAGCAAGAAAACAATTCAGGAAGTGCTCGAAATCGCCCAACGAAACCTGGTCACGATCTATGGTGTGAGTACGGTTGCCTTCGGGTTCAATTCGGAGGGTGAGAAGAACCTGACCAAGCTCGCCGAGGAGACTGGTGGCCGAGTAGAGTATCCGCTCGAAGGTGTATACAAAGACGTCATCGGCTACCTTGAAAAGCCTTCCGACGAAGGAAATTTCGCTATCAAGGTCGGAACCGGAGGCTATGCGGCGCAGATCGCTCAAGGCATGTTTCGCGCGATTGCGAACGTTGCCGGAGAAGTGACCACGCAATACATCATGCGCTACATCCCTGAAACGGGCGACACAGAACAGAAGACCTTCCGCAACATCAAGATCACTGTTCCCGACCTGCCCACTGTGAAAGTCCGAACCAGAAAGGGATATTACGCGGCGGGGCCGCCTCAGGGGTGATTCCGCAAGCATGAGCGCAATCGGACACTACACGATTCTCCAGACGGCGCTACCCGGCGCCGCGCCAGAGAACATCGGTGTCCTGCTGGTGGATGACGCAGGCTCGGCCCACGTCAAGATCCGCCGGGATTTGCGATCCTTGGCCGATGAAGACGATGCCGAATACCTTGAAGCTCTCCGGTTCGATCTGCGTCAGAAAGCGTCTGAGCTTGGCGGTTCATCGCTGATGGCATGGCTAATCGATAACGCATCAAATTTTATTCAGGTCTCGGATATCGAGGAGACTGCGGTGAGCTGGCCCGAGTCCGATCTGCGGCGCCTCTATTCCGAACACGTGCAGGCGAAGATTCTTCCGTTCGAAACGCACCTTCCTCAGTACACGCTTGCGGCGGCGGCCGGCAAATGGGGCGAACGGATGGAAGTCGAACCCGAAGGTTGGGTGGAGTCCCCCGAAGGCTTGCGCATGACCGACGATATGTTCGTCGCCCATGTCACCGGGCATTCGATGGAACCCCGCATTCCAGCCGGCAGTCTCTGTGTGTTCCGCGCCGATGTCCCCGGCTCGCGCCAGGGGAAGCTCGTTCTCGTAGAGAATTACGGTGAGGCTGGCGAGAACCGCTACACCATCAAACGCTACCGAAGCTTCAAGCAGCAGGACGAAACCGGATGGCGTCATGAGCGCATCGTACTCGAGCCGTTGAATCCCGATTATGAAGCCTGGGACCTCGATGAGAACGCAAGCCTGCGCGTCGTTGCCGAGTTTGTGCGCGTCCTCGAGTAACCGCCGGAAACAGCCAATAGCGCAGGGCGTCTACCTTCACGAGGACAACGTGATGAACTTTGAGGCTGCTGGCGCAGGCCAAGAAGACGATGAAAAACTTAATTTGCCTACCGAGGATGAGATGCGAGCGAACGTCATCCGCCTAGCTTTCTATGATGATGAAGCTCTCTACCAACAGTTTTGCGAGATCGTTCGCGAAGCTGTCCCGGAAGCGGAAGCCGTTGTCATGCGAGGCAGCTCGGTTACTGGCTTCCGGTATCGCGACAATGCGCCGTTCGATGCGGACGGTCCCGGCACAAGCGATCTCGATCTGACCCTAGTTGGGGCTGATGTGCTTCGATATTATGCGCTCGACGGATACTGGATCCCTGGCATTCACTCGCGTCCATTGAGCGAAGAAGATCCTGACATCGCTCCTGAGTTGGTACCATTGCGCGAACGCCTGATGGGCATGGTTAATCGTCCCGTCAACATTCAAGGCACACGGAGTTGGATGCAGTATCTGCGCGGCGACATGATGGGTCAACCTTATTTGACGATGTTCGGCAAGGTCACTGAGTAAACGCTATTGCGTCTTCTCAGCTACAATATCCGGCTCGGAGGAGGCGGACGCGAACAGCAGATCGCGGCAGTCATCAAGTCCTGTTCTCCTGACATGGTTATTCTGCAAGAGGCGATTCGTCCCGATGTAGTCGAGCACGTTGCTAAGGAATGTGGCTTTCCCAAATGGGCCGCTTCCGCGGGAGATTCCCTCGCGTACCTTAGCCGAATGGACATCGCGCATCACGCTTGGAGGGAAGTTCGATTGGCCCGTCGCCGGTATCTCGAAATGGTCATGCCCGGAACCAGTACGCGGATTTTCGGTGTCCATTTGGCGGCGATTCATTCGAACGTCACCGAACGCCGGCGCGAACATGAACTGAAGTCACTGCTAGCCAACATCGCACAACATCAACACGGCTTTCACGTCGTGACAGGCGACTTCAACACGCTCGCTCCGGGCGAGCAGCTCGATATGGCGCGACTACCTCTTCGCTATCGCGCCCTTGCCTGGCTGACCGGCCGTAAGATCCGATGGAAAACCATTCAGTTGCTCCTTGACGCCGGTTATGTCGACGGCTACCGGCTTTTTCACAAACTCGATGCAGGCCACACTTTTCCTACGTGGGATCCTCATGTCCGCCTCGACTACGTCTTTGTGCCCAAACAATTCGCTGATCGTCTGACGAGCTGTGATGTTATCCGCGACGCTCCGGCTCTGCGCGACGCCTCCGATCACTTCCCGCTGGTATTTGAAATCACAGAGGGGTGAAAAAAGAGGAAAATAGGATCTATGGCGAGGGGCTGGGAAAGTAAGTCCATCGAATCACAGATCGAAGAGTTTGAACGGTCCAAGCCGCCAGTCAGCAAGTCACGCGAAGAAATTCGCCGCGAGCAACAACGGGCCAGTATCGAGTTAACCCGGACGAGGGTACTGCACGACCTGGAGACGGCAACCCACGACCGCTATCGTGAACAGCTCGAAGCGGCATTGCGTCATCTCGATACTCAACTGGCTGCACTGGACGACGCTATTTAGGGTAGCGTCGCCGCAAGATGGTCCATTTCGGCTGGGTCGATGTAGAAGTGTGGCGACACTCTTACCCATCCTTGTCTCGGAGCCGCTTCAAAGCCTGCATCGCGTAATCGGCTGACAACAAGCCTACTGTCGATCCCCTGCTTTTGGAAGCTGACAATTCCAGCGCCGGTTTGAACCGTCCGTGGCTGTAGCACGCTATATCCTCGAGCAGTTACGGCATCGGCCACACGGTCCCCAAGGGATTGTATCGCTGGCGCGACGCGGTCGATACCGACCTCCAGCAAGAATTGCACTGCTGCCCTTAAACCATAGATTCCTACTGTGTTAAGCGTCCCACACTCGTACCGTCCGGCATCATTACGAAGCGTCAGCTCCCGGCAGGAGAAGTCGTTGTAGGACGCGACATTGGTCCAGCCGAATTCAGAGGGCTCGATCGAATCTTGAATGTCTTTTTGGATATAGAGGATCCCGCAGCCTTCAGGGCCCAGGAGCCATTTGTGGCCATCGGCCGCCAGCGCGTGGATACGGCACGCCTTCACGTCGAGTGGGAAGGCGCCGAGTCCTTGAATAGCATCGACAAAGAACAGAGTTCCGTGACGATGGCAAATCTCGCCGATGGTTTTGAGATCGGTCCGATAGCCGCTCAGGTATTGGACGAAACTGGTTGAAAGTAGCCGCGCGCCGCGCACAGCCTCCTCAATGCGGTCGATCGGATCTAAAAACGATAGCCATTCGACGCATATCCCCTTTCGCTCCAGTCGTTTCCAGGGAAATACATTCGCCGGAAACTCCTCCCGGAAGGCAATGATCCGGTCACCGGGCCGCCAGTCAATGCCAGTCGCAACCATCGAAATGCCTTCCGATGTGTTCTTGACGATGGCAATCTCTTTAGGATCGGCGTGAATCAGCTTGGCGGTTGCGACCCGTAGACCCTGATACGCATCTAACCACTTGTCGTAATGGTGGGAACCGTACAGCATTGCGTCGTCGGCGAGGTGCTTCATGGCCTCCGCGGCGCGGCGGCAAAGCGGGGCGACACCAGCGTGGTTGAGATAAACCAGGTTTTGGGTGACTGGGAAGTGGTCCTGGTACTCTTTCCAGAGTTCCTGCCCAGCGCCAGTTAAAGTTTCGTAACCCATCTTCTCGAATATACGTTAAAGCTACAGGAGCCTCCGGCGGCAGAGTAAACTGTGCGCTGAAAGCGCGGCTATTCCATAGCAGTGCAAAGAAGCATATAGTAGAGAAGCAGGAATGGCTCGTTAAGGAGTTTCGATGAAACGTCTCGTTTCCACTAATCTTTGGGCCGCGCATCTCGGGTTGGTCGCAGCTCTCTCTCTCTCTGTCTCTCCTCTGCAGGGCTTTGCAAAGGAAGAGGAAACGGAGAAGAGCGAGAAGGCTGACAAAAACGAGAAGAAGAAAAAGAATTCCAAAAAGGATCCCGACGCCATTGGGGACCGTGACGTGGGTAAGGGCGTTAACTTCTACTCTCTCGAGAAAGAGATCGCCCTGGGCAAGCAGGTCGCACAGGAAATCGAGCGGCAAGCGAAGGTCATCGACGACCCCGTCATCGCTGAGTATGTAAACCGTGTCGGGCAGAACCTGGTTCGTAACTCGGACGTAAAGGTGCCGGTCACGATTAAAGTGCTCGATGCGGAAGAGGTCAACGCAATGGCGTTACCCGGCGGATTCTTCTTCGTGAACGCAGGACTCATCATGAAGGCGGAAAGCGAGTCGGAGCTGGCAGGCGTGATGGCGCATGAGATCGCGCATATCGCGGCCAGGCACGGCACGCGGCAGGCGACACGTGGGCAGGTCATCAATCTCGCTTCCATCCCGCTTATCTTCATGGGCGGGTGGACGGGATACGGGATCCGGCAAGCGACGAGCATTCTGGTGCCGCTGGGATTCCTGAAGTTCTCCAGGTCCTTCGAGCAGGAGGCCGACCTTCTCGGTCTGCAGTACATGTACAAGGCCGGCTACGATCCGACCGCGTTCGTCGACTTCTTCGAGAAGATCCAGTCGATGGAGAAGAAGAAGCCCGGCACGATGGCGAAGGTCTTCTCTTCGCACCCGATGACGGACGACCGGATCAAGGACTCCCAGAAAAACATCCAGGAGATCTTGGAAGCTAAGCCCGAGTACGTCGTGACGACTTCGGAGTTTAACGACGTGAAAACTCGGCTGGCATCAATGCAGAATCGCCGCAAGATCGACGACAAGGATGACAATCGTCCCAAGCTGAAGAAGGCGCCCAGCGGTGGCACATCGCCCATCGAAGATAAGGACAGCAAGGGTAAGACGAAGGAAGAAGAGGACGAGCGTCCGACTCTGAAGCGTCGAACGTAAACTTCGGATAAATAAAGATACATCCCCGCAAGCAAATTGGATGGACAAAAGGCTCCCGAGAAATCGGGAGCCTTTTGTTTAGGGAACCCGCCAGAGCGAAATGCCGCTATCAAGGTTCGTGGTTGCCACCAACTTGCCGTCCGGGGAAAATACCGTGCTATTCACCCGGTTCGGTGAGGCCATAGTTCGAACCACGTTGCCCGACGCCAAATCTCGAATCAGGATGGATACCGCCATCTTGCTCGAGATGTCATTGAATCCTCCTGTGACGATCAGGCGGCTATCGGGAGAAATCGCAAGGCAGGAGATCATCTCCGCTTGTCCGGGAATCTTTCGGACCAGCTTCCACGTCTTGGCGTCCCATAGGTAAACGGTACGATCCACTCCCGCCGATACAAGATACTTACCATCCGGTGAAAATGCCAGGGCAAACATCGCTACCGGCAATTCCTCGATGATGCGAACCAGTTCCCCGTTTCTGGTGCTCCAAACGCGCACATTGGTATCGCTGTCGGCAGCAACGAATATGGCTCCGTCGGGAGAAAAGGCCGTGCCCATCGCGCCACCTAACCCCCCATTCACGGCCACTCGCTCCTTGCCGGTCGCAGTGTCCCAGATCCGCACTTTCTTGTCGCGGCTCGAGGTCGCGAGCACGCTCGCCTCGCGCGAAAAGATCAGCGAGACTTGGCGCATCCCGACGATATCGAATTCACGGGTGACTTGTGCCGTTGTGGCGTCCGATAAGCGCAGTCCTTTGTCGCCGAAGCTGGCGATTCGATCCGCTCCGGTAGTGAAAGCGAACATTCGGCCCTCGATCGGGACGGTACGGATCAACTTGCCGGAACTGACGTTCCAGACGCGGACCTTGCCATCCGGCCCGACTCCGGAGAGAGTGTCGCCTTGTGAGGAGAACGTGAGGGCCCGAACCGGAACATCTGTTTGAATGACTTGATCCGACATGCTCAGGCTTTCTCCAGGCACAGATCGAAACGGACCGCCGTCCGGGGCGTCGTTCCCTGCTCATACAACATGACTGGGCGTATCAGATCGCGATTTCCCACGATGCCGCCCTTGGCATGCTTGCGGTCGGGATCGCCTTCAAAATAGGGATCGGTGGCGAAGTAGACCTGGGTGACCAGAGTCTTATGTCCCGGCGCGGAGATCAGGTAGTGGATATGCTGCGCCGGCCGGTCAGAGTAATGGCCGGGCATGACGGTTTCGATCTCGTAGTTCGACACCTCGTCCAGCGCCAGCTTCGTTCGATAGCGATAGCCCTGAACATCGTAGCGGCCATGATGATCGGCTTGCCAGATGTCGACACGAGCGCCGGTGACGGGCTCGCCGCGAGTGTTGAGGACCTTGCCCGAGACGGTCAAAGGGACCCCCTGATCGCCGGAACCGCGCAAATTCTTCACATTGGGCGCATGCTTCTTGTAGAACGGCCCAAGCACTTCTTCGGGGGTTGGTTTAGTGGCTTCCTGCTCCGTCTTCTGCCACAGGGCGAAGAGCTTGGTGGAAGACATGGGGACGCTGGCAATCAGCAACCCATTCACGATGCAACGTTCAAATATTTCTCGCCGGCTGACGCGTGTGCTTTCCATGGGTAGAAACAGCATACACGAGAACCCGGTACAGCAGAAGCACGCCGACGACGCCGCCATAGAGCAGCGGTAGCCGCACGTCGGACTTCACCAACCACAAGTAATGGATTACACCGGCGGCCGCGCTGACGTAGATCAGGCGGTGAAGCAGTTGCCATCGCCTGCCTCCAAGCCGGCGTATCCAACCAGCGGTGGACGTGATCGCCAAAGGAACCATCAGAACAAATGACGCGAAGCCAGCGGTCACAAATGGCCGTTTAGCGATGTCTTTCCAGATACCCGGCCAATCGAAAAACTGGTCGAGCCACACGTATGTCATCAAGTGAAGACAGCCGTAGAAGAAGGCGAAGAGGCCCAGCATTCTACGGAACCGGATCAGCTGCGGCTGATCCAACAGCTTGCGCACTGGTGTGATTGCGAGCGTGATGAGCAGGAAACGAAGTGTCCAATCCCCCGTTGCGTGGGTGAGGAACTCAATCGGATTGGCGCCTAGGTCGTCCTTGTAGAAGCGCCAGGACAACGACACCAGGGGCGCAAGACAAAGGACGAATACGGCTATCTTGGTGACCTTGCGGGCCACTAATAGTACTTTTTCAGGTCCATGCCCGAGTACAACTTGGCGACCTGATCACCGTAGCCGTTGAACATCAGGGTTTCGCGTTTGCCGAATTCGCCAAGGCGGCGTTCCCTCGCTTGCGACCATCGAGGATGGTCGACTTCCGGGTTCACATTCGAATAGAAGCCATATTCTCGTGGATTTGCGAGGCTCCAGGTGATCGGGGGTTCTTTCTCCACGAACCGGACCTTGGCGATCGACTTGATGCTCTTGAATCCGTACTTCCATGGCACGATCAGGCGTAAGGGCGCGCCGTTCTGGTTCGGCAACGTTTCGCCATATAGACCGACCGAAATGATGGTCAACGGATGCATGGCTTCATCCATCCGGAGTCCTTCGACATAAGGGAACGGAATGCCGCCATAGCGTCCCTGAGGCATTTGCTTCGGGTCGTAGTAAGTCGTGAAGGCGACGTACTTGGCTTTCGACGTGGGCTGGGCGACCTTGATGAGCGCACTGAGCGGAAATCCGATCCACGGCACGATCATCGACCAGGCTTCTACGCAGCGGAACCGGTAGATGCGCTCTTCGAGGGGAGCCAGCTTCATGATGGCATCGAGATCGAGTGTTTTAGGTTTAGCTACTTCCCCTTCGATGCTTACTTGCCACGGGGATGTACGGAACTCCTGGGAAAGCTTCGCTGGCTGATCCTTGGCGGTTCCAAACTCGTAGAAGTTGTTGTACTGGGTGACTGCCTCGTATGGTGTCGGCTTCTCGTCCGTACTGAGCGGACTCTTGTTTACGCCGCTCAGCTTTGTACCGGCCAGTGCCGGGAATGCGGTCAGCGCTGCTCCTGCCGCGGCGATGAACTTGCGACGATTGAGGAACAGATCTTTTGGTGTTACTTCGGAATAACGAATCAGCATACGGCGTGTCCTATTCATAGGGTAGCGGAAGTATTTGTCCGCCATCGACTACATGATATAGGGACGCTTGGGCCATTTGCGAATCGAGGATCGCAAACGTTACCGGAACCGGCTCCCAGCCTGTGGGCGTGAAGGCTGTTCCCATAAGTGCCCCCGGATTGAGCGCTGTCGTTTTGCCATACTTCGTAACACTGTACCGATGGTTGTGTCCGAAGCAAACCAGATCATACAACTGCGATTTTGCGATGGGCGCCGCGATGTTATCGAAATGATTCACGGCGATGCGATACCCATTGAGGTCGAGTTCGAGAAACTCGCCGTGAACCTGGACGCGCGCATCGGATTTCCGGGTGATGCGGAACAAGTCGGCATCGTTATTTCCAAAGACGATATGGACCGGTCCAGGGTACTTCTTCAGCTCATCGATTACGAAGGGCGAGCACAGGTCGCCGCAACAGATCAGGAGTTCCGTTTCACTGCTCAGGGCGCGAATCGCGGGTTGGAGATTGTGCAAGTGGTCATGGATATCGGAGATGACACCGATATGCATATGACCCTACTTGCTGCGAGTGCAGGCGAGGCGGGCTTCGGCGCGCCGCATCGAGTTGATGGCGCGAGCGACATCGACGCCAGCGGTTGAGGGGGCTGCGAGCCGCTCCATGGCACGCTTTAAAGATGCTTCAGCGCGAGCCGTATCGATCTCCGCGACATTCTCGGAGCGGTCCGCAATGACGCGCACTTCGTTGTTCAGTATCTGCACCCAGCCGCCGGCTACGAACAACCCTCCGCGGCCGGAGGACTTAACGAATGTCAATTCGCCGACGCCCAATTCGCTCAACAATGGAGCATGCTCAGGAAGGATGCCAATCATCCCCTCCTTAGCGGGAATATAGACTTCGGCCACATCTTCCTTTATGAGAAGACGTTCGGGAGTCGCGATTTCCAGATGCAGAAGACCGGCCATGCTGACTAGGCCTTCTTGATCTGCTCGTAGCGCTCGAGCACGTCGTCAATGGTGCCCTGCATGTAGAAGGCCTGCTCCGGAATTTCGTCGTGCTTTCCGTCGACGATTTCCTTGAAAGAGCGAATCGTATCAGCAAGCTTTACGTATTTACCCTTGAAGCCGGTGAACTGCTCCGCAACGTGGAACGGCTGCGACAGGAAGCGCTGGACTTTGCGAGCGCGCGATACGGTCTGGCGATCTTCTTCAGACAATTCGTCGATGCCAAGGATCGCGATGATGTCTTGAAGGTCTTTGTACCGCTGGAGGATTTGTTTGACCGACTGGGCTACGCCGTAGTGGTCCTGGCCGATAACGTTGGGATCGAGGATGCGTGATGAAGACGCAAGCGGATCCACGGCCGGGTAGATGCCGAGTTCGGAGATAGCTCGGGAGAGGTTGGTGGTCGCGTCAAGGTGGGCGAAGGTAGTAGCTGGCGCCGGATCGGTGTAGTCGTCAGCGGGCACGTAGATCGCTTGAACCGAGGTGATGGAGCCTTTGTTTGTGGAAGTGATTCGCTCTTGAAGCGCGCCCATCTCGGAAGCCAGGTTCGGCTGGTAGCCGACGGCGGAAGGCATGCGTCCGAGAAGCGCCGAGACTTCGGAACCTGCTTGCGTGAAGCGGAAGATGTTGTCAATGAAGAGCAGTACGTCCTGTCCCTCTTCGTCACGGAAGTACTCGGCGACGGTGAGACCAGTTAGACCTACGCGGAGGCGGGCTCCGGGCGGCT
>DASQLD010000646.1:0-8198 GCA_035630195.1 Bryobacteraceae bacterium
TAGCGGTAGTCGACAGCATCCTCGCGCTGATCCCGCAATTCCGCCGCGAGATACCGCCCTCGATTAACCTCGCCATTTCGTTCGACGCTTCACAATCGATCCGGGGATCCATCCGTGATGTTGAATTCACGCTGATTCTCACCATTGCTTTGGTCGTCATGGTGATCTTTTTGTTCCTCCGGAATATTTCAGCGACGATCATTCCCGGGCTCGCCGTTCCCTTCTCCATCATCGGCACGTTCGCCGTGATGTACCTGCTCGGATACAGTCTGAACAATCTCTCGTTGATGGCATTGACGCTCTCAGTTGGGTTTGTGGTCGACGATGCCATCGTCATGCTCGAAAACATCATCCGTTACATGGAGATGGGAAAGTCGCGCATGGAAGCAGCCATGATCGCCTCGAAAGAGATTGGTTTTACGATCATCTCGATGACGATTTCGCTTGTGGCTGTCTTTATCCCAGTGCTGTTCATGGGTGGCATCGTTGGACGCCTGCTGCACGAGTTCTCCGTCACAATCGTAGTCGCGATTCTCATTTCGGGGTTCGTTTCGCTTACGCTGACGCCTATGCTTGGCAGCCGATTCCTGCGGATGAGCCACACGGCAAAGCATGGCTTCCTCTATAACGTGCTCGAAACCGGTTTCGAGATGATGACGCGCGCCTATGAACGCACTTTGGGAGCAGCGATGCGCTTCCACGTAGCGACGTTTGCGGTCGCGGTCCTGATGCTTGTGGGCACCTACTACTTATTCACCACGATGCCTCGTGGCTTTATCCCTAGCCAGGACAGCGGCTTCATGTTCGCGATGACGATGGGCCCGCAAGACATCTCATTCGAGAACATGTCGAAACATCACCGAGCCGTTGCCGACGTCGTCCGAGCCCACCCTGAAGTCGATACGGTGGGAGCCTTCATCATGGGCGGCAACCAGGCATTCCTCTTTGCGCGCATGAAGCCGCATGACCAGAGACAGCACTCGGTCGACGAAATCATTGCCGACTTGCGGCCGAAGGTTGCTGAAGTTCCCAGTTTGATGACGTTCATGCGCAATCCGCCGCCCATACAGCTCAGCGGTCAGCGCACCGCAAGTGAATATCAGTTGACACTGCAAAGCGTCAATCTCGACGAGATCTACGAATGGACTCCGGTACTCGTCGACAAGATGCGAACTTTGCCGGGCTTTGTGGATGTCAATAGTGACATGCAGATCGCAAGTCCGGAAGTCACGCTCGAAATCGACCGTGATCGCGCGCTCGCGCTTGGGGTCACACCTCAGCAAATCCAGAACGCGCTGGCTTCTTCATTCGGCAGCCGCGAAGTGTCGACGATCTACGCTCCCGCCAATCAATATTCGGTCATCCTCGAAACGGAACCGAAATACCAGCGAAATCCCGAATCTCTCTCGAAGTTGTACCTGCGTTCTTCGGAAGGAAGCTTGACACCGCTCGACGCGGTTGTGAAGCCTCGCCGCACTCTGGGACCGCTGAACGTGGCGCACTTCGGTCAACTTCCGGCCACCACCATCTCCTTCAACTTGAAGCCTGGATTCTCGCTCAGCGAGGCTGCGGCGCACGTGGATGAAGTCATCCGGGAGAGCCGGATTCCCGCTTCGATCACCACTAGTTTTCAGGGAACTGTGAAAGAGTTCCAAAAGTCGTTTGAGAATCTGACGATCCTTCTTATCGTCGCCATCCTCGTCATCTACATCGTGCTCGGAGTGCTCTATGAAAGCTTCATTCATCCGATCACTATTCTCTCCGGTCTGCCCTCTGCCGTCTTCGGAGCCCTACTTACGCTCAAGCTTTTCGGCAAGGAGATTGATCTTTACGCCTTCGTCGGCATCATCATGCTCTTCGGTGTCGTGAAGAAGAACGCGATCATGATGATCGATTTCGCGATCGCGGCCCAGCAGGAAGGTAAGACCGCGCGGGAAGCGATCTGGCAGGGATGTATCCTCCGATTCCGGCCCATCATGATGACTACAGTCGCCGCATTGTTCGGCACCTTGCCGATCGCGATGGCTTACGGCGAAGGCGCAGACGCGAGACAGCCCCTCGGACTCGCTGTTGTCGGTGGCTTGTTGGTCAGCCAGTTCCTGACGCTGTATATCACTCCAGTCATCTACCTCTATTTCGAGCGCCTGCAGACCTTAACCCGCGGCAGAAGAAAGAGCCGTCAAGTCGAGCCCGAACGGGTGACTGTGAACGCCTAGCGGCCCATGACGACCTCCGCCCAAGGCGCTGCTCTTCGTGTGCGCGATCTTCGGAAGGTGTTCAAAGATGTTGTCGCCGTCGATGGACTCAACCTCGAGGTGGCGACCGGTGAGTGCTTCGGCCTTCTAGGCCCGAATGGCGCCGGAAAGACAACAACGATAGAGATCTGCGAGGGTCTCACAGAAGCCGATTCCGGCGATGTCGAAGTACTCGGGATGCGGTGGCAGACGCAGGCAAAACAACTTCGGCACCGGCTAGGCATTCAGCTTCAGGAGACACAGCTTGCCGAAAAGCTGACTGTCCTTGAGACCATTCGCCTCTTCCGCAGTTTCTTTCATCAAGGATCGGAAGCATCGGCGGCGATCTCGCTTGTGCAACTCGAGGAGAAGCAGCATGCCCGTGTGGGTACTTTGTCGGGCGGTCAGAAGCAGCGCTTGGCTCTCGCCTGCGCCTTAGTAGGTGAACCCGATCTCCTATTCCTCGACGAGCCCACCACAGGTCTCGATCCCCAGGCGCGCCGCCAACTCTGGGATCTCGTGGAGGCGTTCAAGCGAAGCGGCAGGACCATCCTGCTAACCACTCATTACATGGATGAAGCCGAGCGCCTCTGCGATCGGGTCGCCATCATGGACCACGGCAAAGTAATCGCGCTTGGGACGCCCCGAGAACTTGTCGCCTCTATCGGCGCAGAGCACATGGTCGAATTCAAAGCCGGTGGCGCTGTGGACACGCGCATCCTGCGGAAGATCGAGGGCGTACGTGAAGTCGAATCGAGCAATGGGCGCGTACGGATGCAAGTCTCGAAGCTGCATCACGCCGTCCCTGCCCTGCTCGAACAGCTTGCCCTGCAAGGCATCTCACTCACCGAATTGAGCACCCATTCGGCCACTCTTGAAGACGTCTTTGTTTCGCTAACAGGCAGGCATCTCCGAGATGAATGACAGTCCGCTTGCGCAACTGACCATTATTCGTTTTCGCGAGTTCATTCGAGAACCGGAAGCATTGTTCTGGGTCTTCGTATTTCCGATCCTCATGGCGGCGGGACTCGGGATCGCATTCCGCAACCGCCCGCCGGAAGTGCTTCCCATCGGCGCCGTGACACCGGAACTGACGCTAGCTCTGAAAAAAGACACTCTCCTTGATGTAAAGCAGTTCTCCGAGTCGGAGGGAGCCGAAGCGTTGCGTACTGGAAAGATCACGCTGCTCGCTGTGCCCGCCAAGGACGCCACAGTCGAGTATCGGTACGATGACACGAACGCGGAAGGCCGGAGCGCCCGAATGTTCGCAGACCGAGCGGTGCAAAAAGCTGCGGGCAGGACCGATCCCGTCGGGTCGAATGACAAGATCATGCGTGAAGCGGGGTCTCGTTACATCGACTTTCTGATTCCAGGCCTTCTTGGGATGAACCTGATGGGAAGCGCCATGTGGTCAATGGGCTTTACGATCGTTGATGCGCGCAGAAAAAAATTGATCAAGCGCCTGGTGGCGACGCCGATGCCGCGACACTACTATCTGCTTTCTTTCGTACTCTCGCGGCTCACGATGCTAGTGCTGGAAGTGGGAGTTGTGCTTGCGTTCGGCTGGTTCGTGTTCGAAGTACCGTTGCGAGGATCGGTATGGACCTTCGCCCTGCTATGCGTCATAGGCTCGCTGGCGTTCTGCGCTCTCGGGCTGCTCACCGCTTCACGCGTCCAAACCATCGAAGCGGCTTCGGGAATCATGAACATCGTGATGATGCCGATGTGGATTGTTTCAGGAGTCTTCTTCTCTTCGCAAAGGTTCCCGGACTTCCTGCAGCCCCTTATCAAGGCGCTGCCCCTCACTGCCGTAATCGACGGCTTACGCGCCACCATGCTACAGGGAGCGAGTCTGGCGCAAGTTGCTCCCCAGTTAGCTATCCTTGCGGCGTGGCTTGTAGTCTGCTTCACCATCGCGCTGAAGATCTTCCGCTGGCGCTAACTCCAACCCAAGAAACATGGCGCCCGGAACCGGGTTAAAAACGTAGGGCTTGATCGGTTTGAAGCCGAGTGTCCTGTACAGCCTGATGGCTGACGCCATCGTCGGCAATGTATCGAGACAAATACGCGCGTAACCAGCCTCGCGAGCTTCCTGACAAACGCGTTCGACTAATCGCCGTCCAAGTTGTTCGCCGCGCGCCCGTGGCCGAACGTAGAGTCGCTTCATCTCACAGTCGCCGCCCTGAAGAGGGCGAAGAGCTATGCAGCCCATGGCCTCCGATCCGCCCCAGGCAAGTAAGAGCCGGCCCTCCGGCTCCTTGTACTTGCCCGGCAAGATAGCCAACTCAGTTTCAAAATCCTGAAAGCAGAGATCGACATTCAAACTCTCGGCGTACTCACGGAACAGACCGCGTACTTCATCAAGATCATGCGGCAGATAAGCCGGTCGTATGACGGCTGCCATCACAACACCGAATCAAACGACGATCATCCCATCCTTCATGCGTTCGGTGCGATGCCCATACGCCGCAGCCTCAGGATTGTGCGTAATCATGATGATCGTCTGCCCAAGCCTCTGGTTCAGATCGCGCATTAACGCAAGGACCTTCTCGGAATTCTCTGTGTCGAGATTCCCGGTCGGCTCATCTGCCAATAGGATTGCCGGATGATTTACGACAGCGCGAGCAATCGCAACACGCTGCTGCTCGCCGCCCGACAAAGCCCGTGGCTTATGATGCAACCTGTGCGCGATCCCGAGCAATTCGAGCACAGGCTCGAACGTAGGCTCCAGAGTCAACGACTTCCCCGCCATGCTGCGCGCAAGCGCAATGTTGTCACGAGCGGTCAATGTCGGCAGCAGATTGTACTTCTGAAAAACGAATCCGATAGATTGCTTCCGCAAGTTTGTGCGGTCGGACTCCGACATCGTTCGCAGGTCCTTGCCGTCGATGACAATGTGTCCGGCCGAAGGAGGAGTCAGTCCGCCAATGATATTAAATAGCGTCGATTTTCCTGAGCCCGAGTGCCCAACAATCGACAGAAACTCTCCTCGACGTACATCGAGATTCACGCCGCGAAGCGCGTGAACATCCACATCGCCCACGTGATAGGTCTTGCGCAGATCGCGCACCGAAATAATCGGATCACTCATACGCAAGCGCCTCGATCGTGTCCTGGCGCGCGGCCATTGTGCCAGGATAAACCGCGCCTAACATCGCGCCGGCCAGTGAGATCAGCGCTGTACGCCACCACCAGTCGGGAACGGAAACTACTGGCAATGAGGACGGTACGAAAGAGGTAATCGCCCATTTCGCGACAAAGGATAACGCTATGCCAATTACCGATCCGATAACCGCCAGCAAAACGGTTTCCCGCATCAGCATTCCAATCACGTAGCCGGGACTGGCGCCCAGCGCCTTCAAGATGCCGATCTCACGTGTCCGCTCAAGCACGGCAGTATACATCGCGAGGAACACCACAAGGAAACCGAATACGACCGCCAGTCCGACAACTGTCGCGATGAACGTACTAAGCCCCATTATTTTGTCGGGGGTCGTTAGCGACAGGAACTCATCCATCGAGTAGATCTGATAGCCTTCGAGCAATTTCTTAAGGTCCGCAATTGTGCCGGCGACGTTCTTGGCGTCCTTCACCTTCACGTAGACCATCGTGATCTTGCCGTTGTTCGATGTGAGATCCTGCAGCACAGCCTTGCGGGCAAAGATTTTCGACAGCTTTCCTGGCCCGACAATCCCGCGAACCGTCCATTTGTGATTGGCAAGCTCAATCGCGCTTCCAACGTCCAACTTTTGCTGCTCAGCGTAATTGGTATCGATGAGAATGTCGTCGGGAGCCTGGAAAGTGCCACCCTTGCGAAAATCCAGGCCACCGCTCATGCGTTCGAACTTGTCGATATCGACGCCCGTGATGCTTTCAAGGCCGCCGATCCCATGGATCACAACGCCCTGCGCGATCGCTACATTCGGCTGTTTCTCGATGACGTCGACGATCTTCTCCGGCATCGGCGCGCCGCTCATACCGATCACCGCCGCTCCGGGTGGGCGCACCAGGATATCGGCGCCGACACCCCGGGTCCTTGTCTGACTGGCTTCAACGAGTCCGCGGCTCAGCCCGACGATCGTCAATACAAGCGTCACCTGTAAGCCGATAGCAAGAACTGTCAGGAACGTTCGTATGGGCCGGTGCTTGAGGTTCTCTAAAACAAGCTTCGTGACCAAAGCCTATTGTACGTTCCCCTTACGAATTCCATCCAAATAGTTGCGTGGCCGTCAGACCGCGGATCTGCGCCTTGTCCTTCTCCGGCGCAAAATCGAGCAACTCGTTGAACACCATCTGAGCCAAACGAAACTCGGGCATACTTGCGCCCAGCCCGCCCCACATCATGTGGTTCGAGCCGAACGCATCATATACCCTGCGCACCAACGGCTTCGCGTCTCGATAAGGAGCGTCTTGCTTGGAGGAATAGCGCACGCCTGAAAATTTCATATAGACGTTGCCCAACTTACCCATCGCAAGAACATTCTCGTATTGTTCCGGAGTCCCTTGGCCCGCTCGCGCCAAGTGGTCGATGATGAACGGCGTCTTTGGAAAGTCACGCGCCAGGGCCGCAATCTCGGGAGCATGCAAGGGAATGCAGTGCATCTCGATCGCGAGTCCGAGGTCCTGTGCCTTTTGAATGGTTGTCTTCACTGCCGGGTGCTTCAAGTCCCTATCGCGAATCGGGCCTTTCTTTGTTGGCGCCACGCCTTGCGCGCGATTTGTGTGAATTCGCAACGCCACGATGCGTTTCGGATTCTTCTGTACGAGTTCGGCCATGCGATCCGGCGTATCCTTGGCAATCGGATCGAATAGGCATGTTCCCTTGAAAAATCCTGGAATATGCTCGTTAGCGAAGCAATACTCCAGGTAGCGGTGGTCATCTTGATACGGCTCCGGATGCACAACGATCGTGTGGTCGAGCTTGGCTTCCTTGGCGAACTTGACGTAAGATTCCACCGGAGAAGGTTCGGCTCTGTACACTGCGTTGGTGTGATAAGGAAACCGCTTCTGATCGTCGCCGAACAGATGAATGTGCGTGTCGATCAGCGGGCTCTTGGGAGCGGCTCCTGCCACTCCTGCAGATACTGCGGTTAGCAAGAATTGTCGTCGATCCACGGCGAGTATTGTGTCACATCCGTGACCAAATTGGCTAAAGACTGGACTTCTTCCATCAATAAGAGTTGTTGGAGTCCATACGTCATGCCCGAAAGAATCATCGCGCTTTCTCAACAACTCTCATCCGTGGCTACTCGACGTGTGGAGGATATTCGTCAAGTAACCCGAATGACGAAGATCCTGGCTCTGAACGCCGCCATCAAAGCCGCGCGCGCAGGCGAATCAGGAACAGGTTTTGCGATCGTCTCGAGTGAAGCCGGACTCCGACACCGCGGCCGTCGAGTGTGCTGCAAGGCCGCACGATACCGATGGTGCTGCTCATGCTTCGGCTCGCCTTGGCGTGATCCTCGATTCTTACACCGTCTATCTAGATCTTGGATCACTGAAGTCATATCGAATGGTCGCGCCGCTCAATACCCTTTGACTCGCGGCGCGAATGTGGGCAACCAAGCCTGGTTTCGAAAAGCGTCAGAGACCTAGAATGTTTCCGAGTTCGCAGCCACAGATATATTCACCGTGGATTAGCTCGGAGGCGCTAAAGCTCCGGGGCGAACGGCAAGCCGGTAGGGGTTCACTACTGACGAGCGTTCCCGGACCCGCTGCATAATATTGGATTCGGCTCACCCGATCATCGCGGCCTCGGACCACACAGACAACTTTCAGAAGTTTCCAATTAAGACGGATGGCCGGAGGATGAGCGTGTACGTCGATAGATGGCACACTCATCGGCTTTGCGTTAACCCAAGTTCGTCAGTTATGGGCCGAAACCACAGCTAAGTATTTGATTCCAGGTTCAGGCGATGGCAAAGTCTACACTACATTTTGGCTGGATCTGTGAGTGGTCTGGCA
>DASQLD010000647.1:0-4272 GCA_035630195.1 Bryobacteraceae bacterium
GGTATCGCTCCGGCAATTTTCCTCTTCCTAACGGGCGTAACTCTGGCGTTCATGATGCACGGTCAGGAACGCAAAAGGGCGGATAAAAGAGATCGTATTATCGCGGTGTTCAGACGCGCCGGGTATTTGGCGCTCCTGGCATTTGTTTTCCGATTTCAACTCTACTTATTCGGCTATCCTTACAGCCCTCTAGAGGATGTCTGGAAGGTAGACATCTTAAACGCCATGTCTCTCGCCATCATCACAGTGGCCGGGATGGCAGTTCTGACTACAGCTGAGCGTGTCCATGCCGGCGTCATAGCTGGTCTTTTGATCGCAACGTTGTCCCCACTTGTGTCTTTAGTCCCTGGCGACATGCTGCCGAAGATCCTGCGCATGTATCTGGTACCGGATTACAACTATTTTTCGTACTTCCCTTGGGCCGCGTTTCTGGCTTTCGGAATTAGCGCCGGTTCGATTCTCAGGCTTGTTACTGAAGAACACATGCATCGCCTGATGCAGTGGGCCGCAATTCTTGGATTCGGCATGATCATCTCGGGACAATACTTCTCGAACCTACCTTATTCCCTATACCCGAGTGTGGACTTTTGGCTCAACAGCCCAGGACTCATTTTCATCAAGCTGGGTGTAATCCTTGTACTTCTTGCATTAACTTTCCTCTGGACTCATCACGGATCGGGCCAAGGCTGGAGTTGGGTCCGGCAGCTTGGAACGACATCCCTGCTCGTCTACTGGGTTCATATCGAAATGGTGTACGGCCGCTGGTTCGGATTCTGGAAAGACAGCCTAACGTTAGCGCAATGTACTTTGGCGGCGTTGACGCTGATTCTGCTCATGATCGGACTTTCCTGCGTGAAAACCAACTGGCGATGGCCAGACTTCCGGCTTGGCTCAGTGTTTCCTGCCGAGCCACGCCGCGTGTCCGGAGACTGACTCGTGCGCTTCCTAGTCGTTGAAGACGAACAGAGAATCGCGGATTTCCTCAAGCGAGGCCTCGAGAGCGCGGGGTATGCTGTCGACACCGCCAGCGATGGCAAATCGGCCATGGATATGGTCCATGTGACCGATTACGACCTGATCATCTTGGACATGATGCTGCCGGACATGGACGGGTTACGTGTCCTCGAACGTGTGCGAAACCGCAAGGCGAGCCCTCCGGTACTGATTTTAAGCGCACGTGGAACAGTGGATGATCGCGTGAAAGGCTTGGAGCTTGGAGCCGACGACTACCTGGTGAAGCCGTTCGCCTTCGTTGAGCTGCTGGCCCGTGTGCGTGTCCTACTTCGGAGAGGCGCTCCGACGCCGGAACGGCTGCAGATTGGCGATCTGGTGCTTGATTGCATCCGCCGACGCGTAACCCGAAACGGTGAAGCAATCGAATTGGCCCCAAAAGAGTTCAGTATTCTCGAATACCTGATGCGGAATCGGGGTCGTCCTCTCAGCCGCACAATGATCGTCGAGCATGTGTGGGACATGGACTACGACGGGTTGACAAACATAGTCGACGTCTACATCCGGCATCTCCGCAGCAAGATCGACGACAAGTGGCCAACCAAACTCTTGCATACCGTGCGCGGCATCGGCTATATGTTGGATGCGCCGGATTCCGGAGCCCAATCGCCCACTCCCGTCTAACCCATGCTCAGCAGTATCGGCAGCCTGCATGACCGAATCACCAGCGGGTTACGGTTCCGGCTGACGCTCACCTACATCCTGTTCTTCACAGTCCTGCTAACGTTCCTGGGCGTGTTCTTCCGACAAACGCTCAAGTCTCTTTACGATAGCCAGATTCGCAACATCCTCGAGGAAGAGTGGGGGGCGGTTCGCGGCTACCTACGCATTGAGAAAGGGAAGATCATCTGGTTTTATGATCGTGAAGATCCGGAAGAGGCGATCATCATTGACCGGCTCAAGCAGATCTATTTGCTCACTGACCAGAACGGCGCCGTCCTTGAAGTCTCGCCAAAGTATGAACAGCTCGGTATTGAAAGTCCCAAGGAGATTCGTGAAAACCTTCGCCGGAGACGAGAGGCGATCTGGACGACCCGCAAGGGTCCGGATGGTGTGACGTACCTGATTCGAGAGGGCATGCTGACTGCCGATGACGACAAGCCCTACTTCGTCGCCATCGGCCGATCATATGAAGAAGGCGACCGGATTATCGAGCAGTTCACGCGCTACTACTCGGTGATGCTTCCCCTGATGATCGTCACCGCGAGCTTGCTCGGTTGGTTCATGGCAGGGAGGGCGTTGAGCCCGATCGACGATGTCGCCAAAACGGCGCAGCGCATCACAGGAGCGAACCTTCGGATCCAAATTCCGCCGCGCGGAGCGGATGACGAACTCGATCGCCTGATCGACGCATTTAACCGCATGATTGAGCGTTTGGACGCGGCGTTTCAGCAGACCAAGCAATTTTCAACGGATGTGTCGCATGAGCTGCGCACTCCATTAACAGCGATTCGCGGTCAACTGGAAGTAGCGTTGCTTGCGGCCAAGACACCCGAACAGTACCAGGAGGCAATCCTGAATGCGCTCGAAGATGTCGAGCGTTTGTCGCATACGATTCGCGCATTGTTGCAGCTTTCTCAAGCCGAGTCCGGACAACTGGTGTTGCAGAAGCAGCCGATCGATCTTTCCGCGCTGATACGAGGCTTGATGGAGCAATTTGATATTCCCGCAGAGAGTGGCAAAGTGAAGCTGACGACAGTGCTACCGTCTTACTGCACCGTCGAAGTGGATCGCATTCAGATGGAGCGGCTGATTTTGAATCTGGTTTCGAATGCGATCAAATACACCCCGGAGGGTGGATCCGTTTACGTATCGCTGCAAGACAAAGGACGCGACGTGGAACTTATTGTCGAAGACACCGGCGTGGGTATCCCGGCCGAATCGCTCCCGCACATTTTCGACCGCTTTTACCGGGTTCCGTCGGCGACTACCGAAAAATCGCCGGAACGTGGACTGGGACTCGGGCTCAGCTTCGTGGCCTGGATCGTGCGGGAGCATCGCGGCACAATCGACGTTAAGAGTGTTCCGGGGGAAGGTACGGTTTTCACAGTTCGCCTGCCCCGCGGCGAAGTGAATCGTGTCGAGCCCACTCTGGCGACAGCCGAACGGGTGGAACGGAATGCTGTGTAACGGCCTGTCCTTGGCTGCGTCCCCAAGTCGGAGGACTAAGGAATGGAGAAAGCCACGATGGATGCTTCCGGAACTCTACAACTTGCCGAACTGAAAGAGCTTGGAGCTGTTGACGGACCCTGCCTGACGATAATTGCCCCAGCCCAGCGGGCGCCTAACACTGCGCGACAGGACCATTTGCGACTCAAAGCCGCAGCGCAATCGGCGGAGGCCGCGCTCGCCAAGCACGCCCTGCAGGAGCGAGAGATAGAGGAGTTTCTCGAGCCTGTCCATAACCTCGATCTGGAGTCGATAGGTGGTGAGTCTAATAAGACGATCGTTGTATTTCGAGCGCCCCAGGTCTTTCGAGCGTTTTTCGTTCACGAGCCGCTCAATGATCTGTCTATTGTTGCGGAGCACTTTCAGATACTGCCGTGTCTGAAGGCGGTGCAGGAGGAATCGCTGTACTTCTTCGTGCTCGCGCTCAGTCAAAAGCACGTGAGGTTATTGCGATGCACGAATCATAGCTCAGTGGAAGTGCCCTTTGGAAAGGACACTCCCAACAATCTCGAAGATTGGTTAAATACCCGGACTCCTACGTCGTCGCCGGATCATGGCTCAAAACGACCTTCTGCGCTGGGCAGCGCGGGGAACTTCACTTCAACTCATGACCGCGACAAGATGGACTCTCATATTGAGAACTTCTTTCATCGAATCGACGAGGCTGTGTTTGAGGCGTTACGCGGCGAGAAAGCTCCGCTTATATTAGCGGGCGTGGAACACGAGACAACAATGTACCGGGGGCTGAATCGATATCTCCAGTTAGCCGGCCGCGATGTCCACGGTTCGCCGGAGAGCTTGAAGGGCGGCGAACTGCATCGTCGAGCGTTGGAGATCGCGCGCGAGACATTCGAAGAGCCCATTCAGAAGGCGCTGGAACTCTTTGAACGCCTGGGCGGTTCCGAGCGTGTGGCGACCAAGCCTCGTGATGTAGTTCAGGCTGCGGCAACCGCCCGCGTGAGTCAGTTGTTTGTCGTTGACGGGGCCACGCAACTTGGGTCATGGGACAAGAAGACGCTCAAGGTGAAGCAAGGTGGGGAGGGCGAAGATCTGTTGAATATCGCTGCGCTCCACACGATCGTCAACGGCGGG
>DASQLD010000648.1:0-4344 GCA_035630195.1 Bryobacteraceae bacterium
CTTAACCAGCGCGATTGCGCCGAGCCGTTCAACTCGCCCAGGTAGCACAATGTTCGCTGGCGCGGACCATCCGGCGTGCGTACCGTTTCCACCAGCGACCAGTAGGTGTGATCCTTACCGTCTTTGGCGCGATGATTCGGACGCAGGAACATTGCTGCCCGATCCTGACATGATTTGGATTATCGGTTCAAGAGGGTAGGTCTACACTACATCACATTTCCAATTCTGCCCGATCAAAACAAAGTTACTTCGTTTTTGTTCTGACCTCAATTTCGATGTTTTCAGCTCAATACTGACGAACTTCGGCTAGCCTCACGCGAAGCCAACTCGCCCGAGTACCGGCAACTCGTTGCGGAGTTCGTAAGCGACGAACGCGACGAGATGTGCGCGTTGTTTTACGGATCGCTTCAGATCATCGAGCACGCGCTCAGCGCTAGCGTGAGCAGATGACGAAGGGCAGATCATGCAGGAACGCTTGTCTAGAAAGCTGTAAAGGCCAGGATTTCGATAAACAGCGGGGTCCGTGAAAAGTTTAACAAACCTTCAAGACACGGTTCCAATTGCCGAAGAGCATCCAGCTCTTAATTCGTACGTAGATGGTTCCGGAACAATCCTGGGCGCTGGTTACACGCATCACATAAGGATTGTTTCCAAGGAAGAAGTCCATTGCCGCTGGTGGTGTGGAAGTTGGATCGCTTCAAGGTAGCATTTCGTTCCTAAGACACAGCCGAACTTCTCAACCGACCAGCTGTCTCATTTTGCGCGGCGTGAACAAGGTATTTCTCCCTTAACTCGCCGTCCCTGTTTGGGGTTTACTCCAGAAGGTCTGTTAAGCCCGCCTTGACTCGGCCCAACAGCTTTCAATATGCTTATGCGCATTATGCGTCTTGCCCTCGTCGCTTTGTTCGCACTGGGCTTGCCAGCTTGCCTCCAGGCTCAAACATTTGGAGAAATAACGGGTGAGATTCGTGACTCGTCCGGCGCTGTTGTGACGGATGCCGGAGTAACCGTCACGAACAGAGCCACCAACGTTACCCGAACAGGCGTGACGAATGAATCCGGCGTGTACAGCTTCCCTTCACTTCCTCCCGGAATGTATGAAATGCGTGTAGAGAAGCAGGGCTTTCGAACAACGACGCGCAGCGACATCGAACTGCAAGTACAGCAATCCGCCCGTATTGATATCAACCTTGCTCTCGGTCAGGTGTCGGAAGTGGTGGAGGTCACGGGAAATGCGGCCGTGCTCACGACGGAGAACGCGACGGTCGGCACAGTTATCGAGAACAAACGAATCGTCGACCTGCCGTTAAACGGTCGAAACTTTCTTCAGCTGGTCGCATTGAGCCCCAACGTGAGTTACGGCTTTGGCGCAGGGGGATCGACTGGTACTCAGGGCGGAACGCGTTCGGCTACGATGATCTCCGTTGCGGGGCAACGAGCGGCGTTTAACCACTTCACGCTCGACGGTATCGAGAACACGAACGTGGAGGCAAATACCTATGTCTTTCTCCCTTCAATCGATGCGCTGCAAGAGTTTAAGGTGCAGACGGGGGTGTACCCCGCGGAGTTTGGCCGAGCTGCAGCGCAGATCAACGTTTCCACAAAATCCGGCTCCAATCAATATCACGGGACCGTTTTCGAGTTTCTCAGAAACAACAAGCTCGACGCCACAAATTATGCGTTTACGACGTTCCGCCCGCCGCAGGATCCCTTCCGTTGGAACCAGTACGGCTTCACGCTGGGCGGGCCTGCCTCCATACCGAAGTTGTTCGATGGGCGCAACCGTCTGTTCTTCATGTCGAATTTTGACGGGTTCCGCGATCGTAAGCAATTGCGATTAGTTGCGAATGTCGCCCCGGTAACAATGAGGCAAGGCGATTTCTCATCCGTCTCAAACCGGATCTTCGATCCTATCTCGCACGTGCGGGAGGGCAATACAGTGGTAGCGACACCGTTTCCGGGAAATATCATTCCGGCAAATCGTCTGCACCCGACATCGATCAAGTTGCTCGAGTTTTACCCACAGCCGAATCAGCCAGGTTCGAGTCTCGTTTCCAATTACCAAGTTGGACAGAGCCGTGCGATAGATCGCGATCAGTTCAACCAGCGAGTTGATTTAGTGGAGAGCAGCCTGTCGACGTGGTTTGGCCGATATAGCTGGGCCGATGAAGCTCAGAACCTCCCCGGATTTTATCTGAACGGCACGAAGATTCTCAACAAGCCATGGCAGGCGATGCTTTCGAATACACGGGTGTTCTCGAGCACGCTGGTAAATGAGTTTCGTTTCGGGGTTTCGCGATTTACGAACACGAATGCGCAGGAGCTGGCATCACAGCGAGACGTGATGAGCGAGCTAAATATTCCGGGCATCGTACTACAGCCGCCCGAGGCGTGGGGGAGTCCGGCCGTAAATATCGCTGGCCTGACCAGTTTCGGCTCGGGGACGGGTGGACCCAATGTAACAAACGCGGTGACATTTCAATGGGTCGACACGGTCTCGCTGATCAGAGGAAAGCACTCGTTCCGATTCGGCGGCGAGGTCCGACGAGATCGTTGGAACAACTCTCAATACACCTTTTCGCGCGGCGAGTTTACCTTTGAGGGTCCGGCCACGCAGAACCCCGCCGCTGTTGCCGGTACAGGGTATGGATTTGCCGATTACATGCTCGGCTATTGCAGGCTCTGCCGGGCGGGTGTATCGCAGGCGATCGCGCAATTTCGTGGAACGTCGTATTCTCTGTTCTTCGATGACAGCTGGAAGATTCTGCCCAACCTGACACTTAATTTCGGACTGCGATATGAGGTGACTCCGCCGTGGTACGACCGCACCGAGAAATTTGTGAATGTCTCCATTCCCTATTTCGACCGTGCGGCGAACATTCAGGACCGCTCGCGCCATCCCGTTCTGGTCAGAGTCGGGGAAGGCGATTTTTACGAAGACGTATTGCTTCGATTCAATCCTGCTATTCAGGTGGCGCGTGATGGCCGCATGGGCCTACGTTCCGTGCAAACGGATTACAGCGATTTCGCGCCGAGGCTAGGGTTGGCCTGGAGCCCGAATCCGAAGTGGACAATTCGCGTGGGGTCAGGCTTCTTCTATTCGCAGGACGCCGGGACGCCAAAGCTCGATCCGTCCCGCAACCTGGCGGGTTACCGCTTTGATGAGATTGATCCGGACTTTCCGGATTTAACGTGGGATCAACCATTCCGCAATTTGACCGCGGATGTTGTGGTGAGCACGCCCGCAGTTCTGGCGAATCAATACGCGCGCAGAACGCCATACACAATTCAATGGCTGTTCAACGTTCAACGGGAACTGACTAAAGACACGATTTTCGAGGCAGGATACCTGGGGGCCGTGAGCCGCAAGATCGAGCAATACCGCTCGTTCAATTATGCCGAGCCGTCGCCGACGGGGTCCATTGCTTCGCGCGTGCCCTATCCGGAGTTCGGCCGAGTTTTCCTGGTTGATCCGGTCGGTTTAGGCAACTATCATTCGCTATCTGGGAAGTTGCAGCGGCGCTTTAGCGCAGGTGTGACTTATCTGGCTAGCTACACATTCTCTAAATCGATCGACACATTGAGCGCCATACGCCAACACACCGGAGACATCCTGTTTGCGCAGGACGAGTTCTGCCTCAGCTGCGATCGGGCGCTCTCGAGCTATCACACAAAGCACAGGTTTGTTACATCCGCCCTCTACGAACTGCCCATCGGCAAAGGCAAGGCGCTCCTCAATACTGGTGGCGCTACCAACGTGCTACTTGGCGGCTGGCAGATGGGTTCGATCCTCACGTTGCAGAGCGGGTTTCCTCTCACGGTGCAAGCCGGACGCGACCAGTGCAATTGCGGCCACCAGAGCGACCGCGTAGATGCCACAGGGCAGGCGACGGACTGGGCCCGAGGAGAGCAGGATCCGGAGCGATTCTTCAACACCGCTGCGTATGTGCTTCAGCCCTTCGGGCGCTTCGGAACTGCGGGTCGCAACACGATAATGGGACCGGGCATTATTAGTTGGGATTTCTCCCTCATCAAGCACTTTCCCTTCAGTGAATCGCGTTGGCTGGAGTTTCGATTTGAGGCATTCAACTTTCCAAATCATCCGAATTGGGGGCCGCCGAACACCACTTTTGTCAGTGCGGACTTTGGTAAGGTCCGGTCTACGCGAACCTCGATGCGGGAGCTTCAGTTGGGGTTGAAGTTGAATTTCTAGTTTCGGGTTACTTGTCAAGTGCCACGTCGAGCCCGGTTGTGGTGATTAGATAAGCGGCCTCGAGGGCATTGTCACGTTGGTGAGGTGAAACAGTCCCCGCCGTCAAATACTGGCGGAGGTACTCCAGGCCA
>DASQLD010000649.1:0-6729 GCA_035630195.1 Bryobacteraceae bacterium
GTACGTGACCTGATCAGGACAATCAAGGACTATGTCCGGCACTACAATCGCAATCCACAACCATTTCAGTGGGTCGCCAGTGCCAGCAAGATCATTCGTAAGGTCAATAAATATAAAGAGACTTTAGAAACGGGAGACTAGGGAGTACGGCGAAGGGAAAAAAAGAATCAGGAGCAAGCAATATCCGTCTCCAATTGAAGCTGTCCATGCGAAGTTCCCTATTCCGTCCGTTGCTCACAACCGTTTTGTTTTTTGGCGACGCCGCAATCCTGTTGGGCCAGGATCGCCAAGCCGGGCCATCGAATCGCCAAACCGTCGGTATCGCACTCGAGGGCGGAGGCGCGAAGGGACTTGCGCACGTTGGTGTCCTACAGTGGCTCGAAGAACATCATATTCCGGTCGATTACATTGCCGGCACCAGCATGGGCGGTCTGATCGGCGGGTTGTATGCGACTGGTTTGCGACCCTCTGAGATCCGCGAAATAGTTACCAACATCGACTGGAACGAAGCTCTGGCCGGTCAAACTCCTTATGAGGCGCTGTCATTTCGCCGGAAGGAGGATCTTCGGACGTACCCGAATCGTCTGGAGCTAGGTCTGCGTGGCGGCCTTTCCGTCCCGAGTGGATTATCCAGCGGACAAGCTGTCCGAATTCTGATCGATCGATACTTGCTGCCCTACTCGCGTCCACAGAGCTTTGACAATCTTCCCATTCCGTTTCGCTGCGTGGCGACCGAACTCGTCTCGGGAAAGGTAATGGTCTTCTCGGAGGGCTCCATAGCGAACGCGCTTCGCGCCACCATGTCTCTTCCTGGTGTGTTTTATCCAGTACGGGATGGCGACAAAATTTACGCCGACGGCGGGATGCTAAACAATCTGCCTACGGATGTGGTTAAGCAGATGGGCGCTGATTTCGTGGTCGGGCTCCACTTGAGTGTAGGGCCAGTAGATCCGAAGCAACTACGGTCGTTGTTCGGAGTGGCGGGCGGAGCCACCGGGGTGATGATCGATGCAAACGTGCTCCGGGGAATGGAGCTTTCGGATCTGCTCGTCACAATTGACGTCGCTGGATACACAACGCTCGACTTTTCTCGCGCTGATCAGATCATTGGCAAGGGCTACGCGGCCGCACTGGCGAAAGAAAAGCTATTTGAGCGGTTCAAGCTGAGCGATGACGAATGGAAGCGGCATATCAGCGCTCGTGAATCGCGGCGGGTCGCTACGCCGCCGGTGATCGAATTTGTGACGGTAGAAGGAATCGAAAAGGATTTGGCGTCCCAAGTAAGCAGGAGGGTTGCAGATCATACCGGCAAGAAAATCGACACCACCAAGCTTGAGGAAGACCTCAACACGTTGATTGGTATCGGTAGATTTGACAGTTTGAACTATGGCCTGACGGAACGGGATGGACAAGCCGGATTGTTAATAACGGCCGAAGAGAAAGACCACTCGCCGCCTTGGCTAAAACCAGGCTTTCTGATTAACGGCGCGGATCCTGACAACGTCGGATTCACTTTCGCGACCAGGATCACAGTGCTTGATCTCGGTGGGTACCGATCGGAAGTCCGAACAGATCTGGCGATCGGCTCAAGGTATGAGGCGCGCACCGAATATTACCATCCGTTCCATCCACTCAGTAAGTGGTTTGTTGCTCCTAGAGTGGGAGCCGACAGAGCAGCGCTGAACCTTTACAAGGAGAGCGATATCATTGCCGAATACCGGCTTAGTCGTGCGTATGGCGGTGTCGACATCGGCTACGGTTTCGATCGCTTCAGTGAGTTGCGTATTGGATACGAGGCTGGCTATGCGTCGGCCGGCCGCCGAATCGGATTGCCGTTGTTTCCTACACTCAGCGGCCGGACAGGCACAGCGCGGGTTCGTTATGCAATGGATCGGCTGGACGATCCCGTCATTCCGCGACGCGGCGTGGCTCTGGTCAGCGCCGGTTCCTGGGTTGATGCCGCTCCCGGCAATACCAGTGGATTTCCCTCGGCGGAAGCCACCATCCTCGCGTTCCGGCCCGTTAGTAAACCCGCATCTGTCTATGCGATGGCCTCGGGTGGTTCCACGTTCGGCCGTGATCCAGCCGGCCTGCCGCCCTTCGCTCTCGGCGGACCCGATCGTTTGGCGGCGTATGGCCTCAACCAGTTCATAACGAATCAATATGCCTACGGTCGGGCCGGGTATTTACATCAGATTGGCGCGCTTCCGCCTTTCTTAGGTGGCGGCGTTTTCCTGAATGCTCATTATGAGGTGGCAACGCTATCGGGATCGTACAACAACCCCCGTGTACCTCACGACGCCGCGCTCGGCATTGCAACCGAGACCATCTTCGGTCCGTTGATGTTCGGCGGCAGCTTCGGCGGTAGCGGCCACCGCAAGTGGTTCTTTCAGTTCGGCAAACTGTTCTAATTGTGATTCGGAATACGGCAGTCGCTAAAGTTGTGGAACTGAGCAGTGACTTTCATGTCTAAGCTGCAGCATGTCAGTCACATCAAACTTGTATGCCTTCGCCAGAAGCCTCTTCTGGGTACTGTCCGCTTCGGCCATCATTAGTCCGCTCGCACAGGGCCAGTACTTAGGGCTAAACCTTCTCGGAGACACGGGGCTGAAGTCGGGAAGTCAACCGATCCCCGGTTTCTACTTGATGGCTCCGCTCTATTATCGAAATGACTACACCGGTCTGCGGGGCCCGCAGGGGAACGAGGTTCTTTCGAATCTCGATGTCAACATCAATCTATTCACAGTACCGGCGATTGCCGGCACCACCAAGGCAAAATTTCTTGGCGCTACCTATGGATTCCAGATTGTTCCCATGGTGATGAACACTCGTCTGGATGTGGCGGCTCTTGGCTACGAGACCAGCGACGGCTACGGATTCGGTGATATGTATGTTCAACCCATCAATCTCGGCTGGAGGACGAAGCGAGCTGACTTTCTCGGCGCTTACGGCGTGTACATTCCGACGGGCCAAGGCGGTCGCAGCCTGGACATGTGGGCCCATGAGATCGTAGCCGGAACAACGGTCTATCTAGACCAAACAAAGAAATGGCATGTTGCAACAACCGGCTTTTATGAGATTCATCAGAACAAGCGGGGTATCGACCTGCGCGTCGGAGACATCCTCACGCTGGAAGGAGGCGCTGGCCGGTCCTTTATGAAGGGGATGGGAAATGCCGGTCTCGCTTATGTCGCTCAGTGGAAGGTTACTGACGACACAGGAACAGACTTCCCCGAACGGCTTCCAAAAAGCAAGAATCGCGCTTTCGGCCTCGGTCCGGACATATCCATGCCCGTGTTCGCCAAAGGAACTACCATCGGTATCGTTGGCTTTCGATTCATCCGGGAGTTTGGCGCGAGGACAAATTTCGAAGGCAGCTCGATGGTCCTGAGCTTTACGCTTGCAAAACTGAATTTGTGATTCCGGCTGGAAGGCCGAGTCCATGTCGTCTATCTGGCTTATCCTGTGCGAGCGGTCAAGATAGATCACACGCGCAGGCCTCGTTCTCTAGGGTTTGTGCACCACGAGTTCTGTGCGGCGATTGATGAGGCGGCCCGCTTCCGTGTCGTTCGATCCGATCGGATTATCCGATCCCAAGCCTGCGGTCTCTATATGCGATGCATCCACACCGTTTTGGACCAATAATGCCTTTATGCTTTCCGCGCGCTGCTGTGAGAGTTCTTTGTTGGCGGCAGCATCGCCTGTATTGTCGGTGTATCCCTCTAGACGGACGGTGGCTTGAGGATAGGCTCTCAGAATCATGCCCAGATCTCGTATGATTTGGATCGATTGATCGGCGGGTTGTGCTGAGCCTGAAGTGAATTTCAAACTGTCGAAAACGAATCGGCGTTCCTGCTCTTGACCTGCATGCCTGCCAAGATAGTTCGCAAGCGCATAATTCATGCTCGTCTCACTCGCATGAAGAGTGGACCCTCCAGGAAGATGGATGGAGGCCAGCCTGCCACGAGTTTGCGGATCTGGTGTTCGAAGCCAACTGATCAATACCGTCCCGCTTGCCAAGAGCATCAGCGTTGCAAGCCACAAAGCCGCACGATTCGGTTTCGGTGGCGCCACCGGCAATTCATCCGATGAGATTCGAGCGCGCGGCGAACCCGTGGTTGTCGTAGTTTGCCACGACAATAAACTCCCGAGTCCAGTTGGGAGATTTCTCACGATCGACTCGCGCTGTTCGATCAAAAGAGCTCGCATCGACGAGCCACTCAAACCCCTATCGCGGACCTCTCGTCCCACAATCCCCATCACCAGAGGCGCAGCCAGCGCCATCAGAGAAGCAGCGGAACCTTGGCGAATACCACTGTTGCGAGCGATGTTTTCGTTAATCGAATCGGCACTGCCGTCAAAAAGGGCGGCCACTATTAATTCCCCGCTGGCGACGAAACCGTTAAGGTTGGAACCGGCCTGATCGGATGTGAAGGCAGTAAGCGTATTCTCAAAGCCACCATTGCTTATCATTTCCGTCAACTCCGTCAACCGTGCAATACCTGCGGGAGATGAGGCAGAATCAAGCGCCCCAGCTAGCAAAGCTGGTACTATGCAGCTCATGGCGCGCTCCGTCTTTTCTGGCGTTTCATTCACCAGAACACCAGCTCGTTGAATAAGCTCCGGAGTTAAGTAATTTTCGGCATGCTCTAGGAGATTAAGAGCCACAATTCACGCCTTCCATGACCGATCAGATGCCAATGGACTGAGGGGGGTTGTAAAATTCACCGACACTTTCTTGACGCTTGCCCTCAGGGGTCGGAAGAATGCGCAAAAAATAAACTCAGCCATTGATCCGGGCGTCCTAACCGAAGTTGGCTCTTACCCGAAAGACGGTAAAGCCGCAAGACGGCAGACCAAGGAGGCTTGATGAAACGTTTCACAGTTTTCGCCGCGGGGGGAATCATCCTTGCCGCGGCTCTTTGTGCCCAGGATGCAGCGAAATCGGATCATCGAGATGCAAATATCCAGGCCTACATCGAGCTTTTGCGACAGGATGTGAAGAAGGGCAAAGTTGCGGTGTTGACGGAGATGATGGCGCTCACTCCGGAAGAAGCTTCGAAGTTCTGGCCGGTCTACAACGAGTACGACAAAGAACTCTCGCGGCTGGGGAATGAACGCGTCGCGCTCGTCAAGGATTATGCGGACAACTACGGTTCCATGTCCGACCAGAAGGCGGTTGAGATTGGCCGTAAATCGCTTGATTTAGAGTCGCGGAGAATAGCGCTCAAGAAGCGATATTTCGACCGCATCAGTCAGAGCGTGTCTGCCAAAACGGCGGGACGTTTCCTGCAGATCGAGAACCAGTTGCTTATGATCATTGATCTTCAAATCGCTTCTAGTTTACCGATCGTCGATTAACTCTCCGGTAGAGGCATCTATGTTACACAGAAACACCATCATTACGAGTACGTTGTGGTTATGCGTATCCCAGCCAGGGAGTGCTGACTTGTTGCGGCTGAAGAGCGGCTCCGCCGTTCAAGGCACAATGCTCAGTGCCGACGCCCGGGGAATCCGCTTCGAAAATGTCAGGGGGGAGATGAGAACCTACGGAATGGCAGAGGTAGATGGAATCGACTTCGCTCCGCTGCCTCCAGCGCGTCCGGCACAGGTCGCTCCGGCCACAAGCCCGACACGTGCGGAGACATCGCCTTCCATCGTTATCCCTGCGGGTACCGAGATTTCAGTCAGGACGATCGACAGTATTGAGGGAACCGCCAGCGGCGCAGGTCAACGGTATAAAGCAAGCATTGACGATCCCGTAGTTGTCAACGATCAAGTCGTCATCCCACGTGGCACAGACTGCACGATCGAAGTAGTTGCACTGGACTCCGGTAAGGAGGTTGAACTGCGGCTTTACGACGTATCCGTCGGAGGTAAAAGCTACGCCACCGCATCGGAATTCGCGGTTGTCAAAGCGGAAGGTACGAGCAAAGGAAGAAAGGCGGCTCGGCGGGGCGTAGGACTTGGCGCGCTAGGCGCCGGCATCGGAGCGCTTGCCGGTGGAGGGGAGGCCGCCGCCATTGGAGCCATTGTCGGTGGAAGTGTTGGAGCCGCTTCGGCCGCCGGCTCGAAGGGAAAGCAAATCAACATCCCTCCCGAGACGAAGTTGTCGTTCAAGCTAAAGTCGCCTCTCCCGCTGAACTAGAGTGTTTATGAAGAACACAACGTTGCTTGCACTGCTTGTTTGCGGCCACCCCATCGCCATCGCACAAAACACGGCGCAAAGTCCCTCCACCGAACAGCGGGTCGCCGCAGTCAGACACGCTGTCCAGCAGAATCAGAGCAGACTTCGCGGCTATCAGTGGTTAGAGACAACAGAAGTCAGCATCAAAGGGGAATTGAAGAACCGGCGTCAGGCCGAATGCCGTTTTTCTGCTGATGGCAGGATACAGAAAACTCCGGTGGGCGCGCCTGGCGCTGCAAACAAGCCAAAAGGACTCAAAGGCAAACTGGCCGCAGGCAAGATCGAAGAGATGGAAAACTACATCGAACGACTCGGTAGCCTGGTCAGCCGTTACTTACCTCCCAGCCCTGAGTCGATGCAAGCGGCGTTCAAGTCCGGCCGAGCCGCCATTGATAGTTCATCCCATAAGCGGCAGTTGGGACGGGCGCATCAGCGGCGAAGTGTTTGGTAGAAATGGACATGTCGTTGGAAAGCTCATTGGATGGGGCTCACCCAAAAGGTGAAGTGAAAAAGTCGGAAGCAAGGCCAGAAGCGGAAGGCTG
>DASQLD010000650.1:0-4923 GCA_035630195.1 Bryobacteraceae bacterium
CAAAGGTCCTCGTCGCCGAGCATGCGGACAACGTTAGGCAACCAGCCGTTCGAAAGCGGATCATCCAGCCGATACAACGCCAGCTCGGTGATGTGCGCGATGATTGCACGCCTAATATCTTCTGGTTGAGACTGTGTCCGACGGATGATTTCGTCAAAGCTGGGGAGTAGCTGGTCTGTAAACCCTGGCAACCACCGGCCCCAGATCAAGAAACCGTGCCAGCACTGCTCAGCAGTGGTCGCGTCTCGACTCCAGTCAAACAAGGGCAGCAATTCGGCCTGCGCGAACGCGGGATCGACTGAAAAGAAGTAATGTAGCTGGCTTGCTATCACTACACGCGCGTGGGCGCCGGCTTCCGAGGAGTGGACGATCATCCGGCGAATGCTCTGCGCAATGTCCGGGGGAATAACAGTCCATCGCTGTCCCGCCGATGCCTTCGCAACAGAGACGCGTCGAAGCCAAAATTCCGCAAGCTTTCCGCCGGGGCGATTGATCGCTTCTGATAACCAGTCACCGAGCTGACGATTCGAGCTGGTCGTATGGCTGAGTGAGTCGCACCAAATTCGATCTGCAACCCGCTGTGCGGCCGGCATCAATTCGTCCGGTATCCCGTCCATTTCGCGCCTCGATCCGTGCTCCAGAACCTCTGTTGCAGCTTCGAAAAACGCGCACGGCACCGCCGCCGATTGCGCGAATTCAAGAAACGCAGCCCACTGCGATGAGGACAGCTTCGCGTCGCGAATGCCAAATGTTACTGAGGACCACAGATCAGCATCGTTGAGTCCACACGAGACAAGCTCCTTCAGGAGCTCCAAACCCCATTGTGGCTTCTCACGCGCGGCCGCTGAAATCGAACTGGTATACCTCGAACGCTGGTTATCGAAATAACCCTCGTCGACCGGTGCCGGTCGTGCGGCTAGGAAAGCACCGATAGCCTGACTTGTAATCTCCTCGATGTTGAAGGCCTCCCTTGCGTCGAGCCACCTGGCGTCGGCAGGCCAAAAATCCAAGTCCGGCCGGTCGCGCTCTTGGAAGTCTGGTTTGATGCCACGGACCACTTCCAACGCATCGCGCACGTAATGGCATTGCGGTGCAACTCGCCCTAGCCACACCAGGAAATTGAACCGCTCATAAAGCAATGTTTCCTCGTGGACACCGTCAATGCGCCCACCCTTGGGCCCCGCCACGACAGTCTCGACAACCCGCCGCCGCAACTCGTCGGACGCATTTGAATAATTGACCTCGAGAAAGCGAAAAACGTCTGCCTTATGCCGATAAAGCAGGGTGTGCTCGAGGAGCCAATTGACCTTGTCGTCAGCCGAGACTCGTTCAGCTTGACCGATACTGTACACCGCCAGTCGCTGCAGGACCGGAACGTTCGAAGCGAAAAGCGCGTCTGTCTGATTGAAGACGTCTTTCGGATTCGCTACGGTTCTATGGATCACTAGATCGCGCGCTGCGTTGATGAGATGATTGAGTGTCGTGCTCGATGCTCGGGAAACGTTTCCCCCTATTGATTGTCGGTGAATCCAGAATGGATCAGTGTCTTGGTACTTGGATCCATCAACTCGCGCAAGATTGTCTGCCGCAGCGAGGTTCGCGAAAACCGGAAGGGCCAACCGAGGCGCACACGTGTCGAGATGGGGCCGAATCGCGTTAGCCCACGCATTTGCCAAATAATGGTCGTTGTCGTCGAGCAGGTTTACCTCAAACTCGACTTTCTGACTATCTGCGTCTTCTCGACGGAACCGCCAATGTTCTTTCAGCTTCAACCGAGGCCGCGTGATGTTGACGAACAATTGAGTTGCAACAGCGGCGTCCTCCGGAAGCCGGCATTTGCCGAGTAGCATCGACCAGTCGTCGCTGCTTAGAACGTCTTGCGGTTGGGTCAAAAGCAGGGCGGTCCAGACAGAAAATACCGGATCGATGTTCGCGTTGTGGTCGCGACGAATCAGACGATGCCAGAGGCGCCACGCAAATTCCGCATGTATCCGACTCCCATGGCGTTCAATCACAGCAAGCACTTCCTGCGCGTAATCCACGAAGAACCTCGCAATCAGCCAAAAGCCGAGCTCGCGCTCGAATTCACCAAAGGATTGCCGCCAATCAAAAAACCGGGCGAAGAACCCATGTTTTTCCAGCCAGGAGATCCAATCTGGGGTTGAAGCGTGACGAAAGAAGATTCGAGCCGTTTCAATGCTCCCTAGGCAAAATTTCAAATAGTCCGCGTCTTCGCCTTCTAGTGGAGGCTGCGTGTCCGAGATCGCCCGTATTCTCTCTACTTTGTCCAGCAACCCGCGATGTAATTCCCTCACCCAATCACGAACGCATCGGATGATCGCTCCGTGGCCGTTCGCTCCGGCGTCTCTCGGATAGACAATTTGGTGGACGCCCAAAAATGTCCATGAGTCGATCGACTTTATGTCCTCTGTTGTGAACGCATACCGAGGCTTTCGAGCGGCTGGTGATAAACCCCGCGCCAAATAGTTCATCACCGGATCTCCGTGGCTGTAGCCGACGAAAAGCACGGCGTATCGCTCGAACATTGCGGATAGAAATCTAGTGGCCCATGCGCGAGTCAGGTAAGCCCTGCCGAAGTCTTCGTCGGTCAGAACGCACATTTGGGGATTCTTCGCGACTGATCCATGGAGATAAACCAGGCCAGTGAAGTCATCGCCCAAAGGGAGTGCCGGCGCGTAGAACGTTTCAAAAGATGCTCCGATTCCTGCTTGCACCGCAGTCGAGAAGTGATCATCAAAATTTGTCGTGACGATTCGCATCGACGTGCCGGACGGGAACAGTTGCGTAAGGAGCGTGTGCAGCTCGTGGTGTTTGCTCTCCGGCTGCAGAAGTATTCGTGCTACCGCTTTGTGGACTTCGACGCCGCCAAGTTTCAGTCGTCCGAAATAGTGATCTGTGGATTCCTCGCTGCCACGCATGATTCCCGTGCCTTTACCAACCTGCGCTGCTAACTCGTCAAAAAGCGGAAGCGATGACGGTGGTGGTGCCGAAATTCCGGCGCCTGCAAACACGACAAGATCGCCCGCTGCCTGCGCGCGAAGCAGTTCTTCTGGCAGATTTACTCCCTGAACCAGCATATCGGTCCCTTATGATCGCCGATCTACTCCAGTTGTGAAACGGATACACCTGCCACTTCGACGCCGTGATCCTGTGCGTTTGTGAACGACAGACCGCTCCCCGCCTTCGGATGATTTACTCGAGCGGCGAGTAAGTGGGCTGCCGAAAGAAATTCGTGATTTGCAATTAAGCCCCGCCGCCCGATACGACCGCTGTTATATTCGCGGCACCGAACGTCTTTGAGATCTGGCCTGCGCCACTCTGGGTCGAGCACGTCCGACAGAGCCGCGAGGATTTGGCACAATTAACGCGAACAGCGCTCGCCGAGTTGAGGGGTGACTCGATGACCAAACAACGGGGAGCGGCCAGGCGGTGGTTGAACTCGGAATGTCTTTGAGCGCATTATCGCCGCGACGTGGATATTGTTCCGTTTGGACGCTGTCGGCGCTGCCCCCTATCGACAGTGAAGACGTCAGGTATCTTCTTCAAATCCTGACTACTGACTATTTAGGACTATTCCGATTCGAAACCGTGTTGGTCGAACTTCAGCGACTTGCAATTTTCGGTCACGGTCCGGACGACCTGTTCACTGGCTCCTCCGGGAAGTTGGGCTTCGATCTCTAATGTCACGGTCACATCCGCGCCAAGGGCGCTGGTGAGATGCGAGATCACTTCGTCAGCGATCTGACTGGCATCCCTGCCGACGCGTTCGGGATTCAAGGAGACAGTAGCGTGAAACCGCTTTGGTCTTTTTGCTTCGGCCGGCGCCGCATCAGCTCCTTCCGCTCCGCTCTTCGTTGCGCCTTCTTCCGGCCGGCGGTCTGTGGCAGCGGAAACGCCAGATTCGCCAGCTGTCGCGACTCGCTCTGCTTCCAGTTGCTTTAGAGCGACTTCAGGTCTTACGAGGACGCCGTTGTCGTCCTCGCGAATTGTCACGTTTTGGGCGCTACGGAGACCGCGGTGCCGCTGAGCGCTCTCGTCCCACGCATCTGCATAAGCGAAGCCATCCTGGACCCACGTCATGCTCGCGATGCCGTCGGCTATCGCTCCCGCCAGGGTCGATGGATCGCGCAACCGCTGGAGGTAGGGATAACTGGCGTAGTCATCCATCAACTGGCGAACAGTGACGGAATCGCCACGCCAAAGAACGCGATCGAGATCCAGCCGCAGGATTGAGCCGGCAAAGTCAGCGACCAGGGCGCCGTCTGATTTCAATTTCTTCCAAGCACGAACGGCAAGACCATCAGTCCCGCTGGCGCGGGCTACCTTCCAAGAGATCTGCGCCTGGGGGTCGTCCTGACTTGGCGCGAGGACAGTTTGGTACGTTTCCGCAATTCGACTGTGCACCGTTTGTTCGGCTGTTTTCCGCTGCGCGCTTGCTTGAGTGCGTTGGAAGTTATCCAGGTTTAGCGACGGCCGATCTCCTTCGGCATCATCCAGAATTGACTTCCATGCGAGAAAGTTTCGCACGGCCTGTTCGAGTTCTTCGAGGCGTACGCGATCGGCGGCGAGAAAGACGACTGCATTCTTGTAGATTCGGGGAGTCGTTCCGCGCATATCGAAGATGTTCTTTGCGGCGGCGAGCGCAGGAGAAATCGCCTCCTTCGACCATTCCGTCTCCGGCCCAAGAATGACAAGAGCGGTGGAGCGCTCATCTGAGACTTCTGCGCTGCTCCCGGGAAACGCGTGAACGCGCACGAACTCGCCTCGCTTTCTCGAATCACGAATCTCATCGCGGATTCGGTCGCGAATTTCGTCGAGCACCTTATCGCGGTGCCGTTTTAGTTCCTCCGCGCGGTCCGCCGCCAGCTTCGCGACCGTTGGCTGCGTCGCATACCAGTAGCG
>DASQLD010000651.1:0-3685 GCA_035630195.1 Bryobacteraceae bacterium
CGGAAGCGATTGCGGGTTTCTTCTGTAGGATTTGTTCTGCTAAACGTTCGCGAACGGTCTCCTTGATGAATCTAGGCAGCGCATGTGCTCACTGCGCCGCCTTCTGTGCCGCCAGACAGCGTTGTAGTAGACGAGCATCTCCCAACCGCTCCACACAGGCGGCGAATGCTTCGGTAGGCCCGCGCCAGCGCAGCCCATCCACATTGCGGAACAACGCCGCGTCTGTCCTAAGCGATGCGAGATTCTTAAACAACAAGGCAAGATCGCGCTTGTCGCCCAATACTTCCGCGGGAAAGTCCTCGATCATGCCGTGTTTATTGAGAAGCCGCGCCGCGGTGACGGAGCCGATCCCGGCAATGCCTGGATAGCCGTCGGCGGCGTCGCCGACGAGAGCAAGAAAATCGGGAATCAGGAGAGGCTCCACGCCGAACTTCTCGCGGACTCCCGTTGCATCGCGAATCTTCTGGTTTCGGCGATCGACTTGCACGACTCGGTCGCCGCGGACGCACTGCGCCAAGTCTTTGTCCGGTGTCCAGATGCAGACTTTCTGCACTTCTGGGTTTTCGCACGCGATCTTCGCCGCGGAGGCAAGCGCGTCATCGGCCTCGAGCTCGATCATGGGCCATACAACGACACCCATCGCCCTGATTGCGTCTTCGAGCGGGTGAAACTGGGCGAGCAGCGCGGGCTCCATGCCTTCGCCGGTCTTGTAGCCCGGCCAGAGAGTATTGCGAAACGACTCGATGACATGATCGGTCGCCACACCGACATGCGTCGCGCCAGTCTCGATCATCTGCAAAACGGTATTCAAGACTCCGATCACCGCGCCCAAGGGCTTGTCCTCGCCCTTGTTGAAGCGGCGCAGACCGTAAAAGTGCCGGAACAACTCATACGTGCCGTCGATCAGATGGACGATTCTGCTATCGCTTGCAGAAAATTCCTTACTCGGGGAAAGTTTGACCTTCGGCATAGCGATCTCTAGCAAATTCTAACGCACCGGCCAACGGGTTATTCAGCTGACGGATTATGAGCGCAAATGACGGGGTCAGCCTATCGTCGAGCGCAGTTCCTGTACGCTCACGCGTCGCTCGGAGACGCGCGCCTGAGAAATAATCCAGTTGACGACCTTTTCTTCGAGAACACGCCCGCGTGACTCGGGCGGGGTATCGCTTGTTATCCGAAGGGTCCGCGTGCGCGCAATTGGCGCGACAACGATCCCGGTGCGAACGCGGCGCTCGGCGACCGCGCGCAGTCGCGCTGTGAGTTCGTTCAGGTCCTCGCACGGATCGAGCTGTCCCTCGGCAGCCTTGCGAAGCGCTGCGAACCCCGTTCCACCAGCGCCGGCGCGACAACAAATCCCACGCGTGGCGAGCCGGTCCAGCGCCTGCTCGCGAAAATAAAGATTCGCTTCTCCGGTGCGTCCGGCACCAGCCGCTCCACCTCTCGATTTTCCGGCGAGAATAGACTTAGCCAAGCAAACACGCAGTCCACGCACGAAATCGCCCAGACTCCATTTAGGACGACATGTGTACCCGGGCGCCGTCTGGTAAGCAAGTAATGTATCGAGCAGCGGCTGCGCCCCCGTTTGGGTGGTTACCTAAACGGCAACCCTACACCTTGGCGAGCAAGCCGCTCCCGTGCTTGGCGATCACGGCGTCGAAATTGTCGACCGGCGTGTTCACGTCCATGGCGCGCACGCGATAGACGTTACCGTGGGACGCGGGGAAGGGCTCGATGCCCTGCTGGAGGTCACGGGTACCGAAACTTGGAAGACACAGATCGCGGCTATCTCGGATTAACGTATACGCTTCAGCCCCGCGGTCGTCCTTGAAAGGTGGTGGGATTAGCAGATACCCAAAGGTAAAAAGGTTCGCGTCCCCTTTTCATCTCCTTTTTCATCCCCTCGCCCGATAGAAGAGTGGGGTTTTTCATCAAAACGAAAAGGGATTCACAATTCTGCCGGTGCTGTGATATAGCACCGACCATTGAAAAGGTCGGTCAGAAATCCTATTCATTAGGGCGGATTCAAGGCAGCCAGCGCGAAGATGATCGACGAGTACGGCGGATAAGTTGCCCGTGATTCCGGCGACATCGGTACAGGAAATCACGAACCGGCTGCAGCCCTTCCTGGAAGCCGGCGTGGGTCGACTTATTGTTCCTGATGTCCCGGTGACGGAACCGGTCATCGATGCTGCTCGCAGGTCCGTTGAAGCGTGGGGCAAATCCTAGTCTGCATTTAATAAGCGAATCGAAAACCTTTGGAACGGAGTTTTGAGTCATGAAAGAGAGAATAAGCTACTATAGCGACGGCCTAAAACTGTCCGGAATTTTGAGTACGCCTGACAATTCCCAAGGAAAACGCTTTCCGGGTGTCGTGCTTGTGCCGGGTTTCATGAGCACGGCGGATGCTTTCTTTCCTGGGTTCGCTGAAGAGTTGAACAAAGGCGGCTTTGTCTCCCTGACCATGGATTTTAGAGGATTCGGACAGAGCGAAGGCGTCCGCGGCGAGGTCATTCCATACCTGCAGATCTATGACGCCAGCAACGCCATATCCTACCTACAGTCAAGAGCGGAAGTGGACCCTGACAAAATCGCCATATTGGGCGTCAGTCTGGGCGGAGGAGAGGTGGCGTACATAGCTGCTCGAGACCGGCGCGTAAAGGCGGTTGCCTCGATGGTTCTGGTCGGTGACGGCGTGCGTAGAATGCGAAAATTTCGCACCGAGGAGCAGTGGCAAACTCTCATGCAAAAAGTCCAGGAGGACAGGATAAACCGGGCAGTGACCGGCAAGTCAAAAGAGTTCCGTGGATTTTTGAAGCAGGGAACCGATTCGGTACTGATCATGCCTCCTGATCTGAGCTCTTCCTTGAAGGAGGCGGAGCAGGTGGAAGACGAAAAAGGCAACAGCACAACACTCGCAACCGTTGATGGGTGGCTGAGCTACAAGCCGGAAGAGATTATTGACAAGGTGTCTCCAACACCAATTCTCTTCGTTCAAGCTGAGAAGGACGAGCTCGAGGCTGATGACGCCGATATATTGTATCGTAAGGCTAAGGAACCGAAGAAGCTCTTCACTCTAAAAGACGGCGTACACTTCGACGTGTATGGGAAGAGGACAAATGAAGCCATGAAACCGGTCCTCGAATGGTTCAATCAGTACCTTCAATGAATCAAATGCAGGACCGATCAAATCCACAAGTTTGACCGTTCAGGCAAATTTCCAGGGTCAGTTCTTTCCTTTGCTGTTCGGTCACACTTTTGATCAGTCGGCTAACCGTCGAATGGATGCTGCTGGTGTCAAATTTTTAAAGATTCGACACCTATCGCACTATAAAACAGCGGCCGTGTCGTTCAACGAGCGGGGAGCGGGTTGGCGCTGGTAATCAGCTTGAACGTCTCGACGACCGACGATTCCCGCGGCAGGTTTTCGATCGCGCGCTGGACCTCTTCGGCGGCCAGCGGCGACGGTTCGTCTCCGACGAGTTTTTTATACTCCTTGTGAAATTCGGGATCGTCAAAAATCTTGCGAAAGGCGGCCCGCAGGATCTGCGTCCGCTCCGGTGAGGCGCCCGGCGGAAGGATGTAGGGCGAGCCGACGAGTCTCAGCGAACGGAACAGCTCCACCAGCTTTCGGTCGCCGTCCGACGTCAGCAAACGATCGAGCTCCGGCAGATGAGCGAAGCGC
>DASQLD010000652.1:0-5924 GCA_035630195.1 Bryobacteraceae bacterium
CGACAGCGCGGCTGAAGTCAGGCATCTTCGGCGCGCCGTCGAGATGCAAGACAAGCTCCTGTATATGGAGCCTCCGGAGTGGCACTATTCGCTGCGTGAAGCGCTCGGCGGAGCATTATTGCGGCGAGGCGAAGCATCGGAAGCAGAAGCCATATTTCGTAAGGATCTCGAAATGCATCCCCGTAATGGCAGGTCTCTGTTTGGACTGCTCGAATCGTTGCAAGCGCAGCAGAAGACTGCAAGCATCGACTGGGTCAAGCGCGAGTTCGCAGAAGCCTGGAAGCACTCAGCCGTCTCCCTGAAAGTCGGAGAGCTATAGAGAGTAAATTGAAATGTGCTGCGGACAACGCTTTTCATAGGTCTGATTTGTTGTCAAGCCGCGCTTGCTGAGATCGATGAAGATCTTCGTTAGCGTTCAACAGTACTTCCAGGCAAAGAACCCAAGCTGTCGAAATTCTGGCTCGGCGACAAACGCCCCATCGACGCTACGTATTCAGCGATGGTCGTAACGGCGGCGGATGAATCCGTTCCGCCGCCCTTTGACCCATATTTCGGCGTTTTCATCGTTTACGGCAAAACGAATCAGACCTACATGGTTCTCGAAATCAGTTCCATGGGCCCGCGCGGTTTCGGGCCCAAACTGGAATCGCCTACCAAGAATAATGTCTACGTTCACTGGTACGGCGATTATGGAATGTACTCGCTAAGCCACAAGTACGAATACGATCTCGTCAGCCGGACACGAGGGACAAAGAGCGAGTACAAGAAATTCCAGGTGAAGCGCACTGCTAACGACGGTGAGCGGTTGGCATTCTCAGGTCCGTACGGTACATCGGATGAAAATCTATCTCTTCACCGGGTCGGAACGGGCCAGTGGGTAATCGGCAGCGTCGACCATCCCGAGCCCGCCCCAGGCAGCGATGGTCGTCAACTCGAAGTCTCAGCGAAAGGAATCGCTGTCGTAGACCGTAAAGGAAGAAAGCAGTTTTCTCCCGTGCCGATACCATCGCGAGAGTTATACAAGAAACTACGTCCGGAAGTGCGGGTTATTTCCTATGCTGCCGATTCACTTCCGGGCAGCATCGAAAATGAGATCGGCCCATACGCATTTGATGGCGAACGCGTATGGTTTGCCAACACGTTTTACGACGGCGAAGGCATGTCGGGAGTCGGCGCGATTGGCAGTTTCGACGTGACCACTCGGAAGTACGAGATGCGATATCTGCCCGAGATTGCCCGCTGGTCAGCTTCGGCGCTCCGTCTCGAGAGCGGCAATCTTTGGATCGGTATCATGCGCAGACCGGAAGGCGCAGAATACGGCACGGGTGTGCTCCGATTCGACACAAAAACCGGCGCAACCCGAACGTTCCCAATCAAGGATTATGTCGTGTCTATCGAGCGACTCGGCGATGCACTGTATTTCGGAACATCGCATAGTGTGTACGCGATCGATCTCGCAACGGATGCGGTCTCTCACATCAGGGTTGAGCCAGGACGGTCTGGCAAGCCCGAGGTCTTCAACCGTCAAGTCCTCGAGACTCCCGAATCTGGGCCGCGTGCCGGCGCGAGTGAGCAGCGATCAACAACATCAACTCGACTCCATTGAGCACTCCAAAGCGTCTATGCTCAAAGCTTAAGAAGTACAAATCTTCACTCCGGGTCTCGGCAAATTTCATCGTCTTCGCGCGAACTGCGTTGAAGTGATCCACAGCCTCGGCGATGCTTGTGAAACGTCCCACGGGCCGAAGCGCTTCTGGAGCCCGAACCCGTGTTGTGCGATTGACCAGTCTTGCCGCGAGTTCTGATTCCTTTTGCGGATTGATTGCGACAGATTCCTGCCGCTCAGCCTGTTCGATCTTTCCAACAAAAAGCTCCTCCGCGGCGACAACATGTTCCACACACTGCAGAGCCGACCAGCAACTCGTATCCGCTGAGGCAATCGCATCGTCCTCCGACAGGCCGGCGACAGCAGCGTTAACTTCGACGCGGCTCTCTTCGAGCGCGCTTAATATACTTGCCAATCCTTGCGACGTCATCGCGGAGATTCTAACAGGTAAACCACGTTAGTGATAGATAATGGCTGTCGTGCCATTCCGGATTGCCCTAGCCTTCATTTGCGCCATGCTTCTGCATGGCCAACGCAAAACCGTCTTAGACAATGAATACGTCCGAGTCCTGGACGTAACCACCGATGGCTCCACCACCAAGGGCCGGCTGCACGAGCATGCCATGAATCGCGTCATGATCTATCTCAGTGCCGGCAAGCAGAAGCTCGAATATGCCGACGGCCGCACAACCACTCTCGAGTTTGAACCAGGGACGGCTCACTGGAGTCCTGCCGGCGGAATGCATACAAGTCAGCACGTTACTGGACCCTTTCGAGTCATCGAAGTTGAGTTGAAGAAGAACGCCGGCAATACTAAATTTGGACCACTCGATCCAGTTCGCGTCGATCCGAAACGCTACAAAGTGCTTCATGATTATCCGCAAGCTCGAGTGATCCGGGCGACGGCTGAAGGCCGGGCAAGGATACCGCTTCACGAGCACGTCCCGAATCGCGTAATCGTGTTCGTGTCAGACATGCATGCTCGTGCCACTGACGACTCTGGCAAGGCCACGGACATCGAAGCTAAAGCCGGAGAAGTCCGTTGGGCTGGGGCCGCGAAGCACCGCGAAGAGAACCTTTCCGCTAAACCCTTCGATGTGATCGTTGTCGAATTGAAGTAGAAGATGTCAACAGAGATCAGTCCCTACCTTACAGATGCCTCCGGTTTCTCGGGCTGGGCGGACAAAGTCCTTGTGCCGGCCGATGAACAGCAGGTAGTCGAGATCCTGAAGAATGCCGTTGCGACGAGCACGCCCGTGACCGTCGTCGGAGCTGGGTACGGTTTAACCGGCGGCCGAGTCGCGCAAGGAGGCTGGGTCATCTCCCTCGAAAAGTTCCGGCGTTTGGAAATTCACAATGGCTTCGCTCGCGCCGGAGCTGCGATGTCATTGCTGGAATTGCGTGACGCGGCCCGGCCATCCGGACAGTTCTATGCTCCCGATCCGACCGAGATCAACTCTTCCGTCGGCGGTACGATCGCGACCAACGCCAGTGGCTCGCGCAGTTTCCGCTATGGCAGTACGCGAAGACACTTGAATGCCGTCCGCGTTGCCTTAATGGACGGCAGAGTCGTGGCATATCGGCGTGGCGATGCTATCGATTTCCCGGTCCCACCACTCCCGATTCCAAACGTCACCAAGTACACGGCCGGCTATCCACTACGTCCGGGCATGGACTGGATCGATTTGTTCTGTGGTTCAGAAGGCACGCTGGGAGTAGTCCTCGAGGCCGAATTGTCTTTGTTGCCCATCCCGGACGACCTCTTCACGGCGATTATTTTCTTTGCCAGTGACGACGATGCAATCAATGCGGTCGAAGCTTGGCGACCGACTCCCAGACTCCAAATGCTGGAGTATGTCGACCGCAAGGCGCTCGACATGATTCGCGGCCGTTTCCCTGATATTCCGAGGCAAGCCGAAGCGGCGCTCTTGATCGAATCGCAAGGCGAAGCGGATGTCGACGATTGGGAACAGCGGTTGCAAGCGGCGTCTGCCCTAATCGATGGTTCGTGGTTTGCCGTGAGCGCGCAGGATCGGGAACGGTTTCGGCGTTTCCGCCACACTCTGCCGGAAGTAGTCATAGACACCGTACGTCGCCGGGGCTTCAAGCAAATCGGTACCGACTACGCCGTGCCGCTCCATCGCAATCGAGACATCTTGAAGGTCTACCACGAACGCCTCGATGCTGCCGACATCGGACTCTACATGTGCTTCGGTCATATCGGCGACGCGCACGTCCACATCAACGTTCTTCCAGAGACCGCGCAGCAAGCAGAAACGGCGAGCGCTCTTCTAATGGACTTGGCCAAAGAAGTGGTCGCGATGGGTGGAACAGTCTCAGCCGAACATGGTCTCGGCAAGCAGAAAGCTCATTTGCTCTCTCTGCAATACACGCCCGAACACATCGAAGCAATGATGGCAGTAAAGCGTCGTATGGACCCGCAATGGCTGCTAGGGCGCGGCACGCTATTCCCATACCCAACTACTACAACTGCATAAATTCTTTGCTTGAGTGGGGCAGGATTATATCCTGCGGCCGATTTGTAAATCGGCCTTCGGGCAGTAGACTACTTCTCGCGAATACAGTACAGCGTATCCTGGCTGCGTAAATAGAGACTTCCTTCTGCCACTGCCGGCGAAGAGATGAATGACTGGTCCGGCATCGTGTTCGTCGCCAGAACTTCACATTTCTCGCCCATCTTGACCACAATGACATCGCCCTCTTCACTTGCAAGATACAGCTTGCCATTCACCCCGACCGGCGAGGCCTTGAAATTGTAGGGCTTCGGAAGTCGCTGCTGCCGGTAGTATGCTTCCCCAGTCTTTGCGTTAAGACAGCTAAGCATCCCGCTGTCGGTCAACATATAAAGCTTCCCATCATGCAGGACAGGAGATGGCGTGTAGGAATTGCCTCGATCGTTCTTCCACAGAATCGCGTCGGAACTCGTCAAGTCCCCTTCCTTCCCAAGCCGGATGGCAAGCAGGTTCGGTTCTCGATGGCCACTCATCACATACACAATCCCATCCATCGTGACGGGCGCGGGAATGACATTTGAGCCCAAACCGGCAGATTCCCAAATCAGCTTTCCAGTCGCCGCATCGTAGGACCGAACTTTATTCGACGCGCTGACAACGGCCTGCTTCCTGCCTCCATGAGTCACGATGAGTGGCGGCGACCACGAACTCGGTTCATCGCGCGTAACGCGCCACAACTCTTTACCATTCCTCTTATCCAGAACAACAAGCGAGGAATCTTTTTCCTGATCGAACTTCAGATAAAGACTGTTTTCATCCAGTACAGGAGCCACGCCCTCGCCGAATGCCAACCGCATCGTCATCGGCGAGAACTGTTTGTTCCAAATAAGCTTTCCTTCAAGATCGTAGACATATACACCTCTCGAGCCGAAGAAGGCTACCAGATGTTTCCCGTCTGTAACCGGAGTATTCGAGGCAAAGCTGCCGTACCGTCCGTGATATCCCTCATGTGGCGCTGTCTTGGTCGCTTCTCGATCCCATAACAGCTTGCCCGAGTTTCGATCGAAACAGAGCACGCGGAAGCTGTAGCTTGGGCCTAAGCCGGCGCCGCCTCCCGCTCCCCGTCGACCACCACCGCCACTCGGCGCCGCCTCAGCCGGTGGCTTCGCTTCGCCGATCGGTACCGCGGTCGTAACGAATAACTTATTGCCCCAAATCACAGGCGAGGAGAACCCGCGACCCGGTACATTCACCTTCCACGCGATGTTCTTGGTGTCGCTCCATTCCAGCGGCACGTCGCCCCGAGCCATTCCGTCATCGTTTGGACCGCGCCAGCGAGCCCAGTCATCCTCCGCGCCGAAAGCAAAGATCGAAAGAGCAAGAGATAGGACAAGACGCATAAGAGGTACGCCCGGTAAGGCGAAAGAGAGGGGGCGATGGTTTCTCAGCAGGATGAAATGGTAGGAGCTAACGAAGGAATCGCCCTAGGCGTCGCAGGATCTCAGCCTTCGGCTGTGCGCCCACGATCCGATCCACCTCCCGGCCATTCTCCAGCATGACGAGTAAGGGGATACTACGAACGTGGAACCGTGATGAGACAACCGGGTTCTCATCAACATTGAGTTTGGCGATCTTAACCTGACCCGCCAACTCTTTGGCGAGTTCGTCAAGCGCCGGCGCGATCATCTTGCATGGGCCGCACCAAGGCGCCCACAGATCCAGCAGAACCGGCAGCGAAGAACGTTCCACCTCGTCAGCGAACGTCGCGTCCGTAACAACAACCGTGGAGCCGCCGGCTTTCAGAGCAGCCTTGCATCGTCCACAAACAGCCGTGCGACCCTCTT
>DASQLD010000653.1:0-4309 GCA_035630195.1 Bryobacteraceae bacterium
GCGCTTCGCTACAACCGTACCGATACAGCCCTCGTACGTGTTACTTTGCCTATCGTCGAGCACAATATCGAGCGATCCCAGAAGGCGGCAATCGACTTCATTCAATCCTTCTACATTCCGTTACGCCAGCATTTCCCTGCCTGATTCGCTGTCAGACAGGTCGTGATGGCCGGGGCATATACCCCTAAGCTCCTCAGGAATAGTACCTTGTTGCAATCGGTTTGAATTCTCCTGAAGGTTTGTTAACCTGTTGGGGGGATGAGTACCCATGTTTGTGGGAATCAACTACCCTCATAGTTCGGGAGAATACGTGCATCATGATTAGCTATCCCGATCCGCAAGCCGTGCGGAATCAACTCAACCGAATGCTGGACAGCCGGTATTTTCGGACTTCGCCGCGTTTGCGGTCGTTTTTGTTGTACACGGTGGAGCAAGGTCTGGCAGGTTCTGAAGATCGGTTGAAGGAGTACTGCATCGCCCTAGCGGTGTTCGGAAAGCCCGACTCCTTCGATCCCAGAGTTGACTCGGCCGTTCGAGTCGCTGCCAGGCAGCTGCGGGCGAAGATCGATGTCTACTATTTGAACGAAGGCATCAACGATCCCGTCCTCATCCGATATCGGCCGGGAGACTACCTGCCGCGGTTCTATCTTCGAAGCGAACTGCCGACAGGAGCTTACGATCGCATTCAAGGGCGTGCAGTCATCGTCGACAAAGACAGGGCGACGATTGCTGCCGTATCCGAATGCTTTGATTCAATGGGTGTGCCAATCGGAGCAGTGATCGATTGCGCAGAGGACGCGCAAGGCGCTCTCGACGAGTCGCACCCTGCGGTGCTGATTACTGGCATCACTTTAACCGGGCCCATGAACGGGTTCGAATTAACACGACAAGTCCACGAAAGCCATGAGGTTCCTGTTGTCATGATTGCGCCTCCTGGAATGGAGTCGGACTTTGTGCATCAGTTGGCGTGGGCAGAGCCGGAAGCCGTGGTATTCAAGCCGATTCGGGGACCCGACGTGAAGAGCGCGGTTCAGTTGGCAATCGCTCGCCGCAACTCGATTCCTGAACGGCGCCATGTGGATGCGCCGCTGGCAACGGTCGCGTAATTGCTCGTTGGAGGGCAGTACGGTTGTAAGGCCGTGCTGTCCTTTGTTCGTAGCCGGATTGATGTTTAGCCTGCCAATTGCCTTCTGCTTTCAGCAAGACTGATAGAATATCGTTTCCATGTCCGATCTTCTGGCCGGTAAGACAGCGCTCATCCTTGGCGTTGCAAACAAGTGGAGTTTGGCCTACGCCATCGCTCAGGCTTTTGTTCGTGAGGGTGGCAAGCTGGTCTTGACGTATCAGGGCGATCGCCAGCGCGGCACTGTACAGGACTTGGCTACCGAGTTGGCTCCCGAGTCTGCCGTCTTGGCATGCGACGTGACGCTCCCGCAGGAACTCGAGAATGTCACAAACACGCTTCGCGCCAGTCACACCAAGTTGGATGCGATTGTTCACAGCATTGCCTTCGCGAATCGCGAGGACCTAAGTCAGCCGTTCGTCCAGACTTCCCGAGAGGGCTATCTGCTGGCTCAAGAGGTAAGCTCATATTCGCTGGTGGCAGTCTCCCGAGCTTTCGCGCCCCTCATGCCGGATGGCGGGTCGATCCTCACACTCAGTTATCTCGGAGCGGTCCGAGTGATTCCCAACTACAACGTAATGGGTGTGGCGAAGGCTGCCCTTGAAGCGAGCGTCCGGTACTTGGCTTATGACCTTGGACCTTCGAATATTCGTGTGAACGCGATTTCCGCAGGCCCCGTCAAAACAGCATCGGCTCGCGCCGTTAAGGACTTGTCGAAGGTGTTTGAAGGCGTTGCCGCGCACGCGCCACTGCGCCGCAATACGGATCCGGCTGAAGTTGCCGATACAGCTGTTTTTTTGGCGAGTAACCTGGGACGTGGCGTCACCGGTAACGTAATATATGTAGACGCGGGATACCAAATCATGGCTATGCCCTCTTCAGGGCAGCCTGGATAACACGCCCGCATTCCGAACACTAAAAGAGTCTCAATATGATCAAGGTGGAAAACCTATCGAAGCGATACGCGCGTAACGTCGCTGTCGATGATGTTTCCTTCGAAGCTCAGAAGGGGCAGATCGTTGGTTTTTTGGGCCCGAACGGCGCCGGAAAAACCACGACCATGCGCATACTTACTTGCTTCTTACCCCCGACGTCGGGAAGCGCGAACGTCGCTGGTTTCGACGTTATGCAGCAGCCGATGGAAGTGAAGAAACGCATCGGCTACCTCCCCGAGACGCCCCCACTGTATCCAGATATGGAAGTCGGCGAGTACCTCGAGTTTGTCGGGCGTTTAAAAGGGATTCGAAGCGCGGAACTGGCTCGTCGAGTGGCCGAAGTCAGCGAGCGTTGCGCAGTCGCAGATGTACGCAAAAAGCTGATTCATAAGCTCTCCAAAGGCTACCGGCAGCGTGTCGGACTGGCGCAGGCCATTATTCACAATCCAGATGTGCTGGTGCTGGACGAACCCACATCCGGCCTTGATCCCAAGCAGATCACGGAAACCCGGGCCCTGATCAAGGGCTTGGCCGGCGACCACACCATCATTCTCAGCACGCACATCCTGCCCGAGGTGGAACAGATCTGCGAACAGGTGGTGATCATCAGCAAAGGGAAGATAGTCGCCACGGATAGCGTCGACAATCTCACCAACCGTCTGCGCGGTTCAGAGAGCATTGCAGTTACGGTGGAGTCACGCAACGGAGCTCTCGACACAGCCTCCGTTCAACAACGTCTCGAGCAAGTCCCTGGCGTAAGCCGGGTGCTTCAGCGAGACATCCGAGAGAATCGCTTCGCTTTCGAACTCGAAAGTATTCAGGGCCGCGCGATACGCGGTGAGGTGGCGCGATCGGTTGTGGAAGCCGGATGGAATTTGACCGAGTTGCGTCCCGTTGCGATCAGCCTCGAAGAAGTGTTCCTGCAGTTAACTGGAACGGAGCAGAACACGGAGCAGAATAATGAGTAACGTGCTAACGATCCTTCGCAAGGAATTGAACAGCTATTTCCGATCGCCCATTGCATATCTCGTGCTCGCCTTCTTTGGATTTCTGGCGGGGTACTTCTTCTACGTGTACGTGGCTTTGTTCGTCGATCGAAGCGTGCAATCGCAGATGGGCGGGCGGAGTATGCCGATGGACGTGAATGAATGGGTGATCCGTCCATTACTCGCGAACCTCAGTGTCATTGGACTCTTCATGATTCCGATGATCACAATGCGCCTCTTTGCCGAAGAGAAGCGGTCCGGCACCATCGAACTCCTGGCGACCTCGCCGGTGCGTGACATCGAAGTGATCGTTGGAAAGTGGTTGGCTGCTCTGGTCCTATATGCATCGGCGCTCGGGATATCGGCGTTGAGCGTGGCAACTCTTTACTTCTATGGCAAACCCGACCTCGCGCCCATCCTGACGGGCTACCTCGGACTGCTGTTGCAAGGCGGAAGTCTGCTCGCCATCGGTACCTTCATTTCGACCACAACCAAAAACCAGATCATCGCGGCGTTCGCTACATTCGCTGTGTGTCTGATGCTCTGGGTACTCGATTGGGTTAGCACGTTCGAAACGGCGGCCTGGGCAAAGGTAGTCGCATATTTGTCCGTGATCACGCACTTCGATCCATTCGCTAAAGGCGTATTGGACACCAAAGACATCATCTTTTACGTCTCGATGATCTTCTTCGGGTTGTTTCTTACCGCACGATCGATGGAATCGCTGCGGTGGAGGGCTTAGATGACGAACAACTGGCTCAAAGCGCGGCAAACCCGCTACTCAGCATACGTTCTGGCCTACATAGTCATCGTCCTTGGCGCGCTGGGACTGGCAAACTGGCTCGCGAACCGGCACAACAAGTCGATCGACACCACGGCGAACAAACGCTTCACTCTCTCCGATCAAACGAACAAGATCGTGACCGGATTGAAGCAAGATGTCCGCATCACATACTACGACAAGACAGAAAATTTCCCGCGCGCGAAAGATCTGCTTGACAGGTATGACTCGCTATCGACCAATCTCCGGGTGGATTATGTCGATCCCGACAAGAAGCCGCAGGTGGCCAGGGCAGCGGGAATCCGCAACTACGGTGCGATCACAATTGATGCAGGCCCGCGTCATGAGGAAGCTAAATCACTCACCGAAGAAGAGATCACCGGCGCTGTCATTCGTACGATGAAGGGTGGGGATCGAACTGTGTGCGCTGTCAGCGGCAGTGGCGAGCACACTTTTGACGACACTGGCCGTGGCGGCTACGCCG
>DASQLD010000654.1:0-4724 GCA_035630195.1 Bryobacteraceae bacterium
AACCCAATCGGTTTCGGTTATGGTATTAGGATCGATTCACACGGGAAGCAGCGTGCTACCACGCGAGGAGACCGTTGGCTGAGATGTCCTCGAGCTGCAGCATGTAAAGGCAGCGGGTCGCCAGCCACAAAGCATCAGTGCGGCGTGACTTCTGCAGGCGCGAGCGCACGAGCCGCAGGCCGTAGTAGCTGGACTTGATCCAACTGCGGCGGTCGGCGCAAAGAAGGCATCGCAGCGCCGTTTCGGCTAGTTCGGCCAGAACCGCGTCCGCCACAGGCGCCTGTCCGTTTCTCGAGGCATACGGAATAGTGTCAGCGTATGGATATGCCTGCCGAATTGCATCGTCGTGCAGCTTCCGGTCGAGCAGCATCGCAGCCGGCAAAGACGCAAGATGATCATACAGATCATGATCGAGAAATGGCGCGTATACGCGCCCAATGTCGCGCAGATTTCCATAGGAGTACAGCGCGATTTCCCGACGTGATCGGTTCCAGAATATGAAATCCGCCATGGGGTTCGGCGCCTCTGCGTGCAGCTTCAATTCCGCAGTGATACGGTCAAGCGCAAGCTCTCCACGCCAGCGCTCGCGGTATTTGGCTGGCAGAGCGCTCCGCGCGGAGGCATCGCTGTATCCGATGAGGTCGCGTGCGATGCTCTCGTAATCAGCTGCTTCATACCATCCCTGGCGTGCCACACTCAGGAAACGGCTGGATGACAATACGTCGCCTGCAATGCCGTCGTAAGTGGAGTCGGTTGACGAGCCTAAGCAGTCCGCCAGATGCAGTGACCACGTGTGTTCGTCGCTGCAGAAGCTGGTTTCCACATTGCGGCGGACCTCGGCTTCGAGGCTTGGATTTGTCGGCTCGATGATCCGCAGCGGAACGCTCTGACTGTCGGCAAGTTGTTGCGCGACGGCCGCATCGGATTCATGGCGAAGGTCGACGGAGATGCAGCAATCTGGTTTCCAGCCCTGTTCGCACAACTCCAGAAAGATATGGCGCGAGTCGCGGCCTCCGCTGAGCGGAAGCACAAACCGCCCGGCGCGCGGGCGACGGCGAATCGATTGGCGGAAGAGCTCAACGAAGCCATCCAGCGCTGACTGACGGGACATGGTCGAGGGTGCGGTTGCGGGCCGTCGCCCGTGGACAAGGAGGCCACCGGATGACCATTCGAAGGTGGCGCCGGATGGAACCGTCCGGATGTGACGGAATGGTGTATCGTCGTCGAGAAAGTACCCAAGCCGCAGGAACACCGCTAATGCGGCATCGTCAATGGTTCGATCGGCCCCCTCGGCGAGCAGCCGGGCGATTAAGGGGGACAGGATGATCTGGTTCTGATCGGCAAAGTAGAACAACGGATAAAAGCCATAGCGGTCGTTCTCAACGGTCAGCTTCTGGCCATCCCATCGCCACGATACAAAAATGCCATCATCCGGCCCTGTCGCGCGCGGAATTCTATGCCCTAAAGTGCACTCGAGCTGTCCTTGCACCTTAAAAGAGCTGTCACGCCGTTGTATATGGATGAAAGGAATAGATGTAAATCGCTGATCGACTATAGAGGACAAAGCAAACAACTTACTGGGCTGATTTTTGGGCATTTTGGGTTTGCGATGTCTGCTGTTATCGTAACGTGAGCTATACACTTCGCTCCCAACAGTAAGCATCCATTGCATACCATGCCAGGGTCAGAATCGCATGTGCAAATGGTGGATCGATCGCTCCGGGCTGTACAGCTCGAGCCGGGCTCGTCCAGGACGCGAACGAGTTGACCGGGTCGCAGTCGCGTTCAGGAAGTAGCCTCGCGCCCCGGCAGGATCAGGCGATACTCTCGCGCTGCGTCCTGCTTTCGAACATGTCGTACACACGCGTCAGCTCGGTCGACACCTTGTCCCACGTGTAGCGCGCTTCGACGCATTTCCTGCCGCGCTCGCCAATGCTCGCATCCATCCGCGATTCGTGCGCCTCCGTGATGGCGCGGGCAGCATCGGCCGGGTTGCCTGATTCGAAAACAAAGCCGCAAGAGCATTCCCGAACCACTCGGGCCAAAGGCTTGGAATTCGATACCAGTACGGGCTTGGACATCGCCATGAACTGGAATAGCTTGTTTGGCATTGTCGTGTTGATGAAATCGTTGTTCAGGTGAGGGACAACGCATACATCACTATTCCGGACATAGGATTGGATGTCGGAGAAGCGGACAAAGCCGGTGAACTTCACCGCGTCGCTTACTTGTAGATCCTCAACCAGATGCCGAAGGTTTTGCTCGTACGCGCCATCTCCCGCGATATAGAACCTGACGAAGTTCATTCGTTCGCGAAGCAGCGCTATAGCGCGGATGATGTCTTCCAACCCGCGTTCAATGGTAAGTTTACCTACATACAGCAGCTTGAACGTACTCGGTTCCGCGTTCAGCGGAGTGTCCGTACGAATGGCCCCACCAGTGAACATCTTTATGTCCACTGCGTTCGTCACCACGGAGATGCGCTTCTCCTCGACTCCGTCCGCCACTAGGCGTTCCTTCTGCTCTTCTACGACTACGAAAACATGATCGAACCGAGGCACCAGCCACAATTCGACGAAACGCGCCACCTTGGGATTTTTGAAGACTCGCGTCTTCCAGTTGATCTGCGCCCAGCCCTTCAGCGCCTCCGGATAGTTCTCCCACATATCCATGAGGACCGGCAGCCCGAGCACACGTCCGACGAAGTAGGCGGCTCCCGCAAGCGGAAGGTCGATAACCTGAATCGCATCGATTTTGAACCGGTGCACCATCATGAACAATTGAAAAATCCAGAGAGGATTCAAAAACACCGGAAACTTCAGAATCTTATTGAGCTTGCGAATGCCGAACGTAGGCCGAACACGCACCGTGTGTACGTCTCCGATCTGTTCTTCCGATAGGGCGTGATCTCCGTAATTGTTGCAGAGGAGGTAGATTTGATGTCCCGCCTGCGTTAGCGTGGCGGCCATCTTTTCGATTCGTTCAGCAGGCGGAAACTCACCGCCGTGGTACACAAGGCAGATTCGCATTCGTCTTTGTTCAGGTCCCCGTATAGTTGCGATAGTCGTCAAGAACACTACGATACAGCGTAGTTAATGACAAACGGTATGTCTCGGGCGTGAAACTCCGCATAACGTACTCCTGGCCAACACTCGCTAAGCGACATCTCAGACCGGGATCGCGAAGCAGTCGCGCGGTTGCCTCGGCTAGCGCGGCGGAATTCCGCGGCGGAACCATCAAGCCGGTCCTGCCTTCCTCCAGTATCTCGGGTACCCCTCCAACTGTAGTTGCCGCGACCGCCAGACCCGCCGCCAGAGCTTCCAAGACCACGTTCGGGGAGCCCTCCGAGTGTGACGGAAGGACCAGCATTGATGCCATTGCATAGTACGGGCGCATATCCGAGGCATGTCCCGCAAAGATCACCTTCTCCTGAATGCCCAGACGAGCAGACAACCGCTCGAGATGCTGCCGCTCTACCCCGTCTCCGGCCAGCAACAGGCGGAAACGCGGAATATCGGGCATCTTTGCTATCAGCGCAACGGCCTCGAGAAGATCCGCCTGTCCTTTTTCTGTGGACAGCCGCCCGGCGCATAATACGACCAACTCTTCGCCGATTCCATGTTTTCGCCGCACGTTTTCGACTGCTTCGGCGTTCGGAACCACGAAGGGTTTGACCGAGTTGTGTTGTATCCGTATCCGCTCGCAGTCCACTCCACGCGCGATCAAACGTCTACCGAAAGGGCCGCAGACCGCGACTACCCGATATGCCCTTGGTAAGGAAAATCGATCGGCGTAGTTGTAGATGCGATCCTTCAGATCTACTGCCGTATAGCCATGGTTGAACGCGATCCACGGATACGATTTATAGAGCCCGGTCAACCGGACAAACAGGTGCGACTTTATATTGTGCGACTGGATGATGTCCGGTTTCAGTCCGGTTAAGGCGTTGCGCAGTCGCCCCACTACGCGCAAATCCAACGGCCCGCTCTCAGGCAGCAGCACCACCGGCATACCCGCCGCTTTCGCTGCGCTGACGAACTCCGATTCCACGGCCCCGCGTTGATACGTTACCAGCGTCATTCGTATCAGGGGAATACCTGTTTCCGGTTGCGCTGCGCGACGTGCAAACTCGATTAAATTCTTGGCTGGACCGCTTACGGAGGTGGATTCCATCAAGACGGCGATCTCTATCGGACGATCGCTCATGATAGGGCGACAGACGCCGCCTCTCGCTCCTCCAGGTAGCTTAAAATAAAGTCGCCAATCCTCTCGCTTGCGTGTCCGTCCCCGTACGGATTGTGAATCCGAGCACGCCGTTGATACTCCACCTCATCCCGAATCAGCCATTCCGTAGTGCCGACAATCTTCTCTACATCCACGCCGACGAGCGTCGATGTCCCCGCCTCTACGGCCTCCGGACGCTCGGTCTTGTTCCGGAGAACAAGCGCAGGCTTCCCAAAGGATGGTGCTTCCTCCTGTACCCCCCCGGAATCGGTGAGCATCAGGTACGCGCGTCGCATCAGATCCGCAAAAGATACGTAGTCGAGCGGCTCGATGAGATGAATATTCGGGTGGTCTCCAAGATTGCGCCGTACTGGACCTGTCACATTCGGATTCGGGTGGACCGGATAGACCAGTTGAACGCCGTCCATTGCGGCTATACGTAGCAGGGCTTCGCAGATGCGCTCGAACCCGTCGCCAAAACTCTCCCGACGGTGTGCAGT
>DASQLD010000655.1:0-4824 GCA_035630195.1 Bryobacteraceae bacterium
CACCTCCTTCAGCAACTTGGCTTGGCGCTGCCAGACCACTCACAGATCCAGCCAAAATGTAGTGTAGACTTTGCCATCGCCTGAACCTGGAATCAAATACTTAGCTGTGGTTTCGGCCCATAACTGACGAACTTGGGCTAGGGTGCGGCCGATGCCTTCGTCTTCGGCGATCTCGGTCACGGAGGCGCCGGAGACGAGTGCCTTCGCGATTCGGGCTAAGCGGCCTTCGCGGCGAAGTTCGGCTGTCGATGCGGGTTTGGCTGGATCTTCAATGGCGGGTGTCTTTCGTTTCTACATGCATACCAATTGGCATGAGGATTTCGCGTTGTGCGTCATTTTCCGCAATCGCCGTGTCGCAGGCGCAAACCGACGGAGTGGCACGAACCTCAATGCAACAACGACCACTCGCATTAGCGATCACCTGTCGAAGTATGCCTGCAAAGCTGCGGGTTCCCGTGTCCGCATTATTGCGAGCATCAACAGAATCCTCGCCTTCTGCGGAGTCAGATAGTCCGCGAATACGCAGCCGATTCCCTTAGTCATAATTACCGATCCTGGCGTTGCGGAGGCCGGAATGATACGTCCCGTAGGTGCGCCGGTGATGACTACCGGAACACCTTTAGCACGAGCCTCTTTTATTACCTCGAACATTGAGCCAGTCACTGTGCCGGCGCCAAACGCGGCGATCACTACTCCCTGCGCCTTTCCGGCTGTGATCAAGGAGCGCACGATCTCACCGTCAGCTCCGGCATAACTGGCGACAATATCTACACGCGGGAGCGACGTGACACCCTTAATAGGGATCGTTTGTCGCCGTAGCGGAACGCGGTAGAACTTCACTCCCATTCGATCGACCACGCCGAGCGGGCCGAACTCCAGACTTTGAAAAGTTTCGACGCGGTTCGAGTGTAGCTTCGTGACGTCACGAGCAGCATTGATGGTTCCATTCATTACGACTAAGCATCCTTTGCCGCGTGAGTCAGCGTGAACTGCCACTTCAACGGCCTGCAGGAGGTTAAGTGGACCGTCACTGTACGGATCTGACGCGGGCCGTTGCGGTCCGACCAGGACTACAGGCTTGGAACCCGTTAGGACCAGATCGAGAAAATACCCGGTTTCCTCTATGGTGTTCGTACCGTGCGTGATGACAGCACCCGATATCCCGGGATCTTCTAGTACGCGTTGCAGACGGTTCGCGAGTTTGATCCATATATCGGAGTCATGTCCGCGCTGTTGATTGCGGCGACCTGTTCTACTTGAATTTCGGCAATCTCTTTTAGCTTCGGCACGGCGGCAACGAGTTCCTCTCCGGTAGCTGCGGGCATGTAACCGCCGCGTGCTGGATCATGCCGGCCAGAGATCGTTCCTCCTGTGGCGAAAATGACCACCTTCGGAAGACCATACGCATTTACGCATGCTGTCAAAACAATAATCAGGAAGGCACTGTGCTGGGTATGGTCCATTGATTCTAGCCAGCCGCGCGCAGCGGTGCATTTTCACAGAGACCTCGTGGGTTGATTCTGGAGCATGCTGAAGGGCAGCAATGGGCATGCGGAATGCGGACATGACCGGCTTTGATCATCGCGTGCACTTCCCGCCCATGCGAGCGGAGATCAACGCCGCCTTTGTATTGTTTGCACAGCAGTTGAGGGGCACGATTCATCAGGGACAGTTTGAGCAGCTCGTAAAGATGCACCGGGACAACTTCATCCGCGTAAGCTGATCGTTATACCTGATGACTCGACAGCTACATGGCTACTCGCGAGGAAGGTATTGGGGAAACCGCGGCACGCCTCCGCCCCGTCTCCAACCCGGGGTCACGCTGGCGGCTGTGAGGGCTCTTGGTGATAGACTCCGACCATGATTGACGTTGCCCAAATCAGCGACAAATATCACGTTGGCAGAGAGAAGCCCGGCGGGAAAGTCTACGTCATGGGTCCGAACGATGGTCAGATCGCATCCTACAGTGCACTCACAGAAACGCTGGAGTGGTATCAGACTGTGAGCGCAGAAGATAAGACACTCATCGAGACTTACTTAAAAGAAAACTATTAGCAGGCCGCCATACGAATCACCAGAACATCAGGTGACACTCATGATTTCGCTTCTTGATGTTCGATTTGCTGATTCGCGTATAGGGTGACGTCTCACGAAAGCAAACAGTGGATTTGAGAAACCAACAGCAGCGCTGAGATCGCAACCGCAACCCACTCGATAACGACTTCAGAAATGGTGCTAACCATGGGTCTGTTCTCACCCCAATCCTGTAGCATCTATTCCCACCGATCTTTTGCCGTCGCTTCAGCCTTAGTCTGCCATTGCATGTTCTCGGGATTGTCAGCCCCGCCGCGCTTCAACGGAACAATGTGGTCGATAACGTATCCAGCACACGCGCCTTCGTGCCTCCAGTTACCGGACATGGATTGTCCTGCCGGAAGTCCGCGCGTGCTGCTGGGCTTCTTCGGATGCGACCGCTTCTGTCTCGTTCGCACGTTACGCAACTTCTGCCAACCCTCGGGTTATAACCCCTTTGCTCAGAGACTGGCGGAGACGTTGAGCGGAGATCGGGAACGAAACCAGTCTGATCACGGACGAACCGCTCTGCCGCTTCGCGTAGCTGCTGGCGGTCAACTTGTGCTGATTTGGGATCAGATGCCAGAGTGAAACAACAAAGCGTTCCAAGTAGGACCAAAATTGAAAATAAGGCGTCGCACGTATCGCGTTATATGCAAGTTGCACGCCTGTTCACTGGCAAATAGCCACGTTGGCCCTGGCCGGTCCGTCTTTTCGACCGAGTGCAGCGGCTGCAGCATGGACATCAGGATCAAGAATCAGGCGTTTCAACGATACTCGTGGAGGCATCCCTTCAGCCTATGCACCAAACTCCCCCCGGGTTGCTGCCGCTCTCGAATAAGCATATTCGCAATTTCGTCAAATCAGGCGCACTAGCGTTCGTCTACCACAAGCTGCATTAACTGCGCTTCCTACGCACGTGCGCAGCACGGTTTCGCGCGTGTGTCACGATGTACAGGAGGTGGCTAGTTCAACTCTTCAACAGTTGAGCTGTGTCTTTGCCGGCCTATGGATAACGATCGCTGGGGAGCCGACGGTCCGCCTAGAGAAGCGTACTTACGGGTCACAAACTCCGAAAGGTTTGCGCCTCTGCACACAATTGCGGCACAGCTACTGCACAGGTTGGAACTCGAGTTCGATGTTGACCGGGTCGAAGCGTATGGCGTTGACCCATACCTTGAGACACGATTCAACGCAGTGGCACGCCCGACTGTTAAGCTTACGCCCCGACAGATCGATGGAGCACCTGTTGCTATTAGTTTCTCCGCTTTCCCTGGACTCCACGTCCGCTTCGGGCACCGGGCCACACGCGCCTTCCCCGCGTGCGGATGCGATGCCTGCGATGAGACGGCGGAGAAGGAAGCAGAGACTTTTAATTGGCTAACGGAGAACGTCATCGAAGGGCGCTTCAAGGAAGAGATCTGGATTTCGGATTCTCAGTCAGCGTGGACGCGAACGGAGTTTTGGTCGACAGATGGAGCCTCCGAACGCAACAATTCCACAATTGATTGGGAGGAAGCTCAGCAGCTGCTTAATAACCAGAAACGGTTGACGTACGAGTGGGCACCATGGTCAAAGCGAACCGTATGAATCGTCTAGCCCCATCGAGTCAGCGGGTACGTTTTCACCGTCCGGACGCCTCTGGAGTCTCCTACGCGCGCGAATGGCCAGTAGTCGGTCCGTTACCTGCTCAGGACCGAGAAGTTTGATGAAATTGACGAATGACCTCTGAGGGGTACTGTCACATTGCGCTGTTCGTGTTGGATGCGATGCTGGATGAGTGTCGGACAGCCCGTACCGTGGCCATCGGTTCCCGAGAGAGATCATCTCGCACTGCGTTTGGCTCTACTTCCGTTTCGCCATGAGCTTTCGCGATGTAGAAGAGATGATGGCAGCTCGTGGAGTGGTGCTCAGCTACGAGACGGTCCGGCGCTGGTGCGACAAGTTCGGCAAGCGGTATGTAGACGGTCTCCGGAGACGACGTGCCCGGACCGGCGACAAATGGCATCTGGACGAAGTCTTCCTCAAGATCAACGGCGTTACTCATTACCTATGGCGAGCGGTCGATCAGAATGGCGTCATCCTGGATATCCTCGTACAACCGAAGCGGGATCGCTTTGCGGCGATCCGATTCTTTCGCAAGGTATTGCGGGCGACCGGGCGACGACCGCGCGTGATCATCACTGACAAGCTGCGCAGCTACGGGGCGGCGAAACGGATCGTGATGCCCGGCGTTGCCCATCGACAGCATCGGTACTTGAACAACCGGGCGGAGAACTCGCATCAGCCGACGCGAGAACGGGAGAGGCGAATGCGACGGTTCAAATCCGCTCGGCATCATCGCTTCCGACTTCCGCCCTCGTCGCCACCTGCTCCCCGCCGCTGCTTATCGTCGACTTCGTAGTAAGCGCTTCCGGGTGTGGAATGAAGTGACCGGGGCCTCTGCCCTCGCCTAATCCGAAACCCCATCATCACCGCTGCGATCCCAGACGCCAAATCAGCTGATTGGCGTCGATGCCCATCATAAGTTGACAACACCCTCCCCCAAGTTCGATGACTTTCGTGCTAAGCCCGAGCAATTCATCGACGCTGGTGAGAGTACGTAGAGGCAGTCTGACGTTTTCGAGGAAGAGCAAAGAACGATGTAACCCTGTGGTTGGCTAGAGCGCCAAACCCATATTCGTTCGACAACAATGCGGTATCGGGAATGTGACACGTTAGAACCTTATCAGAAACGACCCGGAGGATGAA
>DASQLD010000656.1:0-4636 GCA_035630195.1 Bryobacteraceae bacterium
GCTCGAAACTGCCGGATAGCATCCAGCATGTCCAGCGACCCGCGGCGCACTCATTGATGTCGAAGCCGGCTGCTGCTGCTTGGTCAAAATGGCTCAGCGCCTCGGCAATTCTGCGCTCGCTCAAGCATCTTTGGGCTTTTGCAAAGAGCGACACTGCTTCAGGCATAGCGTCGTGTCATGCGTGCGCAAAAATCTGCAAATAACGCCACCTCCTGCGGTGGACTCGTATGATGCGGCAAAATTCCCAAGTGTTCGGGCGTAAAGCAAAACGTCAGCGTTACGTCAAACGGTTCCAGCGCCTTCATCTGACGATCGAACCATGCTTCCGCTCCCGGCCGGAAGCTGTCCGCCCAGCTTAGTCCGGTACGCACATACGTAACGCCCAGATCTTGTAACCATCTCACCGCATCCGTGAGTCGATGATCCTCGAAATGAAACCACTGACATATGCCGAGCGCAGGTGTATAGTTGCTGAAATCTTTGGCCGCAAGCTTGGGAGTGCCATCCTCATGGAGCAGACCCATATAAAAATGTCGGTAATAGGACGAGCCTTCCGCCTCGCGATGTCTCGTAGTGGCGGGCCAGGCGCGAGGCAGGTCGTAGAGACTATACCAGTGAACGCGTTCCACCTCGCCGGCGAGGAGTTCTGCGGTACGAGCCAAGCCGAAAACTTGGACTTCTTCAGCCCCGAATGTGGAGACGCCAGCTTCAGAAACCCAAACCGGCAAACCTGTTACTGCGCGGATCTCCTGGACTTTGTTTGGCCATTCGGAGATGTTCCAATGGTTCCAATCGAGAGGAAAGCCATGGATGGCGAAAACATCGATATGCTTGAGGACACAGTGCCGCTGCAAAGTCCTTACGAAGTCAGGATCGATCGGAGATATCCCGCCAAGAACGCGCCGTAGACTTGAGTTCTCGGCCTTCACTGCATCCGAGGCTTCGTTTACCATGCGTCCAAAGATGCTCCAGTCCGGGTCGGCCTCATAGTTCCAATGAGACAAGTTGTTCGGCTCGTTCCAAAACATCACGGCTTCGATCATGCCGTCTGCCTCCGACGGCAGAAATAGACCTCAGTCTCCGGCCTGCCTACGATCTCAAATCCCGAACTACGCAACATCGCTTCCACACATGCTCGATTGGGAATCCACCAATTTGTGGGGTCGTTCGAATAGCGATGTTCGACAAAATACATGGCGGGATAGCCGGGTTCTTCAAACACCCTGACTTGCGAGAATGGGTAGTCTCTCTCGATCGGCTTGATGTCTTTCGAGCCGCGCAACAAACACTGAAACACGAGCATGTCTTTCACGGCATGCTCATAAAGCAAATCCAACGCAAGCAGCGGGTGACGTAGGTGATAGAGAACGCCCATGAAGAGCACAACGTCGAAGGTTTCCTTGAGCTCTGCGATCTGGTACACATCCAACTGGCGAAATTCGATGTCGACCTGATTCACCTCCGCGGCAAAACGAGCCTGCGCCAGATAAACCGGATCGGAATCTATCGCTACCACGCGCGCCGCGCCGCGCCGTTTCATTTCGATCGAATAGAATCCGCCGTTGCAGCCGATGTCTAAGACGGTTTTTCCGGAAAGGTCTTTGGGAATGGCGTTTTGAAAGGCGCGGAACTTGCAAGCGGGATAGTCGCCTAAAAAGTGTTCCGGGGCTGTCTGCACTCCACCGAGGTTTAGATTGTGAAACCACTCGCCGAGCTCGCCAAGGCGTTTCTCGATTTCACGCCGGCTCAATGCGACCGTTGAAAGTTCAGTATTCATTGGGAGTTAAGAATTGTGTGTTTACGGATAGAATTTTAGGTCCCCACTCGCCCAGCTTTACCGTGGTTACAGATGCCGCGCCAATCTCCAGTCGCGCCGCCAAGTCCAGAGGAACGCCGAGATAAAAGGCGATCAAGGATCGCAGCGGATCGCCATGACTTACGATTGCAATGTGCTGCGCGTCGTGTTCTGAAGTCAATGTGTTCATTTGGCGTGCCATGCGGGTTTGCGCTTCGAGCATTAGCTCTCCACCGGGCGCGCCAACCGTACTTCGGCAGGTATTGAAACGGCGCCAGTGCTCGGTTTCGTCGAGGTCACTGATCGACATTCCCTCCCATGCTCCGAACCGAAACTCACCGAAATCATCGCGAATTTGTGGAGTAAGTCCGTGCGGCTCAGCGACAAACTCCGCGGTTTCGAACGCGCGGCTAATCGGGCTCGTATAGACCGCTCGAATCGGCATGTTCGACAACTGTTGACCTAACCTTTTCGCTTGCTGCCGTCCCTGCTCGTTCAAGTGCGATCCCTCGGCCCATCCCGCCAGTATCTTGCCCATCGAGTCTGTTTCGGCGTGGCGTATAAGGAGAAAGGTTGTCATTCAGTTCCTTCAGATAGTGGTCGAGTTGGCACGCCCGTCGCTCGGATGTGTGCTCGGCCAATACGCGCTGCAGGCCCGCGTTGCCGATTCGCAATCGCTCCGAAGTGGGTAAATCCCAAAGAAGTCGCAGGACGTCTTCAGGATCTGAGCCAACCAGCAACTCCTCACCGATCTCGAAGATCTCGTCCAAGCCGCTCCACCAGTCGGAAATGATAGGGACACCGCATGCGGCGGCCTCAAACAACCGGACGCTCGGAGAATACCCGGCCTGTCTCATAGCCGTTCGCGTGAGGTTGAGAGTGAACCGTTGTGCACCGTAGAAGCTCGGATGCTCCTGCGGCGAGAGATGAACGATCCGGCTAACGTTGTTTGGCCAAACGATGGAGTCCGGATACATCGGGCCGGCAACTGCAAATCTACCGTCATCCCACTCTTTCGCCGGCTCCAGCAGTAACGTGTTCAACATCGGCTGGCGATCCTCACTGTACGTTCCCAGGTACCCCAAGTCCCACTGCGAAGGGCAATGCACAGGATAGTGGCTTGTAGGATCAACAGAGCAATACAGCTCTCGCGCCATCGGAGAGCCATATTTCCGCTCAATGATCTGCAGTGTCGGCCCTCCGGTGAATGAGAAGTAGGCGTTGTACTTTCGGATCAATGCGCGACTAATGTACTCGTCATCGTCGGCCGCAAGCTTGCCGAGCGTGATCGGAGTATCAATGTCGTAGAATGCGGTCCTCCCGTGCGCAGTCGAAACTACCCATTCGCCGACAGAGACGCCTTCCGGCACGAATGAGCCGACAATCACCAATTTGGCATCGCGAACTGCTGATTCAAATCTCGCGATGAGGTCCTCCAAGTCGCGGTAGAGCTCTGTCTGAGCTCCGGGCGGGGCTGGAATGTCTCGATTTTCCGAGTACCATGGCACGTCTCGCTCCAGGAATAAAACCGCATGCCCTCTGTCCCTGAGGCCACGGACTAGACTTCGATAGGTAGTCGCGTGTCCGTTCCCCCACGACGATGTGATCGATAGCCCGAGGATGACGATATCGAACGCGCGATTCATAAGGTAACCTCCATGGATACAGGAGTTGTGTCCAGCACGGCGTCGATCTGCGCTGCCCTGTGGGCGTAAGTATGCTCCGACAACACACGTTTATAAGCCGCCTGGCCGATTTTCCGAGCTTTGTCGATCGACAGTGACTCAATCGATTCGACCACTTCATCGCCACTTCTGGCGACCAGCGCTTCCCGGCCTGGCTCCAGGAACATGTCGATGCCCTCCCAAAAGTCAGTGATCAGGCAAGCACCTGCTCCTGCCGCTTCAAAGACACGAGTCGCGGGTGAGAATCCGTAACGCGCCATGCTGTCGCGAGATATGTTGAGGACAGCGCGAGGGGTGACATTAAATGCGTTGTGATCGTGAGTGTAAACGTGATTGAGGTATTTGATGTTCGCGCTTCTCGGCTTGTCGTCCCAACCTGCTCCGCCCAGCAGAAAAGACATGCTCGGAAGCCGTTCGGCGGGCTTCAAGAAGAATTCCTCGACACGCGCTTCCCGGTCCGGCAGGCGATTCCCGAGAAACGCAAGGTCAGCCGAAAAGCGATAGTAGTCAGGCTTCACAGGATGGTGCGTTGCAGGGTCAAGAGCGTTGTAGATCGGAATACATTCACGAGCGCCCAACGAGCGGTAGGCATCGATAACCGGACAACCGCCGCCGTAAGTGAGCACAGCATCATAACGTCTAACTAAGGGAGCAAAAGGATCCAGTTGGTTACTCAACACCCGCTCGAGAGTTGCTGGAGCGTCCACGTCCCAGAAGACGATGAGGTTCGAAGGCTTCTTCAATTCCAGCAGTTCGGCTTCGAGCAATTCGTCGAAGACGCCTACGCCGCTTGCCTTCACAATTAAATCCGCGCTACCAGCCTCACGAATAGCTCCGTACACAGCCTCTTCCGTGGCGGGATACACAACCACCTTGGCCCAGTCAGGATCTTCGATGTCGCGGTGCTGCTGGCGCTGGTATGCGTCGGGCTCGAAAAACGTAAGTCGATGCCCGCGTTCATACATCGCGCGACCGATTCCCCGGTAGTATGTAGCCGCGCCATTCCAGTATGCAGAAACAAGGCTGGATACAAAGAAGGCGACGTTCATATCAGATCGTTCCCTGCGTAAGCGCGAATTCAGGCATTCCCTGGACTATGCCGAGCAACTCGTCCACTCGGTGGCCGCACGTGTGTCTTGCGTGGATGGTTTCGAGT
>DASQLD010000657.1:0-36224 GCA_035630195.1 Bryobacteraceae bacterium
TCGGACCTTACCCGCGAAATTATCTGCGCAATCCCGGCATCGGCAACCAGGATCTTTCCGTCTTCAAAAGTATTCCCTTTGGTGGGGACGGAAAACGATACGTGCAGCTCCGGATGGAGGCATTCAACATATTCAATCATCCGCAGTTCTCCGGCCGCAACTTGACCACCAATGTTGTCAATGGGGCAGGCCAATCCGGCGCCGCGATCTTCAACAACTTCACGAATCTGAGCGTTACGAACAGCATTCGTCCTGCTGGAAACACATCTGTACTTGGAACGTATTTCGGGGAGTACAACGCCGCTCGTGACATGCGAATCATTCAAGTTGCCGTCAAGTTGTATTTTTGAGTGCGCGCGTCTTCAGCCGGTTCTCGTTCGTTTTCGCTCGCGTGGAACTGACCGGCCTTGCGAGTGTTCATCAGCCGTTCAAATGTCTGACAACGAGTGACAGTGGCATAATTCAGTCTTACGCTTTTAGCGCAGTGTGGCGTACCCATGTCCATCTACCATCGCAACAATATCCACGTTGAAGGAATCGGCACGAGAACAATGGTAGTGGCCCACGGCTTCGGCTGTGATCAGAACATGTGGCGCTTCATAGTTCCAGCCTTCGTGAACGAATATCGTGTCGTTCTGTTTGACCATGTCGGCGCTGGCAAATCGGATGCGACAAAGTATAGCCGTGAGAAATACGATTCTCTCGCAGGTTACTCCGATGATGTGCTCGAGATTATCGACGCCGTTGGAGGCGCGCCTGTGATCTTCGTCGGGCACTCCGTCAGTGCGACCATTGGCCTTCTTGCCGCAGCCACGCGCCCGGAGGTCTTCGAGAGGCTGATTCTGATCGGGCCGTCCCCATGCTACATCAACGATCTCGATTACATTGGCGGATTTAGCAAGGCGGACATTCAGGCTATGCTAGCGACGCTCGAAAGCAATTATCTTGGTTGGTCAAGCGCGACTGCGCCCGTCATCATGGGTAATCCGGACAAACCTGAACTCGCTGACGAATTATCGGAGAGCTTCTGCCGCACGGATCCCGATATCGCTAAGGACTTTGCGCGGGTGACGTTTCTGTCCGATAATCGCCGGGATCTTGCGCGCGTCCATGTCCCTTCGCTAATAATGCAATGCTCGGAAGATATCATTGCGCCGGATTGTGTCGGCGAGTTTGTTCATGACCACCTGCCCGACAGCAAGCTGGTTCATCTGAGGGCGACCGGACATTGTCCGCACATGAGCGCGCCCCAAGAGACCATCACAGTGATCCAGCAATATCTCGCTGCGGCATCGTGAGCAGAGACGGACAGGACAAACCTCACGGAAGCGGGGTTCCCGACGAAAGTGTAGAAGAGCTTTATGAAAACGCGCCGTGCGGGTATCTGTCAACTCTTCCAGATGGACGAATCATCAGGGTCAATCAGACCTTTGTAGATCTTGTTGGGATCGAACGCGAGCAACTGGTAGGGGGCAAGCGGTTTGCCCAGTTATTGACCATAGGCGGGCGAATCTTCTATGAAACCCATTTCGCCCTTATGTTGCGAATGCATGGCCACCTCAGCGAGATTGCGCTTGACTTCCAACGAGGAGATGGGACCGTTATTCCTGCGTTGATCACTGCCGTTCAGAAACGAGATTCAGGCGGAAACCCTCTGGTGAACCGCATGACGATATTCAATGCAACCGAACGGCGTCGGTATGAGCAGGAGCTACTCATCGCCCGTAAGCGGGCCGAGGAAGCTGCTTCTGAGCTGACTCGTGTAAACAGGGCCTTGTCGAGCAGCAACACTGCGCTACTGCGCGCCAACGAAGATCTGGGCCAGTTCGCGTATGCGGCAAGCCACGATCTGCAGGAACCCTTGCGTACGATGACCGGCTACGCGCAGTTGCTTGCAAGACGATATCACGATGTGCTCGACGAACGAGCGCAGGGTTTCATCGAGCATATATTGGAGGGTTCCCGTCGGATGCAGATGCTGATAAGTGATCTGCTCGCGTTCTCTCACGCCCAAGGGGCACAGTTGGTTCGGCGTTCCACTGACATGGCGCAGGTACTTGCCGCGGCCCTGGCAAATCTCGAGTCATCCATCGAAGAAACCCGAGCAACTGTAACCCACGAGGCGCTGCCCACGTTAAGCGTGGACGCCGCGCGGATGGCGCAATTGTTTCAGAACCTTGTGAGCAACGCGATCAAATACAGGAAGCTTGACGCGGCTCCCCGAGTACACGTGTCTGCAAATGAGGATCGCGACGGATCTTGGGTGATTTCGGTTCAGGACAATGGCCTCGGATTTGACGATGCCTATGCGGACCAGATTTTCAGCATGTTCAAACGTCTGCATGGTAGGGAAATAGCGGGTACTGGTATAGGCCTCGCAATCTGTAGAAAGGTTGTTGAATCCCACGGCGGCAAGATCTGGGCGACATCCACTCCAGGAGTCGGCTCAACTTTTTTCTTCACGATCCCCGACCGGGCGGAGATCTGAAACTAAGTTACGAAGGCGGCCCGGACGCCTATATTTACCTAACGTTGATGACGACCGTGTTGGAAGCTTTGCCATCGACTGTCAGAACGACATTGACGTTGCCGCGTCCAGCCAAGCTCGACGATATTCGAATATTTGCCTGATCCAGGCCAACCATGGGTCCCTTGCGTGCCGGCGTACGTTACTTCTGCATTTGCGCCGCCAATCGTCGCAGTGATGGCTGCCGTCGATGCGCGATTGCGAAAGCCTGTCCCAAAAGCGATTAGGAAAAGCTGGTCTGAGGTATCGCCGATGCTCACCGGCACGCGTCATAAACGTTGGTTGTCTGATTCAGTTGCAACACCGGTTCGGAAGTCTGCGACCCATCTGCCTTCACGCGTAAGGCAACTGCTGCCGCCACACCCTGGCCGGTAGCATTGGCGGCGAACAGACCGGAGTGACTTGCTCCACAACCATCGTTCCCTTCCCCACAGTGCTTCCGTTAAGCAGTACTGCAATGCTCGCCGCTCCCGTAGGAATATTGGCGATGAACGAGTACTGAGTGGCTGCCATCATATAGAAGTGCCGCTCGATCGCCTAGAAGTGCCGCTCGATCGCCAGACGATCCTGACCGATTAGCTGAGGCGCCAGCATCTCGATGCGCGCACGCGCAGCGGCAGAGGGAAGTCCAGCTTCACCATAGCGCACTAGGCCGGCGGCAGTCTCAATCCGGATCAGGCAGCCATCCCCTACGTTGTCGAGGCCCATGGTTTTAATCTTCGTGATCTTCACGTCATCGCTATGAGGCGCCGCTATGGCCCTATAGTCCAGAAGCCACGATGCCGTCGGCATTCCGATCGCGCTTTTGAGAAGGTTCCTTCGGCTTAGATTCATTTGACTTCCTCCGCGGAATCCTTTGCGGCTTCATCGTATCGCGGCGTTGTGTCGTTATGGAACCTGGCGGCTCGTGCGCCGGCCACGCATACTGCCAGGTTGTTCGAACGCGCACGCCTAAACAGAATCCGACAGCGCCGATGTTGCTCGTGCCCAAACAATCCGCTTGTAACAATCGATCGCTGTCTGCGCGTCATGCTCGTCTATCGACGAAGGACAGTCAATCGGTCATGCGCAATCGATTCTCGGGAGTACGACCCTTCGCCACCTGCACCATAGCAAAATAGACAAACGACCGCCAAGTCTGCGTTAGCGCCAGCGAACCCAGCTCGTGATAAGGTTATCTTCCTACGTCGGAGGTCCTGTTCAGGGAAGTAAACCTATGATCAATCGTTACGTAGCGGTCTTAGCCGCCGTCATTCTTTCCTTATCTCAGGCTGCCCATGCGCAGCAAAAGAAGCGTGCCGATCGGGCTGACCAACTCCCTCGTTTTACCTATCCGATCGAAGGCAAAGCCGAGGACTTGCTGACCGATAACCAGCGTTTTGCCAAACTCGCCGAAGCCGTACGTACGAACCTTGAAAAAATACTTAGCGAATATCAAATCGCAGATGCCTCCGCGGAGCGGGCGATGGTGAGTACCCTTGCAGCCATCGCAATGATTACGAAAGACGACGCGGCAGCCGTCAAGTATCTGGATCGCGCGCGGAGCCTGCAAGAGAAGGAAGAAGCCAAACTAACAAACGGCCTCGAGATTCGCGCGATTCTTGCTGCGCGGGCCAAAGTGCCCGAAACGAACACGGAGGCGTTTCGCGCCGCGTTGCGTTCCGAGATGAACAACCTGTTGAAGGACCTGCCGTGGAACATCGTCGAGAGGAGTATGCGGGGAAGGCAGACATCGTTTGAGCTGCTGAACTCCGAATACCTGCGAGGGACCGTCCGATCGGAGATTCAGCCGCTTGTCGATAAAGAAGGTGCGCTCAGCGACGACAGCGCTGCCAGAATCATAGCCTTCCGGCAGTCGATAGCTTCGGTGATTGCCTGGCGGGGCGTATTTCTCGAATCGATCGGCGAGTATATAGCTCGCTCCAACAAGCCAGGGCCAGATATTTGGCCGGCGCGCGAGGTTCGGCTGCCCGAGGGCAAGCCCTGGAAACCGGTTGTAGTATCAGCCTGGGACAGTGGTAGCGATCCCGTGCTATTTGAAAAGGTTCTTGTACGCAACGCGGATGGAACTCCCGCAGTGATCGCCTATGATCGCGATGCGCGCAAAGCAAGCGGATTTCTGGAGGAGATCCCGGAACAGCTCCTACGGAGTTACGGCGATTCCGTTCGGTTGTTTCAAGGGAACGCGGATATGCGGGCCGGCCGGGCCACCCCTGAGGCGGCGTTCACAAAGGCGCGTTACCAATCATTAAAGGCGGAAGACGCCAAGACGCTGAACAATGAACTGAACCAGATCAGCCAATACATGCACGGAACCCACGTTGCCAGCATCCTGTTGGAAGGCAATCCTTATGCGCGGCTCTTTGTGGCTCGACACACCTTCGACATGCGTATTCCGCCTGCCGCGCCAAGCAGGGAGCGTGCTCAACGGATCGCCGATTCCTTCCGGGATATCGTGACGAACATGAAAGCGCACAAAGTTCGCGTCGCGAATATGAGCTGGAGTTGGAGCACTACAGAAATTGAAGACGCCTACGAGAAGAATGGAATCGGCGCAACCAGTGAAGAACGGCGCAAAAAGGCTCGCGAGCTCTGGGACATCATCGCCGCAGGCCTGAAAGACGCGATTGAGAGCGCTCCCGAGATCCTGTTTGTTGCGTCCGGCGGGAATGACAATTCAAGCAATGACTTTGTTCAGGTGGTACCTGGCAATCTACGCCTGCCGAACCTGTTGCTGGTGGGCGCGGTCGATCAAGCCGGAGAAGAAACGAATTTCACTTCCTATGGCAGCTCGGTGATTGTGCATGCCAATGGATATCAGGTGCCAGGTCTGGTTCCCGGCGGCCACAAGCTGCCGATGAGCGGCACGTCCATGGCGGCTCCGGGTGTGGCGAACCTTGCTGCAAAGATTCTGACGGTGGCGTCGGAAATGACGCCCCAGCAGGTAATTGAGGTCATCCGGAGAACTGCGGAACGCTCTTCTGACGGACGCCGCAACTTGATTCATCCGAAGAACGCCCTTGCCGCCGTGCAAAGTGGCAAGGCCGCTGTGCCGGCCGGCAGCCCGAGGTTGGCTCCTTAACTCTAGATCTGGACAAGCACTGTCGCATAGAGCATCGCGCCGCCAACAAAATACCAGAAGCGGCCTTGATCCTCGCGAGGAAATTCCTCGTTGGCGCTTGTGATGACGATTCCACCGGCCAGAAAAGCGAACAACCGCGAGAAAGCCAGCTCGGACAGCGTCCCTGTGGAGCCGAGCCACCATCCAATCAGAACGCCGAGGGCGAGAGCCTTCCGTCCCCAGCGAGTGTAGCCACGGCCGTGGATCTCAGTTAACATCCCATCGATCATAACCATGTGCAAAGCGATGGCGAACACGAAAATGCAAAGGGAGGGAATACTGTCGTGCGCGCGACCTACGGCTAGGAAGCCGATTAAGACGTTGTAGAGTACGAATCCTCCCACATGGACGAGGAAGTACCAGCTGGCGTATTGCTCGCCCTGTTCCCCATGGTCTTCGTGGCCTTTGCTCTTGCCCACATGCGCAAGCGCCACAAATGTCAACATGCCCATGAGCGTAATCGCGTATATGCGCTTGATCGGGTTAAATGCATGCCGTGCCGCCTCTTGGATAACATGACTCCTCTCGGCAAGTTCTGGAATTATGTCCAGGAACACGTATGCCAAAGAGACGCCTGCCGATGCGGCCGCCCATCGCTTCTTGAATCGAGTGCTAAGACGCCGGATACTCGCAGCGAGCGCATACGCCGCGCAGATTACCAGCGCGCCAATCAAGGCGTAAATGTCGGTCTCTTGCATCGCAGCGCCACAAACCTCAGAGTTGTTTGAATTCCGTCCTATGTGACGGCGCGAAGCGTGAGCAGATTTTTTTAATGCCGGTAAGCGCGCGACAAATCAGTGCAGGACTGTGGGAATGCGCGTTCATGCGCTCACAGTTTCCGAATTCTCAATGACACTTTTATGCCCTGTTCGTTCCCTAGCGCTAAATCACGCGATGGGAACAACTAGTACGACAATTGCTGAAGATAACCGAAGCTTTGTTTAAGCGAGTCTATTGGGTTGCCTGGCGTCTGGTCTTGCTCCACGAAGTAATGCTGTACTCCTGCTTTGGCAGCGGCTTTGAGTACGGCCGGTATGTCGACAACGCCGTTGCCTACTTCGCGAAACGCTTCACGCGGGACTCTCTCAGTGAATTGCGGTCCCACGTCGGCCGCGACGTTCTTCAGATGCATCAGGGTGACGCGCTTGCCGTACTTCTGCAGGACGGAAACTGGATCGACCCCAGCCACGCGCGACCACATAATATCCAATTCCAACGTCACCAATTTGGGGTCGGATGTGTCCATCAGCACATCCAGCAGCGTTCCTGAGCCCGCAGGCTCGAACTCGAAAGCATGATTATGATAGGCCAGCTTTAGACCTGATTTAGCGCAGGTCTCTCCGGCCTTGGTCAGAGTTTCTGCAAGACGCTTTATCACGTCCACGCCGCCCCTATCCTGCGGCGCCACATAGGGACAAACCACAAACGAGAAACCGCGCTTCTTCGCATCTTCGAGAGCCGCCGGAAGCTTAGCCTGGTCCCGGGTGAACATGGCAGTGTCCAGATGCAGGCTGACTGGCTTCAGTCTGGTTTGCTTCAGACTGTCCCAAATCTTATCCATATTGCTCTGGATGACTTCGCACTCGCGGAATCCTACCTGTTCGAGTGACTGGAAGACCTCGAGCGGCTTCTCATTGATGATCGTTCGGAGGGTGTACAACTGGACACCGACTGCCTTCAGGTTGGCCCCCGGAAGACGCGCGGCGGAAGCAGCGGCCGCGGCGAGAAATCGTCTGCGTAGCATGCTTCCATGCTACGCCTTGATACCATTCGTGTAACGATTGTCATGGCGAGTGTCTTGCTCATCGATCGAGCTTCAGCTTTCGAACGAGTCCCACATACCGCTCATCTGTACGCAGCGGATCGAATCGGGGATCGAGCACAATGTACGGCAATGAGCTGTCGCGGCCGGCGTACGCGCGATCGAGCCATGCAAAAGCCATGTCGATCTCACCAAGGCTCGTATGCAGCAACGCGATCGAGTAAGCCGCATTGCTCCCTTGTCCCCCTGCACGTTTGTAATCCTCAATCGTCCGCAAGACCTCTTGCCGCACCCCCAACCTCCCGTTGACATGTGCGAGCGCTAACCGCGCACGGCGGTCCGAAGGCGTAAGCTTCAGACACATCTGATATTCCGCCGCCGCTTCTTTTGCGCGTCCTTGTTGTTCCAGCGCAAGGCCCAGAAGCCAGTACGCTGGAGGATAGTCGCTAAACATACCCTGCATGCGGCGGGCTGTCTGGGCCAGATTTCCATACTCCCGCGTGATACATCACAGCCGCCTCCGCTACCGCCATACCGGGGGAATCTGGAAAGATACGCCTCCCAAGCCGCATCGCCTCGGCGGCAAGTTTTTTGTGATCTCTCATGCTCGCCACATCGCCGGACAATCGATGAACCCCTAATAGCCTCGGTTGTAGTTCCAGCGCTCGAGCGAAGGCCTGCTCGACTCCTCCAAAGTCCCACTCGTGAAGAAACTTGGCATAGCCCACAAGGGCGTGCGCGGGCGCAATGCTCTGGTCTAAGGCAAGCGCGCGGTTTGCCGCAAGGGTCATTTTTTCTGCCGCTCCCGGCTCGCCCTCCGAGAACATCGAGTAGCTCTGCGCCAGCGCCGCATGCGCCCGCGCGTACCCGGGGTTTAACTGAACAGCGCGCTCGAAAAAGCGAATCGCCTGGCGTACCTCAGCGACTCCCGTCCGGTTCACGTCATTCTGTAAAATGTGATCGAAGTTCCAATGGAGCAGCGTTGTCCCCTGACGAAACAAACCCAACGCCTCGACCCCCTCCCTGGCGCCGCCTGCCGCATCCGCTGACAATCTCGCAAGCACAGTCGCCACTTCCGAGCTTGCCACCTGGGCCAGCTCAGATTGCAGCGTCAAACTGTCGACAGACGGTCTGTCGTACGCGGCGGACCAGAGATGATATCCGTCCAAGGTGTTGACTAATTGCAGATTCAAACGCGCCTTTTAGGAAACCTCCCTAGACTACCCTCCAGCATCGAGCCCAGCTTGAACTCGCGCCGGATCCGGGCAACCGTGCCTCCATGAGCAATCAGCCTCGGACCGAAAACCTGCAACTGCTTGTGCCGGGCCAACGCCAACGTAATATCGTCCGCTAGCGCCCCGGCCAAGCTACTGTCTTGCCCGGCGCTTAGATTGACGAATGGCACTACGGCGACAGCGGAGAATTCGGCCAGCTCTGGAGCAGACGGCGCATTCCTTCGTTACTGGATGGAAATTGCGGCGATGGCAATCGCTGCGGCGGCGCAGGCGATTCCTTTCCACTTGAGCCTTTGATGCGGGGAAACGCGTTCGCCCGCAGCCGGCGGCGCTGGAGTTGGCGCGATCACTTCGCGGGCGAAAGAGCGGGGCGTACGCTCCTTTGGGAACTTCGAGCAGCACTGGATCATGCTCACCCTCGCCCGCGTAATGCTCCCGCGATTGGTCCGTAGCCGGGTCGCTTCCACGCGTACGATCGAGTCAGTTTTCGGATCGAATGACTCGGGCCTTCCATAAACGGCCGTTGCAATTGAGTATTCCTTGATCTCGCCCGCCTCTCCCGCAAGCGTCTTCCGCACAATAAATCGTAAGAAGCCGCACAGCCGTTCAGAGGACTTGAACGCCTGACCGTTCAGCAGCCGCTCGAGCTGCTCGGAAATCTCCCTCGGCGAAGGGTCTGCTGTCCCGCGGGACACTTGGGTCATTCATTATAACCTTCGTAGGAATATGCCTCTACGTCCTTCATTTCAGTGACGTACGTGGGGTTATTAACCCCTGCTGACCCCGTCCTGACACTCTTTTCCACGCCCAAATCCGCCATTTTCAACAACCGAGCAGGCAGATTCGCTCCCACCAAAACAGGAGACCCAAACAATGCATAAAAACCGATTCAACGCAAGGCGGCCCGATGATACTTGGACTCGCCCTTCTTTCCTTCTTAACAGTGGGACATGCGTCCGCGCAGACTTCTATCAAGGACGTGGACAATCCGGCTCGCCAGCCCTGGGCATACACGGGACGCTGCAGATGCACGGCCGGGTTCAGCAGGACCAGGAGACGATCATCATCGTGCCCGCTGGAAAACGGCTCCTGATCGAAACTTACACAATTCACTTTTTTTGATCGGCACGCAGCGAATGGAAGCGAAGATCGATGTGTCCAGCGGAGAGGTTTCGGTCAGCACCGCCTGCACAAGACCTACCGCTCGGAATCGCCCTGGACCGTCGCTGAGGCAACATATGACGTTCGCTTCTATGCCGATCCTGGAACTGCCGTTGTTCTGCGCATTAGTCGTGGAACCAACACAGACGGAAACGCTGCCGGACACTTCTCGTTTTCGGGCCACTTCGTCAATCTGCCGTAGAGGAACCTGTCGCTATGAATTCGAAGTCTGCCACACTGAACGACCGAATCGGCGGAGATCAGGTCATCGCCGCCGCCGTGGAAGCGCTCAACGTTCGTGTTCTCGCCGATCCACTCTTGCGGCAGTACTTCGCCGGTCTCGATCCCATTCTGCTGAAGAAACACCAGCGGGAAGTCATAGCCCATATAACCGGCGGGCCTGGGGAATTCACCGCCTGTCTAGCGAAATCTCATTCGCATCTTCGCATCGAGAAGCCTCATTTTTATGCCGTCGCGGATCACTTGGTGGCGGCGCTTGTCGATCTGGGAGTTGAAGAGAGCCTATGCGGCGAGGTGCTATCGCTCGTTGAGCCCACGCTAAACGACGTCGTGAACACGCCGCCGCGTGACCAACAACCCAAACCAACCACCAGCACAAGGAGCTGAAAATGAACAAACAACTCATACTCAAGAGGTCCTTCGCCGCTGCGCTTTTTGCCGCGTCAATGACGGCCGAAACAACAACTCCCTTTATTGGCGCCGGGGCCGGACAATTTGTGCGCCTCAAAGTAACCGCAGCCGACGTCGGAGGAGAACGCCGCGTCGGTCAGATAGGATTTCGCGATCAACACGGCAAGCAGGTAGGTCCAGCAACTCGTGTGGATCTTGCCGTGGGAGAAGTCGCAAGCCTTAACTTGCCGACCAAGGCCGGCGAGCATGCCAACGTCCGGGCCATACTGCCAACGGAAGGCGGCAGGTGCGGCGCTGCTATTGAAGTGCTCGATGGCGCCACCGGCCGCACGGTTGCTCGAGCGACGCCAACAAGCCGGTTCTCGATCAACTTCACCCGCACGCCTCTCGGTCTCGCCTCCGGCCAGACTATGCGAGTGGCCATCGGAAGTGTGGACAATCCTGATTTGCGATGTGAGTCTAAGTACGCCGGACGGCGCGTGCTGGCACGCTCACTGGGCATGCCTTTTTTCTCGACCTGAACAGCAGCCAGCTACAGGGCGCTAAACACGGCGAACTTACCCCGCCGTCAAGCCTATGGCGCCAGGGAGCCCGGAAGGCTGCATCGTGTCAGTCGAAGTTTTCGAGACTCTGACCGGATGGAGTTCTCTCCTCGTAGACAACCCAGACATCTAGGGCTTCGAGATGGAGTGAACAGTAGGTATGGGGCAGAGGTCCACTTTAGCAATGCTTGGCGGGTTCGTCTGCTCCATTCCTTCTTTTTTCGACAAAAAGAAGAGTCACCCGTCACTCCTAATTTCCGCCACAATACTGGAGGAGGACTTGCGTGATCACAGAGGCCGAATTGCAAGTATGGGAGGGATGGATGAAGTACGAAGGCCGCATCCCTAGCCAACGGGATGTTGTGAGTGCGATGAAGACCCTAATTCAGGAGGTGCGGAGGCTGCAAATGATCGAGACCGCAGCACGTGCTGTAACCGAGCAGGTTACGAAGGACAAGCAAGTAGGACTGGAACAACTTCTACCTCTGACAGACGCGCTCGCGGAGTAGAGTCTCACGATAAGCGAAGCCGGATGCGCAATTTGAGCTTCCAACTTTGCAACGCGGCTAACAGTCGATAGCCTGGAACGCTAACGCAAAGCCGCAGGAAGCAAGGGATCTACTCGGCCTTTTTTCGAGCACGAGGAAGTGCACGTGCCTCACGGAATCGCGCGCGACCATCTCCGCCAGTCATCCGTCATAGGCGCCCCGGTGACTATCATCTGGACGAAATTGCTGATCATGCTTTTGCCATACTGTTGGCATTGACACGTGGGCAGCATGGGATATATTGCAAATCGCGTGACGAGCAAATGGGGTACTCGCAACGTACGCCGGTGGGTGTTACAGAACTACCCGACCTGGACAGTGTCATCATCGCCGCCGGCGGATCGGCACCCAGATCTCACAACGAGCCTATTGGATTTGGAAGAAGGTATCGGCAGTGCCCCGAAGGGCATGCCAGTGTCTAACTTTTTCTCCGAGATCGTGCCGACGTAGAATTTGAGGCTGCGCCTCTGACGCTGAAAAACCAAGCGGATGATCGACCGCCGCAGTTCCACGCAATGAAAGGGAGCTTATTTCATCGCACTCTCGCGGGAAATACGTTATGACAAACCGGAGTTGTGGAACTTTCCGAATGTCGTGATCACACGGCACGTGGCTCTGCGGCCGAGGTCCCGACCAAGCCGAATTGGCGTTCTCGAGGACATTTTTCGCCGTTCTGCGCGCGGGTGTGCGTTGACACATGTCGCGCGACACAGCCACCGCTATGGTGGCGCCGAGGCCCCAAATTTCGAAACGCCCTATCGTGGCGGTGAGTCAGATACTCCGAGGTCAAGAGATGCCCGAGTACAAAAGCAACCGAGGTCCGCAAGATGCTTCTCGCGCGAATGTGAACGAGGAGTGGGAAGAGGCGCGTACTGGATGGAGATAGTGGGTGTCAGCACTAGCGAGTTGCGCGCAGCCGTAGAAAAAGTTGGCGCCTCCGCTCAGGCAATCCAAACGGAGTTGCAAGGCGCTTAGACGCTATTGCTTCTGCGGTGTAGGGTCGGCCCATGCCGCCCGCTGAACGAAGGCCGTTTCAACCTGTTATCGCAATAAAGAAGTAACAGAGAAGTACCGTTTCTGCTCTATACGGTGGATGACAAAATTTTCATCCTCAGTACATGCGGAAAGAGGTCAACATGAATACCGAACAGCTGAATGAACTGCTCATCGATGAGATTAAAGACATCTATCATGCTGAAAAACAGCTTGTGAAAGCCCTCCCGAAGATCGCGAAGGCGTGCGACTCGGAGGAACTCGCCGAATGCGTCAAAGCCCATCTGGCGGAGACTCAAGCCCAGGTTACGCGATTAGAGAAGGTCTTCGAGCTGTTGAACACACCGGCGAAAGGCAAACCATGCAAGGGAATGCAGGGTCTGATCGAGGAAGGTAATGAGGCCATTGAAGATCAGGACGCCGGCCCAGTTCGTGATCTTGCCATCATTGGAGCGGCGCAACGGGTGGAGCATTACGAAATATCAGCGTATGGCACGGCTCGCGCAATAGCCGAACAGGTAGGAAACAGCCAAGTGGCTAAACTGCTTTTGCAGACCGAAAACGAAGAAAAGGCTACGGACGAGAAGCTGAGCGAAGTGGCCAAGGTGATCTATGCAAGCGAGGATGAGGAGGAAGCCGAACCCGTACTGGCTGGAAACAGCCGCAGCCGTCGTAGCTCTGGTCGTAAATAAAGCTCGCGCGGGCCTTCCGGACGAATGCGCGATCGCGATGTAGATCACTCCTCCGCTGTCGCGGTAATTTTTGTGGATGTCATCAACCACTTCGAGTTTCCTGATGGTCAGCGATTGTTGAAGAACGCCCTACAAGTCGCGCCCAACCTGGTCCGCTTCAAAGCGCGGGCCAGGCGGGCGGGCGTACCCGTTATTTACGTCAACGACAACTTCGGCCGCTGGCGTTCGGACGTAAAGAGTCTTTTGGAGTATTGCACGCGCATTGAGGCGCCCGGCCGGGAGTTCGTACAGGCGATCGAGCCCGATGAGGAAGACTATTTTGTGCTCAAACCGATGCACTCGGCCTTCTATCAGACGCCGCTGGATACGCTGTTACGGTACTTCGGGGCCTCCTCAATCATCCTTGCTGGACTCGCAACGAACAGTTGCGTAATCTGCAGCGCTCACGATGCCAAGATGCGAGATCTGCAAACCACAGTGGTATCGGATTGCTGCGCAGCGCGTGGCCTCCGAGAGCACACCCAAACACTCCAACATATGAAATCGATGGCTGTGGCCGAGGTCGTCCAATCTTCTTCGATTCGCTTCCCCAAACGTTGACGATGGACTCGCTTTTTCAATTCCAGGTATCTCCGTGGGAGCTGATCCTTCGGGGCACACTCATTTACTGGTTCCTTTTTTTGCTTTTTCGTTTCATTTTGCGGCGAGATGCGGGAGCACTAGGCCTTGCCGACATTTTGGTAGTTGTTCTAGTCGCCGATGCGGCTCAGAATGGGATGGCCGGCGACTCCAAATCCGTTGGAGAAGCGATGTTGCTTATCGGAACGATCGCGTGCTGGAATTACTTTATTGACTGGATGTCCTTCCGATACCCATGGTTTGCCCGCTTTGCCGAACCAAGTGTCGTGAGTCTCATCGAGACGGGGCGTATTCAGCGAAAAAACCTTGAAAAAGAGATGTTGACGGAGGAGGAACTCCTCAGCCATCTTCGTCAATCCGGTATCGAGGACATCCACGAAGTGAAACACGCCCGATTGGAGCCTGACGGCCATATCAGCGTCATCCGAGTCGCCAAGGAAAAAGATGCCGCTTCGCCCAACCAACAAAATCTTACTGGCGCCATTTAGACGAGCTAAGTATGAATAAGACTTCTGATCACACCAACGGCTGGTCGTTGCCATCGATAAAACAACTTGTTATGGAGACATATCAAGAATGGAATGACGACCAGGCGCCTCGTTTAGGCGCCGCGCTCGCCTACTATACGGTGCTTTCCATTGCTCCGCTGTTGATTATCGTCATCGCGATCGCCGGTTTCGTCTTCGGTCGCGACGCGGCACAGGGCCAGATTTTTTACCAGATCCGGGAAATGGTTGGTTCGGAGGGAGCCAGCACTATTGAAGAAATGATCAAGGGCGCCAGTAACAAAGAAAGCGGCGTGCTGGCCTCTCTAATCGGCTTTGTGACGCTGCTGTTCGGCGCCACTTCGGTGGTCGCCGAACTGCGGTACTCAATGAACATCATCTGGGACGTGCCGGCTGATCCCCAAGCAGGCCTGAAGGATGTCGTCAAAGAGCGATCGTATGCGCTTGCGGTGGTACTCGGCTGCGGTTTTCTGTTGTTGGTTTCGTTGGTGGTGAGCGCCGGGCTCGCTGCTGCGGGCAAATTTATCGAAGGATGGCTCCCACTGCCGGAGTTTGTACTGATGGCCTTCAATTTCGTGTTGGCCATTGGGGTCCTGACTGGCATTTTCTCTATTCTTTTCAAGGTTCTGCCGGAGGTCGATATACACTGGCGCGACGTTCTGCTGGGTGCTGCTGTAACGGCTGTCCTATTCAGCATTGGCAAGCTCGTTTTGGGTCTCTATCTGGGTAAAGCGAGTTTCGGTTCGACATACGGAACCGCTGGTTCCGTGATCATTATCCTGGTTTGGGTTTACTACTCTTCTCAGATCTTTTTCTTTGGCGCCGAGTTTACGCAGATGTATGCGAGACGTCATGGGTCCGACCCCTCGCGACGGTTTCGTGAATTCAAACGCGCGGAAACGGACAGATTGCGCTAAAAAGCGATGCTCGAGAGATCCATCAGCGAATGTACTCAACACTCGCGATGGTACGGGGCCCGGTGCGCAGTTCATTCACTACTTTACCCTTCGGATCCACCTCAAGAAGCCGGCGACCTGTGTAGTCGGAGATCAGCAGGTTGCCACCTGGTAACTCAACGAACCCGGAAGCCCAGCCCATCTTGATTTCCAGATTCGCGCCCCCGATGGAGCGTATAACTTTGCCGTCGGGCGCAACTTCAACGATTTCGCCGGGATCGGAAAGGCTCACCAAGGTGTTCCCGTTCGCCAAGCGACGCCCCATATAGAGCCGGCGCTTTTCTTTCTCGGGAGCCTGCCAGCTCCAAATGATCTTGCCGTCGCGATCAACTTCGATGAGTTGCGCGACAGCCTCGACTGCAATAAGGGTAGTACCGGCGGCGGTGCGGCGTACATTGCGCATCCGCATACCAGTGATTTCCGGACTCTCATACTTCCACGCAATCTTCTTGTCCGGAGTTACTTCGACCACGCGCCCCGTTCGCGCATCGCCAATGAGCGTATTTCCGTTAGCAAGTCTCTGCGCTGCCAGAGGATGCTCCAGACCCTCGCTGTACTCCCAAACCGGCTGCTGTTTATCATCGAGTTCCACGACCTTTTTCTGACCGCCTATGGTGAATAGAGTGTGAGCATTGGGCAGCGACTGCACATCGTGTCCCCGCGTGTTTGGTACAGACCACAGCACCTTGCCGGTGGGCCACTCCATTGCCACGATCTCGCCTTTCGGGCCGTGATCGGAGACCAGAATGCGTCTGACGGCCGGCTTCGTTTTGAGGAATTTGTCAAACCAGGCGAATGCGCGGGCTTCGGCTCGCTCAGCATCTGCTCCACGAAAGCCGTGACCTGCTCCCGAAATCGTTTCCAGCTCGGCTGGAACGCCGGCATCGACGAGCCGCGTCGTAATCCACAACGATTGCTCGAACGCGACATAGTTGTCTTCCGTACCGTGGATGGAAAGAGTCGGCGCGGCGCGAGGAGTGACCCAATTTAAGGGGCTGGCGGTTTGGTGGATGCGACGGTTGTTATTGAGATCGCCTCCGAGAAACATGGGCAGCACAACCGCTGCGTCGACACTTTTCTGATAGGACTGGGTGAAGTCGGACGGTCCGTAATAGTTGACGACGCACTGAACGCTGCTCGAATGATCGGGGCTCGGTCCAGTGCCTTCGAATTCCGCAACGCCGGCCGTGAGACCGAGCATTAGCGCAAGATGACCTCCGGCGCTACCGCCGATAGTTCCGAGGCGTTCCGGGTCGATGTTGTACTTAGCGGCGTGGGCGCGGAGAAATCTTACGGCAGCCTTGACATCTTCGACGGCTGCAGGGAACTGATGACGCGGGGCAAGGCGATAGCTGGCGGTTGCAGTCACGTAGCCGCGTCCTGCCAGGCGCGCAGCTTGCGCCAAGTAACTTTCCCGGTTCCCTGCTCGGAACCCGCCGCCGTGGATGAACAGGACCGCTGGCAGCCGGTCCGACAAGGAGAGGCCCGTAGGACGCACGATGTCCAGGGCGACACGGGCGCCAACGTTTGAGTACTCGATGTCGCGTTCATGGATGACGTTGGCGGGCATCGGCGGCAGTTTCGGAGCAGCGGGTTGCTGGGCAGCGACGACCGCTGTCACGGTCATCAGGAGGGTAAGAGTTCGCATCGTCGGGTGGCGCTTGTATTTTGTCACGACTTTCGTCATGAGCGGAGCCTTTGTTGTATAAGAAGGGGGTGCTGACTCGTCGCGCTTGCCTGTCTACTCTCGCCGCCGGGTGCGCTGCGGCTGAGAATCGAGTTTTAGGACAAGGGCAACATCGCTATCGAGTCGTAGCGAATTGGGGAGTGCTCGACCAGAAGACCCCGGTGAAGAACTGCCACGGGATGGTTCGTGACGCCGAGGGACACCTCATCCTCTTGACGGATCACGTCGCCAACAACGTCATCGTTTATGACAAAGCTGGCCGTCTGGTTTCCAAGTGGGGAACAACCTTTCCCGGAGCACACGGCTTGTCGATCGTCACCGAGGGAACTCATGAGGTCCTGTATATCACGGACCTACAGACGCACAAGGTAGCCAAGACCACGCTTGACGGCAAATTGCTCGACGAATGGGGCTGGCCAGAGATGAGTGGCTTCTATCGCCATGAAGCAGACTATAAGCCGTCGTGGACCCTCCACATGAAGGATGGCAGTTTCTTTGTGCTGGATGGCTATGGTCGAGACTACATCCTTCGCTATGACCGTAAGGGGAAGTTGACGAAGATTTTCGGCGGCGCCGAAGGGGGGATCGTCCACTGGGGACCTCACGGCGGCATGCTGGATATGCAAGGCGCCACGCCAACTCTGCTGATCGCGATGAGTGACCAGCAGTATTTGTTGCGCTTGAGCGTTGAGGGAGAGAAACTCCAGCAGGTGGATTTGCCCGGCGGGAATCCGCGACAGATTCGGCTACACAGGGGACGATATTATGTAGCGCACCTTGGCGACAACTGGCCGAAGGATCGCGCCAGTCGCGGTTTTATTTCGATCCTGGACGAGGAATGCCGTGTGATCTCTAATGTGGCGGGGTCAAGCCCGGAGTACGGCGATGACGGAAAGCTCCGAAACATGCGTCACACCGAAGATGTATTTATGCACCCGCATGACCTCATTGTCGATGATGAGGAGAGTATCTACGTAGCGCAGTTCGCGTCCGAGGCGACGTACCCCATCAAGCTGGAACGGGTGGCCTGAGTTTTTGCGTGAAGTTAGGTAAACGTTCTCTTAAACGTGGGAAAATGAGAAAGAACGATGAGAACACGTCGGCGTCGAACGCATTCGGTATGGGCTCTGAGCTTGCTTTCGATCGCTTGTATCGCGTTGACAGCGCGGTATGTTACAGCCCAATCGGCCTCCGCTCCCACAGATCCGGCATTTGAGCAGTTTGTAAGACCATTCCTGGCTCAAAATTGCGTCCGTTGCCACAATGTTGACAACAGCACGGCAGGTATCAAAGTGGATGTGCTCGACACCAAGTTCGAGGACGACCATGTAAAGATCTGGGAAGCAGTCCGGCGAAGGGTTAACAACGGCACGATGCCGCCCAAAAACGAGCCACAGCCCAGTCCCGAAGTTCGAAAACAAGTGACGGATTGGATCGCTCGTGGGTTGGAAGTCGCCCGGCTGCGTCCTTCACCTAAGAACGGCCTTGTGCGGCGTCTCACCGTGGCCCAGTATCGAAATACCCTGCGCGAACTTCTGTATCTCGATGACAATCTGACAGCGGCTCTTCCGCCCGATGCGGTCTCGAAAGACGGATTCGTCAACCATAAGGACACGCTGCAGTTATCGCCCCTGCTGATGGAGTCGTACTTCGACATCGCAGAGAGAGCGCTGAACCGCGCTATTGTCGATCCTTCCATCAAACCGTCCATTCAGAATTTTCGCGTTGAACTGGGAAGAGGAGTGAATCCTGCTCCATTGCTTGAGAAGCTGGTCCTCGGCGCGGGCAGCCAGCTACTCGATAACTCTGACGTTCTGGTGACACAGTTGACGCCCCCTAAGCCCTTCGGCTTTGAACCTTTCTTCATGCGGACGAAATACCGTTTCATTGAAGGCTATCGAGGGAACGATACTGTACGCGGCTGGCGCGACTATGACAGCATCTATCACGCCGTATTTGCCGACATGCGCGGAAGCGGCGGATATCCCAAAGGAAGCGCTTACGGCACGGTCCCGCAAGGACTATTGTTAAGGCCCGCAATTCCCACCGAGGAGATGTTCGATGAGGACGGAACGTACGGTCCCAAAGCAAATTTCAAAATCTCCTTGCGTGAATTGCCCGACGAAGGCCGCTTTCGGGTTACCGTCTCCGCGGCCAAATACAACGATGGTCTCCTGCTAGACCCGGGCGCGCAGGCGCAGACGAACAGTGGCGTTGTCTGGAACGTAGCAAAAGCTCCGGGAACGGTCACGATTCCCAAAGCGGGAATTTACCAAGTTGACGTTTATACGGCAGATAGCAAGACGCCTGCCCCGGATAGCTCGCGCCTGAGCGAAGGACTGGCCGGAACATGGCCCATGACAACGGCGACCGACCTGGCCGGCCGGATCGAGGGTAAAGGCCGAATCGTCGACTCGCCCGTCGGCAAGGCGGCATCGCTAGACGGTGGGACCGATTCGCTGGTAATCCCCAGAAGCGCAATGCCTACGGATGACGGAAGGCATCTTGGCGAAGGCGACTTTTCGGTGGCAGCCTGGATTCACCCTAAACAACAGCTCGAAAGGTCCGCGATCGTAAGCTTGGCCGGCTCAGGCCGGATGCTCGGCTGGTCTTTGGAACTAACAGACCCGCGTGGGGCGTTGCGATTCCGAACATACGGCCAGACCGACGAAGCGAACGGAATCGTATCGTCTCGTCCGGGAGCAATTCGCGCAGATTCCTGGCAGCATGTGGCGGTAGTGTTGCGCCGAGGCAGAAATGAAACGCTGGTGTACGTCAACGGCAACCTGGTAGCGAAAGAGGAACTGGGAGCGGCCCAGTTTGACGATCCGAAGGCGGATCTGCAGATCGGCAACTTTGCCGGCGCTCAGCCGTTTCGGGGCGATCTGGCAGACGTGCGGCTTTATCGACGGCCGTTGGAGCCTGCTGAGATCCAGGCGCTGGTTCAACCTGGGAAGCAGTTAATCAAGGCCCCGGCCGAACGGCCCCGTGCGAACCGAAGGCCGCCGCAGCCAAATATGACCCTTCAGTTGGGGGAGCGGGAATTCTCCGGCTTCTTGCAGCAGCCCGCGTTTGTGGTACTCCGCTTGGGGGCGGGACCGCTCCAAATCAGCACTAAATACGATGACGTGAAAGATCTTGATCGTGTCGTGTTGACTCCGCTGCCAGCCGGGAACGAAATCGCGAAGCAGTTCCTGACTTTTGAGAAGCGGCAGCCGAGAGTTGGGGTTCACCTAGGACTGCGACGCGATTGCGGCAGCACATTTGGCCCCGTCGGCTCTCCGCAGACCGTGACGAGCGATCAACTCTCGAAGTACGTGTTCGAGGGGACGATCACCGATTTTCCAAGTCCTCATGTCGAAAAAGACAACGTGAACTATCTTGCCGGTATCCGCGAAATCGCGGTTCGGAGCGAGTATACGGACGGTCGTGACATGCCACGCCTCGTAATTCGTTCCGTTGAGTTCGAGGGACCGTATCACGACGTGTGGCCGCCCAAATCGCACAGCAGCATCTTCGTGGATTTCGAGCGTAAAAGCGACAAACAGGCTTGGGCACGAAAGATCGTGCATACGTTCGCCACGCGCGCTTACCGTCGTCCAGTGACCGCCGCAGAAGAATCATCCCTGATGGACGTCTATGCGAAGGCGCAGAGCAACGGCCGAAATTTCCAGGACTCCGTTAAGGACGCGCTGTTGGTTGTATTGACGTCGCCTCAATTCTTGTTTCTGGTGGAGACTAGCGCGGCTCCGGGGCCCGAGCCGGTAGATGGCTATGAACTCGCCTCCAAGCTTTCCTACTTCCTCTGGAATGGGCCGCCGGATCGCAAAACCCTGCAGTTGGCATCGAGCGGATTACTGGCAAAGCAGATCGATACCGAAGTGGACCGAATGATCGCAGATGCGCGATTCTCCCGATTCGTAAGTGAATTTGCGTCGCAGTGGCTGAGTTTGGATAAGTTTCAGGTACTCGAAGCAGATCGAAAGCGGTATCCAAAACTTACTCGGGATACCCGAACCGAGTTGAAGCAGGAGCCGATCGAGTTCATTCAGTATCTGATCCGGAACAATCTGTCGGTGAAGAATCTGATCTCCTCCGATTTCATCGTCGCCAATGAGGCGGTTGCGAATTACTACGACCTCCCCGACAAGACAGAAAGCGGGTTCAAATTCGTCGCCATTCCCCATAGCAGGCCCGACTTGGGCGGTGTCTTGACGCAGCCGGCGATCCTTGCCGGACTGTCGGACGGCCGCGAATCGAACCCAGTGAAGCGTGGCGCGTGGCTCGCACGTAAGATCATCGCCGAGCCTCCGGCCGACCCTCCGCCGAACGTGCCGGCCCTTAAGGCCGATGAGAAAGGACTGACTCTGCGACAGCGGTTAGAGCAGCATCGCAGTGTGCCCGCCTGCATGCAGTGTCATTTGAAGATCGACCCCTGGGGTGTTGCGCTCGAGGAATATGACGCCGGTGGACGGCGGAAGCAGCAGCCGGTAGACGCAACATCAACCCTTCCCGATAAAACGGTTGTCTCCGGTATGGACGATCTAAAACGCTACCTCGCGGAAGACCGAATCGACCAGGTGGCCTTCAGTGTGCTGAAGCATTTGGCGACCTATGCAGCGGGCCGCTCGCCGACATACAATGAACTTGACTACATGAAACGGGACGGATTGAAACTGAAGGCCGACGGCTACCGGATGAAGGACATGATCCGGTACGTCGTAAACAGCAAAATCTTCCTCGAAAAGTAACGGATACGGAATCAGGAGAACCCATGAATCGTTCCCTTCAGCTTGATCGTCGCGCTTTCCTGAAAGGCGTGGGCGTTTCTCTGGCTTTGCCGGTTCTCGACGCCATGGGCGCCGAAGTAACGGACCAGATTCCGCGCCGTTTCTGTGCTATTTACACGGCCAACGGCATGTCGCTGCCGAATAGCGATCACGGTATTAACGAGTGGAGCTGGTTTCCCAACGGCAGCGGTTCCGACTTCGTATTCGGCAAATCGACAGAACCCCTGACGCCTTTCCGCAAGCAATTGAGCTTCATGGGCGGGATGATGCACCCGAACGGCCCTAAAGCCGATCCGCATATTTGTTCGGACATGTGGCTGACCGGCGCCCCGCTGCACAATCCCAAGCCGGGAACGTTCAACTCAGTCGGTCTTGACCAAGTAGTCGCTCTGCACACCAAGCAGTTCTGCAGGCAACCCTCGCTGGTCCTTTCGATCGACGCCGGAACGGGCTTTCTCTCGCGAACCGGCACCATCTCTTATAACGTCGATGGTAGGCCCATACCGGCTGAGAACAATCCTCGTCGCATCTTTGACCGGCTGTTCCGCGGCGACAATCCTTCGCAGTCCTCAGAGCGGCTACACCTCCAACATCGAATTAAGTTGGTGGACGCGGTAGCAGACAGCGCAAAATCGCTCGACGCAAAACTAGGCAAGACTGACCGCGAACGTATGGATCAGTATCTGAGCACGCTTAATGAAATGGAATCGCGGCTCGTCGCCTCCGAGCGCTGGATCGATATTCCGCTGAAGAAGCAAGATTATTCGCATTTGAACCTCGATGCGACGAATGAAGGTAACCCGGCCGAGTATTACCGCAACATGTTCGATCTGATTGCCCTTGCATTCGATGCGGACATCACCCGCTCCGTCTCGTTCATGCTTAACCGCGAAGATGGAATGGGTATCAGCGATACTTTCCCGTTGAAACTGGGTCTCTCCAAGACTCACCACAATCTCTCCCACGCAACGGATAAAGACGGACAGGCGGATTTCGCCAAGTATGACTTATTCCTGAGCAAACAGATTGCCCATTTCCTCGATAGGATGAATTCCTACAAGGACCGCAACGGAAGCGCGCTCGACAACACGATCGTGCTGTTCGGAAGCGGAGCGAGTACCACTCACAACTCCCACAACCTCCCGACTCTGCTCGCCGGCGGCGCCAACATGGGCCTGAAACACGGAATCTATTGGCGCGAGGGCGAATCGCGGATGTCGAACATGTATCTGAGTATTCTTCGGTCGTTGGGAATCGAGGAAGAATCGTTCTCCGACAGTACGGGCACTTTGAGCAGCCCGGTTTTTAGCCGGGCATAATTCGCTGCTTACATTGCCCTCGATCGTTCGTCTGGCTCGGTTGTTTCAGTCGCCTTCCCGCAGTCCGCGGGAGTGTTCCGCTCCGCTTTCGAAGTCTGGCTGAGCGGCCACCCGACAGGAAATCGCGGAAGTCATTTGTGAAGCGTGCGACGAGCGATTCCATGCTGGATAGCCTTTCGGCTCTGAGGTTGATCTCCTGCCTGGGCTATCGGCCTCGGGCCGCAGGACCTCATCAAGAATTTGATAGGCAAACCTGTCGTTGTCGCAGACTGGTAGGTATCAAGCTGGCGTGGCATGTTGGAGACTGGGAAAACCCGAAGACAAGGCCTATGTGGTCTTAGCTGTGATCTGAAGGGCGGTTCGAAGTTCATTCAAGAATTTCTGCTCACCTTCACTGACTTGCGTTCCCCCAAAACCCAGGAAGCCTCCTTCCTTGGCGGCTTTTGCCACGTTCTCAGCAATCGTATAGAGCCATTGGCGATATTGAGAAACCTCATCCGCACTCGCTTTGGAGCCAAGCACGGATAACCCGTTCGCCACCCGTTCCAGAGTCAGGCTTTTCATTCGATCCGAGGAGAGTTCGGCGCCTAAGCCACTCAACATTTCGCGGATAGAGGTCTGCGCTGCTTGCATCTCAGTACGATTGGAAAGATCACGTATGAAACCAAGGTCGCTTGATTGTCCTTCGAGAATCTGCTGGGCAATGGCCATGGATTCTTTCACGGTCCCCAGTCCGCTCGAGCCCGACAGTAATGTCGCGAATCCGACCAGAGGGGGCAGTTCCCTGATCGTGTTCCAGTCTGCGGGTGAAAAATCGTTCTTTGAGAGCATAGCGCCTAGACGCTAGGTTCGTGGAGAAGTATCTTTTCATTTTGCGTCCCATTCTGCCGATTCGCTGCCGCTGAAGCGAACGGGCGACTTCCTCACGACCCAGGAAAACAATGCGGAATGCCGTCGGACAAACAGACCTAGAGTTGATATCAATGGCGGACTAGACAGCCCGATTGCCGTCCGTTAACCATCGTCCGTTAACCATCGGCTGGCAGCATCCGCGCTGTCATCGGGTCGCGTGTTGAAGGCAATCGCTGCGCTTGGGGCAGCCTTATGAATAGCGTTGAGGACAATTTCGAATACGACAAGGCCACGTTGGGGCAAGCGCATACCCGCTCCGACCACGACACAATCGTAGCTCTTGAATGACAGTAAACGCTCCACTTCGGCCCCAGCGGTTTCATCAGGCCGGATTAAACCCAGATCGGCTTCCCATCCACGCTCGGCGAACTGCCTCATCGCGACGGCGAGCCCAGCGTGAACCTTCTCGGCGGTCATGCCTGGTGGAATAGCAGGGTCCGAAAAATCCACAGTCTCTGGCTTGTAGCCCAGCAACAGGACTCGCTTCATGAGATCCCCCTTCAACCGGCGAGCGCTTGGCGGCCCCGTCGGCTATCCATTCTGTCAGAGCATGAAGAGCAACGCATAGGCGCTAACGCCGCATTCGCGAGCGTTTGTCCTCAGGCAAACAGCGCAAAGAAATAGCCCACGACCGATAATGTGATCGTCGCAATGGCGAGAGGCACGGGGTATCCGATCCCAGGCACGGCGGACCGCGCTTCCTTCTGCGCCGCACGCATGGAAGTGGTATTCTGACGCGCTCCGGCGACAGCGCCCATGAGAAGCGCCGGATTCAGCTTGAGTATGTGACGTCCCACCCACCATGCTACGAGTTCGGGAAACAGGCTCACGATTTGTGAGGCGATCAGCAGTTGCCAGATCGGGCCGTTGGTCGCCACCTGATAGACTGCCAATCCCGAGTTGATCGCCAGCGCTGAAGTGAATACGTTCAATCCCATTTCCTCCATCAGACTTCGCGCGCCCTCGGCAATCGGACCACCGAATGCAGGATGCCTGGTTTTGAGCCAACCGAACACGATCCCCACAATAAGCACCGCGGCCGCACCAAAGCTGATCCTTACGCCGAATAGGGGCACAGGAATCGTTCCGAGGAGTGCTCCCGTGAGCAATCCCAACGCCAGCGTCAGCACATCCGAGGTATGCGTCGACCGTACTACTTGACCGACGTGCTTTCCTAGACTGGCAATGCGCGAATCGGTTCCAGTAACACGAATCACGTCGCCCTTCTTGAGCGGGGCCGCGGGCGGGAGTTCGACGCCCACTCGAAACACCGCGTTGGGAAACAGCCCGGGTCCATTCTGGGCAAGGAGTCCGGATAACGGCTGACCCTCGGCTTCGTCCCTGCCTATCACCACGTCCACGGTGTGCAACGGCCTTAGCGCACGCGCCTCAGCGTCGGGAACTTCGGGCCCCAGTACTTCTCTCACCCGCACCTGTCTCTCCACTGGCGCGCTGATGACAACTTCGTCGCCCGCGACAAGGGCTGTGTCGTCATCAAGAGAAAGCCATTCGGTCCCTCGCCGCACGAGTTCGATGGATATGCCCGGCGCCGTTTTCCGGACCTCGCCGATGGTCCGGCCGGCGACGTTTGTCTCTGGCACGCTATATGCGCGAACGGCGATGGACGAGTCGAACGAGTCGGCCGCTTCGACGGTCCCTGGAAGCGGAGACGAGCGCTCTCCGCGCATCGCATCTTCGAACTCGCGCGCAGCCTTCGGTGCGTCGATCCCGGCGAGTTTCGGGAGGAGCTTCATAAAGAGAACGAATTGGACCTGAGTCGCGGCATAACACAACGCAAATGAGGCCGACAGCATTCCCGCCACACTCTCCGCTGAAACTCCAGTGGGAGGGTGGAAGGCGGTCGACTGAAGCGCAGAAGAAGCGGCCCCAAATGTGGCTGACGAATTATTTGAACCAGCCAGCAACCCCGCAACGGCTCCGGGCGGAAGATTGAAAAGCTTTCCAAGCAGGTAACTAATCGCAGGGGCAAGCGCTGCGACGATGATGCCGATCGTGACCATATGCCAGCCGTCGCGTCGCAGACCTGCAAAGAACTGCGGGCCGATCTTCACGCCCAGCGAGAAAATGAAGATGTTAAAGAAGATCGTCTTAATGACGTCTGGAAGCGCTAGCGCGACCCCTGTGCTGCGGTACGAGCCAATGCTGAGCAGGATACCCACAAAGACAATGCAGACCACTGAACCGAGCGAAATGCCTCGGATCGACAATTTGCCCAGGGTCATGCCCAGCACCAGAACGCCGAAGAGCGCCACGAAAGGCTCAGCCTGCAGGAAGTGAAAAAAAGTGCTCATCAATCAACCAAGCCGTTAGTATTCGTCAAAAATCTTCTGAACGCGGGCCACATCCGTAGTGCTCATCAGCGCCAGTTGCAGCAGCACGCGCGACTTGGGTGGATTCAGCTCGCCCGAGGCAATGAACCCCATCTTGTCGTCATCCACTTCGTTGTTCCGCAGCACCATTCCGCGCTCCAGCCGTGTACTGCGCACGACAACGATGCCCTTCTTGGCAGCCGCCGCGAGCGTGTCCAGGGCAGCCTGCGACATGTTGCCGTCACCCACGCCGGCAATCACCAGTCCCTTTGCGCCGTTTTTGATCGCAGCCTCGATTAAGTCCGCCTGCATGTTCGAATGGGCGTACAGGATATCGACACGCGGCAGAGTGGTCACGCCCTGAACGGAAAAGTCGGACCGCGTAGTGTGCCTCTTGTCGTTTATGGGTTCAAACCAGGCGATCTTGCCGGTGTGCACGAACCCGGCGGGTCCCCGATTCGGACTTACGAATGTCTGCAGACTGGTGGTGTTCGTTTTCGTAACGTTGCGAGCGCTGTGGATTTCGTCGTTGAGGACGACGAGCACACCCCGGCGACGCGCCACCGAATCCGCAGCCACTGCCACACCGTCATACAGATTCGCGGGACCGTCCGGACTAATGGCCGTCGGGGGTCGCATCGACCCGACCAGCACCACCGGCTTCTCGCTCTTGACGACGAGATTGAGAAAATATGCTGTCTCCTCCATCGTGTCTGTGCCGTGGGTTATAACGACTCCGTCGGTAGACGGCTCCGCCAGCACCTGGTTGATGCGTCCCGCGAGCGTTAGCCAAACCTTGTCGTTCATGTCCTGGCTGCCGATGCTTGCTACCTGCTCGCCGCTCAACTGCGCCAGACCGCCGATTTGGGGAACCGCCTTGACGAGATCTTCAACCTTGAAGGCGCCGGCTTTATAGCCGTAGCCGCTGGCATCTTCAGCGCCCGCGATGGTGCCTCCCGTTGCAAGGATCTTGATTCGTGCCTTGACTTGCGCGGGCAAGCTGCCGGCAAAGAATACGAGCAGGACGGCGATGGCCGTTCTGTGCGAGTTATTTGGTTTCATGAGCCACTTCTTCGCGACCGACGCCACTCTTCGAACGCCGCACTCATCAGCTCTTTCAGGTCACGGCCTATGGCCTCATACGCATCTGCGTTCAGGTTTGCGAGCGAGATCCGAACTGACCACGGCGGGCCGTCAAAACCGCTTCCGTTCAGCAGCACAGTCCCCGATCGTTTCGCCAGTGCGATGACGGCTTCGAGAGGATTGTGATGGGCGTCGACATACGCGTTGAACTCATCGCCAAATGCGGCGCGACCCCACACAGCCAAGTCGATGTCGAGGTAGTAGCCGACACGCAGAGGATCGTCAGGTATAGCGATATCCATCCCCCTCCCGAGCGATGCAAGACGTTGGCGCACCAGTTCGCGGCAACGGGCTTGGTACGCGTCGTCCTTGTCGAGCAGCGCAAATAGTGAAAACAGCACCATCTGCGCCTGCTGCGGCGTGGAAAGTCCAGCGGTGTGATTCAGCGCAACATCCCGACTATCGGCAACCAGGCGATCGATGAATTTAATCCGTTCGGGCGTCGTGCTGAGAGACTGGTAACGCTCATGCAATGCGGCACGATCGCCCACCGGCAACCGGGCCAGCGCCTTATCAAGCACGTTGTCCTGGTGCAGCGCGATCACACCCAGCCGCCAGCCGGTGCAGCCGAAGTGCTTCGAGTACGAGTAGACCAGAATGGTGTTATGCGGCAGGTCGGCGGCCAGCGATCGGAACCCGTCGGCAAATGTTCCGTACACGTCATCGGTGAGAATAATCAAATCCGGGCGTTTATTCTTCACCAGATCGACGATTCGTTGCTGCGTGTGGGAATGCATGGCGTACGAGGCTGGGTTAGACGGGTTGACCAGGAAGAACGCCTTAACTGCCGGATCAGCCAGCTTGGCGATCTCCTCGTCCGGGTATTGCCACATGTGGCGCCCATCGGCGGTGAGCGCGCTCTGGTTGATTTCGATCGCATTGAGTCCATAGTCGCTAAGCCGCGGGAGTTCAATGTACGGCGTGAAGATCGGCGTGCCCAAAGCGATGGTGTCGCCTTGCCGAAGCAGGCGGTTCTCGAACAGGCTCTTGAAGACGTAGCACATTGCCGCGGTGCCACCCTCCACCGCAAACAAATCAAACGTGCCGCCGGGGGAACGGTCGTCACACATCGTCTTGATGAGATAACGATGGACAACCTTCTCGGCATGGACTAGCATCCGATCCGGCTCGGGATAGTTGTCACCGATGATTGCATCGACGAGCTCATGGGCAAACGCATCAGCGTCGAACCCGAGAGTCGACGTGGCGTAGTCGATTCCACGCTGCAGAAGTGCGGCGCCGGGAGTCGCCACGCCTGCGTCGAGAAAGGCGCGCATACGACCGGCGACACCGGTGGCGGCAGGCATACCGGCGAGACTACCTTCGTCACGGGTTTGCCGTGCTTCTGACAGCGCGAACTGCCCTAGCAGGAAGAACGACTCGCGCGGCGTGGCCGCAATCCAATTTGGGTTGCCTCGACCGGCATTGAGGAACTTGTGCGTAGCAGCTTTGCTTCGAGTTTGATCCTGAGCGTAGCGAATCAGTTCGTCCTTCAACTGGAAGGGACTGAGTTGCTGCAGCGAATTTTCGGCTCGAGTCGAATCGTTCGTCGGCATGTTGGTACTCCTCCCACGTCTCATCGGTTTTGGGGATGCTGATGGTGTTGGCTACCTCTGACAGTGGAAATTCTCTGTGTAGTCAGGGCTTTTCGCATCCATAAGGATTGCGCTGTGGTTTCCGAGCGGATCGAAGTCGGCATGCGAAAGCCCATCAGGCGCCGGTTGTAGATGCTCATATCGAAGACCAACGTCGTCGGCCGTGACGAACGGTGTATACGCGTGCACGGTCCGTTGAGCTCAACCGGGCTAACTCGAGCGACACGACCGTCCCGAACGCCGGCCCACCACTCGTGCGCACGCGCTTTTGATGCACAACTGCGGGCCGTGATGTTTTTTAAGTGATCAGTTAGGTTCGGCTTCGGAAGTCGTGCTGTAGGATCAATGAAGACCACCGCAGTCGTGTGTCGGGCAAATTGCCGGCTAACTGAGAGAGCGGATGAGGGGGTTGCTTGGCTATAGGGACTCGAAGCTCGGTTGGCTCGCCAATAGCGTGGTTCAAACTACCTCTCGCCTGACGCGCCGTAACTTATGTATGTTCGAGAACACCGGCATGTATCTGCAGTGTTGTTTTGCCAATAATAGTGCGCCAGCTACAGCCCCTTGATAGCAGGTTTGGCGAATGCACGCACTGGTGCAACATGGCTGGGAGGATCAAATGTTGTCCCCCCCATTAACAGATGCCGCTTATATAGCGAGTTGCTTGCTCCTCGGGCTTGAAAAGCGATTCAATGATGGAGCGTTCTTTTGAGCATTGAATGAGTGCTTAGCGCGCGCCGCAACGCCGTAGTAAGATAGCGGCCCGGTCATCGGATCGAGCTATTTGGCCGGCGTTCACAAGCAAGTAGAGCCTCGAACCACTCATAGCTGGCGCATAAACGCTACTAGATCTTGCTTCTCCTGAGGCGCAAGCTTTAACTGCAGAACAATATTGAAGAACTCAACCGTATCCTCCAACGTGAGCAGACGCCCATCATGCAAGTACGGCGGACTGTCTTTGATGCCGCGTAACGTGAATGTTTTGATCGGTCCATCTCCCGGTTCGTCCTTCAAGAAACGCTCAACATGTAGATCGTGAATCTGATGATCAAGATAGAAGGGGGCGGCATGACAGCTCCCACACTTGCCTTTCCCGAAGAACACCTCTTCGCCTCGAGTCTCACTCGCAGTGGCTTTAGTTCGGTCCAGGCGACCGGTGACAGGATCGAGCTTCGGCGCTGGCGGAAAATCGAGCATGTTTTGGAACTGCGCCATGTGGCTGACGCGAACGCGATCTAGAATGATCATTCCCTTTTTCACAGCATGTATTGGATCGCCATTGAAATAAGCTGTGCGCTGCTCAAATTCTGTAAAGTCTTCCACTGATCGGAGGCTGCGTTTAGAACCGTGAATCTGCTGGTTGAACACGCCACGCAGGCTGGTTGTGTCTAGGCGGAACCGTCGCTCTTGAGGACGTATGTCAGGGCTGAGGTGGAACTGGCCTGTTGTATGTCCGTTCACGTGGCAGTCTAGGCAGGTAACACCAAGACTCGCTTCGCGCGTCTTCCGATCGTCGGTAGGGTTGAATTCCTCTTGCGGAAACGGCGTCAACAACATCTGCAGACCGTCGAGTTGTACGGGCGTGAGTATGTCTTTAAACAGCTTGTAGAAGTTGTTGATCGAAACAACTTCGCCGCGCGATACATCACCCAGCTCAGGCCGATTACTTAGGAAGATCGCCGGCGGGAACTCTGGGAGGAAAGCCTCGGGAAGATCAAAGTCCACATCGAAGCGCTCTAGGCGGGGAAAGAGGTCGATCTGCATCTTTGGAAAAACCTGGCCGCCATTCGCATGCAGAGGGTGGGGAAGGGCTGGATAAGGGAAGATGCCACGCTGCTTGATAGCGTCTGGACTCAACTCACCAATCTGTTGCCATGTCATGCCACCCTGCAGTCGGGCTGTGGGACCTACGACCAGAGGCTTCCCGCGGGACATCTTCGCCTGAGTATCTAACTTGGGTTCTAGATTGTAACGGCTCTCCAGGAGTTTTCGTTGAGCCGCCATTATATTCGGCTTGTTCGCGATCTCCTTTTTCATGATCTCTTCAGGGTTTTGATGTGGCCTGTCGGAGTTGAGCGGATCGCGAGCGAAGTCAAATCCTGAAATCTTGCCTTCCTTGGGCTGGGTTTTCAACACCGGAGAGGAGGCAGGTGCTCTGAGGTCAACAAATATCCCGGATTCGTCATGCGCGGATTTTTGCTGCTCGGGCCGGGTGCTACGCGGGGCTGAGGATGGTTGCTGCGCATCTGCAACGGCATCGCGTTGAGGACGGGGTGGCGGGTTCTGTGCCCACGCGACCACCAATATGCCCGTTGCGGCTAAGAGCATCCCCAGCTTTGAATTCGCGCTCTCACGGAGCGTGCGAATACAAGTGTTAGCGGTAGGTATCCGTACGTGATGCCATCTCATGTCCTTTTCAGATGCAAAAACTAACCGTTCCTTTCATGAAATAAGAGGCCTTTCACTGTGAGGGCATGCGGGTGAACTCAGGAGCCACGGTCTGTACGGCATTGAACAGTACATTCCGCCGACTTGCGGTGTTCGGTTCAACGCTTGCCTGTGAGCGAAATCTGCGCTTTAGCGTGCGGATAAGTTCCGGTAATGCTGACTGGCAGCACCGCTCCAGCGTTCTTCTTGTCCCGAAAGAACACATTCAGCGGCTTTAGGAGAAACGACTTGATACCCCCGCCGGCAGCTTCTGATAACGTGGCGTCGGTAGTCACTGTTCCGCCCAAATCCACCCGCTTTGTGATCAGATTGAACGTGCCACCGCCCTTAGCGACTGCTCCTGGCACACGAAGGCGCACATGATCTAACCGCGCCACGCCGTCCCTCAGCAGTACATGTCCCTGCACGTCGGAATCGATGTCGGCGGGCGGCACGTCATTATCTTGGCCGCGGGCACGGGAACTCAGCTTCTCCATCTTGTCCTGTGTGCGCCGCTTGAACTGCGCATCGTCGATGCCAAAGCTGCCATCCAACAGCACGCGCCTGAGGAACGGCGCGTGGCCGGCCGGCAGGACTACTCGCGCCCTGAAAGAGATCGGTCCACGCATGCCTGGTTCATCACTGCTTGCGAACACACGGATCAAATCCTCTACACGACCAGGCCGGCCGTCAAAGTCAAGCGTAGTAGTCTTACCTATGGACCCGGACACGGTTATACGACTCCGCAGGAACTGGACGTCCGCCTGTTCCAGTAGAGTCTCGCCGGTAGTTCCGTTTACGGTGGCTGCGTAGTCGGCATGAACAGCAGTCGCTGGACCTTTTCGGCGGACTCGTAAAGCTGTCAGATCGGCTTGACCCCTCACGCCCAGCGCTGCTAACGTGCCCTGAAACGTCCCGGATCCCCTTAGGATTCCCTCCAACTCTTCATACTTCGACAGATCCGCGCCTGTTAAGGTGAATGAGCCCGAAAGCGGCGACGCTGCTCCCTTCCATGGGCCGAATACGGCGGATGCTTGCACGGTGCCGGATGGGTGGGGTATCGTGACGTCCACCTCCATGCGAATGGGGGAGGTTCTAGAGAGATCGTGCAGCCGCAATCGCCGGAACCGGAACGTCAACCCACGCACATCAAGTACCGCGCCGTCCGCGACGAACTCACCTACAGCCGTTTCGTGCTTCGCCGGCGGGTGTAGACGCATCGCGGGTGGAACCTTCTCCGGAATGGACACGCGAAGGTCTTCCGGCTGCATCTCAGCCAGATGGTGCCGAAACATGAGTACTGCCGCCCATGAACCTCGGACGCTGAGCTGGCGCATGCGAGCAAGCGGCGCCACTGCTCCATCGCGCTCAAATACGGCATCGTCTAGGACACAGCCGGGGCTGGGAAAAAACGTCATGCGAAAGCGCGCCGCTCGAAGCTTGCTCCCGGTCGCCCTCTCCAGACTGACGGTCAGGCGTTCCCTGGTAAAAGGCCACTTCGACCACAGCAGTACCGCTTCGATCGTAAGCAGCAGAGCGAACCCAAACAAGCCCCAGTGCCACCATTTTTTTGGAACGCGCTTCACACCGAAGAGACTACAGGTTTGAACGTGTTGTTTCGAGCCCACGGCGTACATTACTGCGCTTAATCAGCAGACGCTGACACGCCGGCTGTGGCGGCTTCCTCGGCATCGTCTGGGGAGGCGGGGATCTACATCGTAGAACACGAAGGTCTCAAGACTCGCCTCCCTCGGGCCAAGCAGATGTGAAGTGAATATCGACGGTAGAGTTGACGTTCGGGATCTAGCGCTTCTGTCTCAAAGTGCCGACAAGGAACGATGCACCCTTCAGGTAAGTAACCAGCTGAACTACCAAGTTATGGATTGTGAAACTGCGGGATGTGGCAAACTCGGCTGCCGTAAGGTCGACTAGTCAGGACTACCGGCGACACCGGCTCGTCGCCTCGGGAACAATAGTGCCTAAACGATCTGTTATTGAATCACTGCTCTCACGAGGAAGGGACAATGCAGCTTGGACACAATGCAGCTTGGAAGTTCAGAACATCTCTCGGGAGAGAGGTATGAGGCATATCCTCGCATAGGCGATAAGACAGTCAAAAGGTCTTGGCGCTTTGCGGGGCGCTCATTTTGCTGATAAAGCTTGTGCGTAGTTGCTAAACCCAGGTAACGAGCAAAACGCTGTATTGGAGCTATCCGACTTTCGCGACAAGGCTGCCATTTGCCCTTAAGAATTTGAAGCGTGTATGCGTCTATTGCTCGGCGCAAATGTCTTCGCGGAATTCACGCAGGTCTACGCCGAGGAATGTGGTTCGGACCCGGGATCGCTAACGAGAAGTGGGTATAGCGCCAGCAGACTTACGTGGTGCGGGTATTCGCCGTGTGGCCCGGTTCTGCAAAACCGATCGAAGTTGGCGTTAACGCTTGGTCGTCCATGGTGGACTCAACCAAAAAGAACGTGTCAACCAGAGAACGAGGAGAGTCCCCAGCGAGGTTCGATCTCAACCCTGATATTGCGTTTGCCCGCCACGAGTCGAACCGTTTCGGCATGTGAGGTAGGTAGAAAGAAGTTGTTAGCTGGCTCCCCAGTCTGGATACGTTTCGAACTTTTGCCCCCCAAATTACACTTTGATCGGAGTGGCTGTAGTTAGCGCAACCAGAAAGCGGGTATCTCCCTCTGTCCGCTCATGTACCGACGCGAACTACATCTTATTTAGAGATATCAGTAATTTACTGATTCCAGAAAAGCACCGAAAGCGCTAAAAGAGCCAGATAATCCACTGTTGGTACGTTCTGGTACAGCGTCCTGGTTTTCCAGAGGAGCGTACCTGCCAGATAGAAAGGCCGGAGGTCTCGCAGACTGTCCGGCGCGTGGAGTGTCGATCTGGTCAGTCCCAATGTAAACGATTCCGCTCCACACGGGAGCGGACGCCAGTGGCACAACGATGCCTGGAGTGTGCGCAATGAAGCTCACCAGCGAAGATTACGCCAATCTGGAGCGCTCGTGGATCACACGGGAGCTTGCCGACGCCGCGGGCATCTACCGTGTGTCCGCGATAGAAGGCCAGGAGCTGCTTGGCAGGAGCAGCGCCTGTGGAGATTGCAGCGGCACTGTATTTGAGTACCGCATGCCGGGAGAGCACCGGGGTGTGCTCGACCGGATTCGCCTGGATAATCCGCCGGTTGACACCAGCGGAAAACCCCAACGATACGCGACTCCATGGGGTGCTCGCAACCGGCTCTACTTTCCGCCGTCCTGTCCGCTCGATTTGCTTAGTGATGTACGGATCCCGGTTGTCATAACCGAAGGTGAAAAGAAAGGACTATCGTTGTGTCGGCTGGCCGGCGAATCGGGGAACGGAAGTGGAACGCCTGCCTTTCTTGCAGTCGCATTGCCCGGTGTCTGGAATTGGCGCGGCACTGTCGGCACGACCGTGAATGCCAAGGGAAAGCACGTACCTGAAAAGGGCGTGATACCGGACTTAGATCGTATCGCCTGGACGAATCGCAAGGTGACGATTTTGTTCGATGCCAATGCCGCCACCAACCCTTCTGTCAGTGCGGCGCGCAGGCTGTTGGCGGCCGAGCTAACGCGCCGTGGCGCGGAAGTCTGGCTGGCCGAATTGCCGGAAGCCACAGGAGTCAATGGCATCGATGACTACCTCTATCTGTTCGGACCCGAAAAGGGTCGTGCGGTTCTAAACAACGCGATTCGGTACGAATGGCGCAAAGAGCTGATGATCAGCGACAGGGGCAAGGCCCTTGCCAATCTCGCCAACGCGATCACAGCTCTGCGGCTTGCGCCCGAATGGTGCGGCCTACTGGCATTCGATGAATTCGCCATGGCTGTGACAACGACGCGGGACACTCCATGGGGAAAGGTCACGATTTGGACCGAGCAAGATGACCGGCTAGCTACCAACTGGATGCAACGCCACGGTATTCAGGTGAAGGATGGCGAGGTCGCCAAAGCGGTAGAAACTGTTTCAAGAGATCACAGCTATCATCCCGTTCGCGATCATCTGGATTCGCTTGAATGGGACGGCATTGGCCGCATCGATGATTGGCTCACATTGTACCTGGGGGTCGATCCCTCGGAATATGTACGCGCTGTTGGCGCGAAATGGCTGATATCGGCGATAGCGAGAATCTATCAACCCGGCTGCAAGGCGGACTGCGTCCTAATTCTCGAAGGCAGCCAAGGTATTTTCAAGTCGACTGTTGTTCGGACTCTGGGCGATCCGTGGTTCACCGATGATATTGCCGACCTTGGCAGCAAGGATGCGGCCATGAGCACGATAGGCACCTGGATTATTGAGCTGGCGGAGTTGGACTCGATGGCAAAATCCGAAGTCTCACGCATCAAGGCCTTCGTCAGCCGTTCCAGCGACCGCTTCCGTCCACCGTATGGACGGCGGCTGATTACGGCGCCGCGGCAATGCGTATTTGTCGGTACGGTCAACCAAAACGAGTATCTGCGCGACGAAACGGGCGGGCGGCGCTTCTTGCCGGTTGCTTGTGGCCGGATCGATTTGGATTCGCTGCGCCGGGATCGTGATCAGCTATGGGCCGAAGCCGTTGTCCGCTATCTGGCCGGTGAGCATTGGTGGTTCGAAGGTGCAGAGCTGAACGATGCGGCGAGAGAAGAGCAGGAGGCTCGCTACCAGCGTG
>DASQLD010000658.1:0-20670 GCA_035630195.1 Bryobacteraceae bacterium
TGCCCTTTGTGGCCGAGAGGCCATGGGAAACTACTTCGCTGCGACACTACGCTCTAGCGATCTTCCCTCCGGGAGACGTTTTGATAGACTCGAACCCGTTCATGCAGGCAATCTTCGATCGCGCCTGGCATGTAGCCGAGCAGTTGGCCGCCAAGAAGAAGTTCTCCGAACTCAGTCTGGAGATGTATGCTCTGGAGTCTGCCGTCGCCTCCAGTCCGAAGTACAAGAAGAACGCCGGTAAACCCACCGGCTACGACGGCGTGAAGTAGCTGAATAACTAGCGGCCTCCTACAACCACGTAGTTTTCGCGATTGTTTACATAGATCGAGGAAAACATCCGAAGTGGCATAAGTCCCGGACCGAAATCTGTGTCGGCGCGAATCGCTTTGACCTTCCGTGCCGGCATGCCCGCAATCTCCACCCTGACGAGGTGCTGCCTGACTTGTAAAGAGCCATTGTTTGTCCTGATCATGACGGGTTGTCCAACCGAACCGCCATCGAAGAGCACAAGGGTAGGCGTTCCCGAGTCGACGACCAAGATCTGGCGGCGGCCATCCACTTGGACTGGGATCGCGATCCGGCCCTGTAGCCGGTCAAAGGAAAGGCGCACGCCGGGCGGAACGGCTGGGCCTATTGTGAACGCTCCCGCCTCGTAATCGATGGAATAGTTGAATCGCTGCAGCCACGATTGCCCGAGTACTCCGTCTATAGCGATAAGACTTGCGATCGCCGGTAGCTCACATATGATAGTTTCAACTTCGTCCTCCTGCGACGAACCCGCTCGGATGCTGACGAATCCGCCGGGTGTCACGCGGGATCCGGACGCTGTTACGTGCTCGATCCGAAATCGCGGTCGTATGTTGGCTCGTTCTGCTGTGGCAGGAAGAACGCTCGTCGACTGTGCGCCCGTGTCGATTAGCATACGAAACGGACCCTTATCATTCAGGAATACGTTGTCTATGACGATGGCGTGCTCTTTTACAGTGAACGGCAACGTCGAAGCAACCATAGCGAAAAGCAATGGAGCGATCATGGTGTCCGAGGATGGTGCCAACTGCCGGCCGGAGTCGTGAGGCTGCCATGATTCTTTGCGCGAAGTATGTGATGAATTTGTGATGTCGACTTTAGCCGCGTGTTTTCAATTCGATGACGTTGAAGTCCGGCCCTCGACCTTTGAGGTATTGAAGGCCGGCAGAGTGCTCGCGCTGGAACCAAAAGCGATCCGCGTTCTGATGTACCTTATCGAAAATCGCGACCGGGCTGTTTCGAAAGAGGAGATCCTGACCACGGTTTGGGAGGGGTCGGCGGTGACGGACAATGCCTTGACACGGATCGTAGCCCAGTTGCGAAGAGAACTCGGCGATGACGCTCGGAGTCCCAGGTACATCCAGACGATCCCAACGTTGGGCTACCGGTTCGTCGGTGACCTTACCCCATCGGCGCGGACCGTTCCAGCGGAGCGCTCCTCTAATCGCCGGCTTCCCCTGGTGATCGGAGCCGCATGCCTCGCCCTTGCGGCGGCCATCGCGGCCACCAACTTTGCTCCGAGGCGACACGTGGCGGCGCCAGTTCGGGGAGGCGCCACGATGCAGTTCACGACATCCCCCGGTTTGGATATGGGCGCTACATTCTCGCCAGACGGTCAAACGCTCGCTTTCAGTTCTAACCGTACGGGACGCTTCGAGATTTACATCCGTCCACTCCGCGCGAACGCCCGTGAAGTTCGGATCACTTCTGATGGCAAACAGAATATGGAGCCGGTCTGGTCTCCTGACGGAAGGTCAATAGCTTTTTACTCCGTGGCCCGCAATGGAATATGTATTCTTCCGTCCGTCGGTGGCGAAATCCGGCAATTGACAAATTTCGGGTCGAGTCCGGCTTGGTCGCCCGATTCGAAGAAGATCGTGTTCCGGTCGACCGGAATATTCTCCGTTACCCCCAACGACGCTCTTGGGAATGGGATGTCGACCATCTGGGAGGTTTCTGCTGAAGGCGGATCGCCACGACAGTTGACGCAGCCCGGCAATCCCGAGGGAACGCATGGGTTCCCGGCCTGGAGTCCAAGGGGAGATGTGGTGGTCTTCTCCAACGTATCTGCCGGGAGGCAGGCAGGCTTGTACCGGGTCAATCCGCAGACGGGAGCCGTCCGAGCCATGCTTCCGGCGGACAAGAAGACATTTCTCACTCCGGTACTCAGTTCCGACGGGAAGTGGATCTATTACACTGCATTTTCCCCAAGCCGTGACTTCGGAATATGGCGCATGCCTCTCCACCCAACAACTGGGGAGCGCGCGGGCGATCCGGTCGAAATTGCACGCACGGGCTCATCCCTTCCCAGAACTCCCGCCGTGTCGCGGGACGGGAAGCGGCTTGCCTATACATACTCGAACATGACGAGCCAGTTATGGACCGTTCCCGTCAAAGGCGGTCCGGCCAAGCCGCTGTATCGGGAAGCAGTATTCCGTTCCATTCACCCGACCTTCTCTCCCGATGGCTCTCGAATCTCTTTAAGCGCGATCCGCTTCGGGACAAAAGCTGACTTATGGATGATCAATGCGGACGGTACAGACGCGGCGCCGGTCTCGACCGAACCCGAGCCGGAGTTTGAGCCGGTCTGGTCCGCCGACGGCCGGTCAATTTTCTTTAGTCTGCAGCGAGAGTCTCGCACGGAGATTTGGCAACATGCGATTGAAGGTGGACTGCGCCACAAGATTTGGGAAGAAGGTGGCATATTGCGCTGGCCGAGGATTTCTCGAAGCGGGACTTTCGTTCTCTATCAGACCGGCAAACCTGGGAACCTCTGGCGATGGGATATCGGAGCTAGTTCGCCGCGGCAACTGACATTCGATCGAGAAGGCGCCGGCTTCCCCTCGATCTCCTATGATGAGCGCTGGGTAGCCTACGAGCTCAATCGCGGCGAGCACACCCATCTGGCGATCATGGACGCCACCGGCGGTCCGTCGAAGACGCTTGTCGAGGAACCTGGCCAAGTGTGGTCGCGAGACTGGTCTCCGGACAACCGGCGCATCGTCTATGCGGGATTTCGCGATGCCGCATGGAACATCTGGTGGATCGATCGAATCACAGGGGAACGTCGAAAACTGACGGATTTCACTTCACTCGATACCTATGTACGCTATCCCGCCTGGTCACCCAGAAACGATCAGATTGTCTTCGAGCTCGGCTCCACGAAGGGTAATATTTATCTCCTGGACCTCCCTTAAAATGCCTCAAGGGAGATAAACTTGTCAGCATGCGAAAGACGCTGGGTATAGCTGGCGTTCTGGCGATGTGCGCGCTCATGGTGCTGGCTCAGCGTCCGAAGACGAGGACGATTTCTCTCGACGAGCTCCGCGACAAAATCGAAGGTGGATGGGCAGGGCAAATGATCGGCGTCAGCTTCGGCGCTCCGACCGAGTTCCGATTTCGAGAGCAAATCATCGAAGGCGCGCTACCGGAGTGGAAGCCTGAACGTATCTCCAATTCCCTGAATCAGGATGATTTGTATGTCGATATGACATTCGCCAAGGTCCTCGATGACAAAGGTATCGGCGCCACGACAGAAGATTTCGGCGCGATGTTCAAGGACGCGCAGTATGCGCTCTGGCACGCGAATCTAGCTGCGCGTCGCGCCTTGAAGCGAGGGGTTTCCGCGACTCTGACGGGAACTCCAAAGTACAATGCCCACGCAAATGACATCGACTTTCAGATCGAGGCCGACTTCATCGGATTGATGGCGCCGGCGTTGCCTCAATCGGCCACCGACATTGCCCACAAAGCCGGACGAGTAATGAACTACGGCGACGGTATTTATGGGGGCGTCTTCGTCTCCTGTATGTACTCGGCCGCATTCTTTGAAACGAACCCAAGAAAGGTTGTGGAGGCCGGTCTCGCCTGCCTGCCACGCAACAGTCCTTACGCTTTGACCATCGCCGACGTGCTCGATTGGTCGAAGCAAAACACTGATTGGAAAGCTACGTGGAAGCTGGTTGAGAGCAAGTGGAATACGCGCGAGCCTTGCCCGGAAGGTGCGAAGCAACCGTTCAACATCGACGCCAAGCTAAACGGCGCATACATCGCCTTGGGATTGCTGTACGGCAATTCCGACTTCTGGAAGACGCTCGAGATCTCGACCCGCGCCGGTCAGGACTCGGACTGCAATCCGTCGAACGCCTGTGGGGTTCTCGGCACAATGCTGGGATACAAGCGCATTCCAAATGAATGGAAGAGTGGCATCCCTGCAATTGCAGGGCAGAAATTTCGCTATACAGAATTCACCTTCGAAAGCATCGTCGACAGCACTTTGAAACGCGCAATTGCGTTGGCGGAGAGCACTGGTGGAAAACGATCAGGAGATGTGCTGACGATCGCGACGCAAGCCGCCAAGCCGCCGAAGCTCGAAATCTGGGACGATTTCGGAACGCCCGCCGAGCGAATCGCAATCGAGGACCCGCGCTGGCAATGGAAGGGTGACTGGCAAACTGACAAGCGGGTGAAGCGAAGCTCAGCGAAGGGGTCCGAAGCCTCGATCGAGTTTGAAGGATCGGGCGCAATCGTTGTCGGGCCGTATTTGCCAAACGGAGGCAAAGCGGACGTGTATCTCGACGGCAGGCTTGATCGCACGGTTGACGTATTTCCCGATGAGAAGGCTGCGAAGAGCGGGGAATCCGTCTGGCATGTGTTTGGCTTGAAGCGCAGCAAGCATGTTGTTCGTGTTTCGGTTCGCGGCGAGCCGTATCCCGGAGCCTCTGGCTCGGAAATCGGCATCCAGGACTTTGGTGGTCTTCCGTTAGGTCAGACAGGCAGTAGTACTACTGTTTTCATCGTACTATTAATATTGTGGTCTTTCGTTATTTACCTTTTTCTATGAAAAGTGGCATTAAAGTTATGAATGATGTTTAAAAAAGTCGCTCCTATGACTATAATCGGCTAACGTGTGATTCCATTTAGCACGCGCGAGATAACGCATGGCGCAAACGGTACTCGTTAGAGGCGCTCGCCAGCTTTTAACTTTGCACGGTCCAACTGGGCCTCGCCGCGGCGATTCAATGCGTCAATTGGGCGTAATTGAAGACGGAGCGCTATTGATATCCGACGGAATAATCACCAACGTCGGTCCCACAAGACGAATTGAAAATCTCGCGGAAGCTCGCGTAGCATCCGAAGAAATAAATGCTAGTGGCCGCGTCGTTATGCCTGGATTTGTGGATAGTCACACGCATCTGATTGCCGCTCCACCTCGTGTCGGCGATCTGCGTAATTCCGGAGATCGTTCACCTTCGAAAGGCGCCGCCTCCTACAACGCCGAGCACATTCGTCGAACTTCCGGACCCTCCCTCGCATTTCAAGCTAAGAGGCATCTGCAGGGCTTCCTGCGACACGGAACGACGACCGTAGAAGTGAAAACCGGTTACGGACTGGATGAAACCGGAGAGATGAAAATGCTCCGAGTCATCGCTCAGCTTGCCGAGTCGGGGTTTGGTATCGTTCCGAGTTTTCTTACGCCCCACACGCCCCCGCCCGAATTTACAGGAAACCTCGAGGCGTATCTTGTTTGGATTCGGGACCACGTATTACCGAAAGTGAAAACGCGCCGGCTCGCGCAATTTGTTGACACGTTTTGCGATCCATCGGGTTACAGTGTGGAGCACGCGAATCTTCTGCTGCAGGCTGCGCGGCGGCTGGGATTTGAAACCAAGATCCATGCAGAGCAGTCGGTGCGACTTGGAGCCGTGCGTATGGCCGTGGAAATGGGCGCCACCAGTATCGACGGATTGAATCAAATCGATAAGTCGGACGCGATGGTTCTCGGACAAAGCCAAACCATAGGTGTTGTCATGCCGGGCCCGACGTATCAAGGTTATGACTCTCGAATGCCGCCTGCCCGTATGCTGATCGATGAAGGAGCTGCCCTCGCATTGGCCTCCGGCTTCAATCCGTCCGTGTCTGCTACGTACAACATGATGACCGTAATCGCTATCGCTTGTACTCATATGGGGATGACGATTGAAGAAGCGATCACTGCGACCACAATTAACGGCGCGTTTGCTGTCATGAGCGCTCCTCGGATCGGATCGCTGGTCTTCGGGAAGGATGCAGACCTTATAATGCTCGGGGTGTCTGACTATCGGGAGATTCCGTATCAGTTCGGTCTGAACCTTGTCGCGTTGACTATGCGCAAAGGCCAAGTCATCTACCGAGAGGGCGCTGTTGAGTGGTGAGACGCGTTGTCGAGTGTATTCCTAACTTCTCCGAAGGCCGCGACGCAGGCAAAGTAAACGCCATCGCAGAAGCGATTGCCCGCGGGCCCAATGTCGCCGTTCTCGGAGTATCGATGGATGCTGATCACAATCGCTCGGTCATCACGTTTGCGGGCTCTCCGGAAGCGGTTGCCGACGCTGCCATGCGCGCAGTGTCGAAGGCCACCGATCTCATTGATCTAAACGGCCACACAGGCGTGCATCCGCGGATTGGAGCGACCGATGTTCTGCCATTCGTGCCTATCTCGGGCGTGACCATGGAGGACTGCGTTGCGATTGCCCATGCCGTGGGTGAAGAGATCTGGAAGAAACACACCATACCGGTATACTTCTACGAGCACGCAGCGAGTAAACCCGAGGGGAAACGACTCGAGAATATTCGGCGTGGTCACTTCGCGCCTGACATCGGTGGTCCTGGCCGTCACCCAACCGCGGGCGCGACGGTGGTGGGAGCGCGCGAGTTTCTAATCGCCTACAACATCAATCTCGAAACGGAGAGTGTCTCTGTTGCCAAAAACATCGCGCAAACGATCCGTGAGTCCTCGGGCGGCTTTCCTTGCGTGAAGGCCCTCGGGCTGCCGTTGGCGACACGCAAGCAGTGTCAGGTGTCTATGAATCTGACGAACTTCCGGACAACTCCGCCGCATGTGGTCTATGATGCCGTTCGAGCGCTGGCCGAGAAGCAAGGCGTTGCTATCGCGGGTAGTGAACTTATCGGCCTGATCCCAAAGGCGGCAATTGAGATGGCTGCCGAGCATTTCTTGAAGTTTGAAAATTTTGCGCCCCAGCTCGTGCTTGAGAGCCGTCTGGAAGAATTGCTTCCTTTCACTCTCGACGATGTGCTGGATGAAATGTCCGATCCCACTCGCTCCGTCGGCGGCGGAAGCGCGGCGGCTTTCGCGGGCGCCATGGCCGCTGCTTTAGGACTCCTTACGATGCGCTTGAATAAGTCGGACCCTTCGATGTTTGCCGAACATCGCCGATTCTTTAGAGCTGCCGCGAATCGCGATGCAGAGGCATTTGCAGCCTTGATGCGCACGCCGGAGCCGGATCAGGATGCCATCGTCGAGGCCACGGAAATACCCCTCGCTATCGGCGAGCGCGCATCCATTCTGGCAAGGGACCTCGACCAGCATTGCGCAGGAGTTTCAGATCGCTTCCGGTCTGATGTGACGACTGCTATGGGTCTGGCTAAGGCAGCGCAGACCGGTGCGATGGCCACGTTTGAGGTGAATCTGCCGCGTGTTTCGAACTCAGCTATCAGGGATGAGCTGTCGCTGCGGGCTGCGAAGCTAAAATAGAATCAGTGCTCATATCGATTGTTCCATCCGCGCCGAAGCGTCCGCAGTGGCTGCGGGCTCCTGCTCCTGTTGGAGAAAACTACAGGGAACTCAAGCAACTCGTGTCGGATTTGAAGTTGCATACCGTCTGCGAGAGCGCTGCCTGCCCGAATGTCGGCGAATGTTGGAACCGTCGGACTGCGACGTTCATGATCCTCGGCAACGTCTGTACGCGCCGCTGCGGATTCTGCGCTGTGCAAAAAGGAGCTCCTCTCGAAACGGACTACGATGAGCCTCGCCGTGTGGCGGAAGCGTGCGCCGCGTTGGGTCTGCGTTATGCCGTAGTTACCAGTGTCAACCGCGACGATCGTAGGGATGGCGGAGCCGAACTATTCGCAATGACGATCCGCGCCATTCGCGAGCGCATTCCGGGTTGCCGTGTCGAAGTCCTTGTACCTGACTTCCAAGGCTCTCAGGCGGCAATGGAAATTGTGATGGATGCGTCACCTGATGTGTTGAATCACAATACGGAAACGGTCCCACGGTTGTACCGCCAGGTCCGGCTTGGCGCGCGATATGAGCGGTCGCTCGAGATGCTCGCTTATGCGAAGCAGTTACGGCCGAACATTCCCACGAAATCGGGATTGATGCTCGGCTTGGGAGAAACGAACGCCGAGGTTGTGTCGGTTATGCGCGATTTGCACGCGCACAACGTGGACATCCTTACGCTTGGACAATATCTCCGTCCGTCAGCCAAGCATCTGCCCATACTTCGCTATGTGCCTGTAGAAGAGTTCGAAGAACTGCGGCGAGAGGGGCTCGCCATGGGATTTGCACACGTTGAAGCGGGACCGTTGGTACGGAGCTCGTATCACGCCGACGGCGCTCTTTGAAACGCGCCGTAGCCATTGGTGTTACGTTCACCGCTCTGGCAATCGCGCAGACCATTCGCTATGAGACGTTTCCCGTCAGTCTAATCGAACAGCGGCTCCAACTTGCCGTTCCTAATAACAGCCAGCGATATCAACGATTGCGCCAGTTATTCGTCGAGTCCACTTGCGAAGTGGAGGAGCAGATTGTCAGTAAGAAGGGTCAGCCAAACGTTATCTGCACATTAAAGGGGGAGACTGATCGGGTCATCCTGATTGGCGCCCATTTCGATGCGACAAGCCCGGGGGTAGCCGATAATTGGACCGGAGCGTCATTACTGCCTTCCCTCTTTCAAAGCCTGAAGGAAGCGCCTCGACGCCATACCTTTAAGTTCGTTGGATTCACGGATGAAGAGAAGGGGCTGCTTGGCTCCAAGAGATACGTGAAAGACATGACGGCAGAAGAGAAGTCGCGTACCGTTGCAATGATCAACCTCGACACGCTCGGGCTCGGGGCGCCGAACGTTTGGACGAGCCGGTCCGATAAAGTTTTGGTCGAATGGTTCGCTACCGCCGCACATCATGTCAAGGTGAGCATATCGGGAGTCGAAATCGAGCGTGTAGGCAGCACTGATTCTGAGTCATTTGCATCCACAAAGATTCCCCGCATCGCAATCTCGTCGGTTACGCAATCGACACTCGAAATATTGCATACGCCGAAGGATACTTTCGAAGTAATCCGGATGGCGGACTATTACGATACATACAAGCTGCTGACGTTGTATCTGGCTCTGCTGGACGTGAAACTCAGTCAGGAACCGCCGGCGCCCTGAAGGCTAGGCCAGAACTCTTTCGATTGAGGCCAAAGTCAGAGAGCGCTCCTGAGAATTCCCACTCCTCCGACGCACCACTACAGAGGTGCATCTTTCCTGGACAAGTGTCGACGCGGCAATAGCGGGTTTGCTCCTGCCGCTCGGCGTATGGATCCTGCTGAATGGGCTAGACGACATTTTCGTTGATTTCGTTGCGTATCTGGCTGCGCGGCGCAATGCTTCGAGCGTCCGCCCGTCCCGTAGACTGCTCCTCTCCGAGCCGCAGAAGCCGATCGCAATCATAGTTCCTCTTTGGAATGAGGCGGCAGTCATCGCGAGGATGGTCCAGCAGAACAGCTCCTCCATCCTCTACAGCAACTATCACATTTTCGTCGGAGCGTACCCAAACGATGAGCCCACTCTGAACGAAATTCGGAAGCTTGAAACCAGATATGCGCACGTTCATCTTGCGGTGTGCCCGCATGACGGCCCGACCTCGAAAGCGGACTGTCTGAACTGGATCTTCCAGAACGTCCTCGCTTATGAACAGGCGCAAGCAGTTCATTTCGAAATCATCGTGACTCATGATGCTGAGGACGTCATTCACAGTGACGCTCTGCATTGGATCAATCACTACTCCGACGATTATGAGATGGTGCAAGTGCCCGTTCTGCCGCTTCCGAAGCCGATTACAGATTGGACGTACGGCGTATACGTCGACGAGTTCACCGAGTATCAGACCAGGGACATGCCGGCTCGGCAAGCGATGGGAGCTTTTGTACCCTCCAATGGCGTCGGGGCAGGCTTTCGTCGGGATGCGCTCGATGCGCTCGCCGAAGCGGACGAAAACCGGGTATTCGAGCCTGTCTGCCTGACTGAAGATTATGAGAACGGACTACGCCTTCGCGCCCATGGCGCCCGTCAACTGTTTGTTCCCTTGCAAGCAAACGGAGTCGCGACTCGCGAGTACTTCCCCGACACGTTGAAAGCCGCTATCCGCCAAAAAACGCGTTGGATAACAGGAATTGCATTGCAGACCTGGGAACGGCACGGCTGGATCGGAGGACATGTTCAGAAGTACTGGCTGTGGCGTGATCGCAAAGGCTTAGTTGGAAGTCCAGCGGGCCTGCTGACCAACCTTGTATTCGCTTATGGCCTAGTTCGGTGGCTGCTGGGCGCGCCGATCCCGGATAATTTATTGATGCGCGCATGCGCTGTGATCGGTTCGTACAGGATGCTGTATCGCACTATATGCGTGTGGCGCATCTTTGGAGCAGGATTCGCGCTGACGACGCCAATTCGCGTCTTCGTTGCCAATTTCATCAACTCTGTCGCCACGTTCCTAGCCTTCCAGCGCTTCTTTGTCGCAAAACTTCAGGGGGTACCATTGGTCTGGGTCAAGACGGAGCATGCCTACCCCTGCCAATCTGCCCTTATACGCCGGAAAGCCCGTTTTGGCGAGGTGCTGGTGACCCATGGCTACATCACGGAAAGTGAGCTGCAGTCCGCTCTCGCAACGCAACCGGCGCATCGGCGTATTGGAGAACACTTAGTTGCGCGCGGCTCTATCGATGAAGAAGCCGTTTACGAGGCCCTGTGCCTGCAACAGATGCTTCCGCAAGCTCGCATCGACCTCGATGACGTTCCCCGTTCGATTGTCCGAGCGCTCCCTGTCCGCGTCGCAACGGAGCTTCAATGGATTCCGTTCAAGGTAGATCTCGGCCGCCTATTCGTCGCGGGTCCTGAGCTTCCGACTGCCGAGACGCGTCAAAAGCTGCAGCAGTTCACATCACTTGCAATTGAGTTTCATCTCGTAACTCCTGCGCAGTATCGCGAACTAGCTAGCCAATTTCTGCCGGCTTGAAGAAATCGACAGGCTCGAGCGCGACGATGGAGCCGTTGCGGATGTTTATGATGACGGTACCCTTGCGCCGCTCCAACACCACCGAACGCGCGCGGCTGCGGATCTCCATGTACCAATCAATCTCAGCACGACCCGTATCGATAGTCAGCAATTTCACGGACGAAGTGATTTCGGCTTGCGCTAACAGACCCTGAATGTTGTTGACGAGTTGCGAACGATTTGGCGCTTCTTTAGGGATGTGTTGCAGAAATCCTTCGGCGTCCGATGCGCTAAGGGCGGAGGCGAGTGGAGTAATCAGATCGATTGCATCGGATCGCTCGTCGGCTGCAAGGATGGCAGGTACCAAAGCGATAAGCCATCCATGCAGCCGGCGTCGTGTCATGTGCGATAGCTTCCGTTGATGCGGATGTAGCCTTCGGTCAGGTCGCATGTCCAGAAACGCGTTTCGCCTTTGCCGTCACCCTTGATCTCAAACCGGACCATGATGTCGCGGTCGTTCAACTTGGTCCTCAAATCGATCTCAGCGAAATCGGCGGCCAGACCATTGGAGCAGACCTGGACGCCTTGCATGAAGATGTCCACTTTGGTCGGATCGAACTCGACTCCCGATTGTCCGGCCGCAGAAAGGACGCGACCCCAATTCGGATCGGCGCCCGCAATTGCGGTCTTGACAAGTGGGGAATTCCCGATGCTCCGAGCCACTTTGACGGCGGAATCTTCGTCATGCGCGCCCAGAACTCGAATCGTGATCAGTTTGGTTGCGCCTTCGCCGTCGCGCGCGATCTGTTCGGTCAGATCCTCCATCACCAGGCAAAGCGACTCTTCCATTGCGCGCCGCTCGCGCTCGGACGGCCGGATTCCAGAAGCTCCGTTAGCTAATAAGGCAACGACGTCGTTGGTGGACATCTCGCCATCGACGCTAAGCCGGTTGTAGGTGCGTTCCACCGTGTTTACGAGCATCTGTCGGAGGTGGATCGGCGAAATGGCTGCGTCCGTCATGACGAATCCTAGCGTCGTCGCCATGTTCGGATGAATCATTCCCGAGCCCTTCGTCATGCCGGAGATCTGAACGTCACCGCTCTTCAGCGCAACTTCGGCGTGCGCCATTTTGGGGACGGTGTCGGTGGTCATCATTGCGTGCGCAACGTCGGGGAAGCGGCTTTCGAGCAGATCCTCGAACATATGCGGCAGCGCGTTCACCACCAGACTCGCGTCCATCTCGACTCCGATAACGCCTGTTGACGCGGGCAGGATTTGCGCTACGGGGACTTTGAGATGCTTCGCTACGGCACGACAACACGTAAGCGCGACCTCATCTCCGGTTTTGGTTGCGCAGTTCGCGTTCCCGGAATTGACCAGAATGGCGCTCACCCGACCGCGCGATGCGCGAAGATGCTGTCGGGCAATCCTTACTGGCGCTGCCTGAACACGATTCGTCGTGAAGACAGCCGCGGCCGAAGCAGGCTGATCCGATACGATCAATCCCAGATCTTCTCTGCCGTCGTTCCGGATGCCCGCGTAGGTAGCTGCGTAGCGAAAGCCCTGCGGAAACTTCAATTGATTTTCTCTCCTAACATTTCGTCGGGCTCTAGGCGGTGGCCATTAACAAAAGCCTCAGCCGAGACTCGTTTGCGACCTTCCAACTGCAACTCATGGATTTCGAGGGATGTATCTCCACCGCAAGCGACCATCAGCTTGCGGCCCTCGAGATGGATGGCGCCAGACGGCCCTAAGCTTCTATCATGCGGTTTCGAGTGCCAGATATGCAACCTCTGTCTGCGGAATGTGGTATAAGCTCCTGGCCAAGGCTGAAATCCGCGAGCGCGATTGTAGATATTCAATGCGTCTAAGTCCCATCGAATCAAGCCGTCTTCACGTTTTAGAACGGGGGCCCACGTGGCGTCGGAATGGTTTTGGGCTTCGGACACAATTTTTCCGGCGGCAAGACCTTCCAACGTCTCAAGTGCCAAATCTGCTCCAATAACTGCGAGCCGGCCGGAAAGGTCCTCCGCTGTTTCGTCGGGACCAATCGGCGTTTCAGCCTTCATCAACATGTCGCCGGTGTCGAGGCCGGCGTTGATCAGCATGGTCGTAACGCCGGTTACTTTTTCCCCGTTAGCGATGGCCCACTGGATCGGCGCTGCGCCGCGATACTTGGGCAATAGGGAGGCGTGGACGTTTACGATTCCCAGCTTTGGAATGTCAATGATCGACTGCGGGATAATCTGGCCGTAACCGACAACTACGATTACGTCCGGACCCAGCTCCGAAATCATCTCAACCTGCTCCGGGCGGCGCACACGATCGGGCTGCTTCACGTCGAGTCCCAGCCTTAAGGCAGCTTCCTTGATCGGCGAGAAAACAACTTGTTGTCCGCGACCCTTAGGCCGGTCGGGTTGAGTCCACACCGCGAGGCAGGAGCGTCCGGCGGTGACCAATCGCTCAAGCGTGGGAACCGCAAATAGCGGCGTCCCCATGAAGATGAAGCGCAAACGATCTCAGCTCCACTCGCCGGCTTTGGCCAGCTTGCGAATTTTCCGTTTGATAAGGTCGCGCTTCAGGACGCTGACATGGTTGATATACAAAGAGCCGTTGAGATGATCGGTTTCATGCTGAAAGGCGCGCGCCAGCAGATCTTCGCCCGTCATCTCGAACCACTCACCTTTCACATCCTGAGCTCGAACGGTGACACGTTTTCCCCGGGTGACATTCTCGCGAAATCCCGGGATACTCAGGCATCCTTCTTCGCTCGATTGACCGCCCTCCACTTTGATGATTTCCGGATTGATGATAACGATTTTTTCTTGCGGACGTTCCCCGTTTGAACAATCAATGACCGCAATGCGCTTCGAAATTCCGATTTGCGGTGCGGCCAGCCCAACGCCTCGAGCCGCGTACATGGACTCGAACATGTCCTCGATCAGCGTATGCAACTCGGGTGTATCGAAGGCGTCGACAGTTGCAGCCTGCGTTTCCAGGACAGGATCGCCGTATTTCACGATTGGGTAGATCATCAGAAATTCTTTACTTGTTCGAGGTAATTGTCGAAATTCCGTTTCGTTTCGCCCAGGGAGTCGCCGCCGAACTTCTCGAGCATCGCTTGTGCAATTACGATCGCAACCATCGCCTCGCCAATCACTCCTGCAGCAGGAACCACTGCAACATCGCTGCGCTCATAGGCTGCGGCCGAAGGTTCACGGGTTTCAAGATCGACAGACTCGAGTGGCCGTCGCAGTGTTGAAATCGGCTTCAGCAGGCCTCGTACTACGATGTCCTGTCCATTCGTCATGCCGCCTTCGAGGCCACCAGCCCGATTGGCTCCGCGAAAAAACGAGTGGTCCTCTTTGTTGTAGTGAATCGTATCCTGCACTTGCGAGCCGAACGCCGCGGCGCCATCGGAGGCGAATCCCACTTCCACTCCCTTGACCGCCTGCATCGACACGATTGCTTGGGCCAACCTTCCGTCAAGTCGCGTATCCCAGGCAATGTGCGAGCCCAGACCAGGAGGGGCGCCATGAGCCACAACTTCGAAAACACCACCCACGGTGTCGCCGGTACGAAAGGCTTGATCGACGACTGCTTTGAAGCGCTGCTCGGCTTCGGGATCGACACACCCGAGCAGGACCTCGGTTTTCTTCGAAAGCTCAACAAGCTCGTCCCACGAAGCGTTCCGTCCCAGTCGCTCGCTACCAACCGCGATCACATGGCTGAGTACGCCGATGCCGAACTGCTGTAGAAATTGTTTCGCCAAGGCGCCGATCGCGACACGAACGGTAGTCTCGCGAGCGCTTGCCCGTTCGAGGATGTATCGCGCGTCGGGGAAGTCGTACTTGATCGCGCCGGCCAAGTCCGCATGCCCCGGTCGGGGTCTCGAGACCGGCTTACGGAGCGCCGGGTCACCGCCCTCTACCGGTAGATTCTCGGTCCAGTTCTTCCAATCGGAATTGCGAACTATGAGCGCAATCGGCGAGCCGATGGTGTGTGAGTGTCGGACTCCGGAGACAACCTCAGCGCGGTCGGTCTCGATCTTCATGCGACCGCCACGTCCAAAACCCTGCTGCCGCCGCCAAAGCTCGTGGTTAATGCTGTCGATTGAGATTGGAATGCCCGCTGGAAGCCCGGTTAGCGTTGCTACAAGACACTCACCATGGGACTCCCCTGCGGTTTCGAACCGTAACATGCCCAAGTTTCTCACTTTAGCAACTTGGGGCTATTTTGGCTAGGTTAGTTGCTTTTTTGACTTGAGGTCAATTTTGCGATAAATTGAAAAGAATCCTCCGTTTTCACTCCAAAACTTTCAGCGAGATCACCACGAAGATCGCAGTGTCTTCTTCGGTCCCCGATATCTTTCCTAGGATTGTTTTCTGGCCTTCCTTGAAATCGCCGGATGTAGAAAGACCGACGTCTCTGAAGTTGAACTGCGTCGATACTAGGAGATTAGCTCCGGGCTCCCCACCTTTCCTCGTGGTCAAATAGGGAACGCGTAAGTTGATCCGCAATTGATCAAATCTCACATAGCGGCTCGAGTCCTTCCGTGTGACTGCTTCCGGTCGTATATGAATTTGAGCCGTTGGCACTGCGCCCGGCACCTCTGGCATCGAGCCCGGAAAGACGAGGTTTTGCTCGGTCTGTTTCCCTTCCTGCAGGCGAAGCGGTAGTATGTCCCAAACTTCGATGTGCTTGTATTGCGTAGCGGCGCGAAGCTGACGCACAGCGGACTCCAAGTCCGCGGGAATGGGCATCGATTCCGACCGCGGCTTCATGCTGCATCGCAGGAAGGCCATTGTCATTTCGATGTTGCGGCCGATTGCCGCCTCGCTTCCAGGACGATCTAACTCCTCGACGACGCGCCGCATCTGCTCGATCACTTCGGGCTTTGCGTAGACAACAATCGTACGCAGGTGGTCATCGGCAACATACCTCACATTGAAAACCGAAAGCATTTTAGCCAAGCGGTTGAACGAGTCTCCGCTCAATGTCTTTACGGGGATAATGACGGCCTTTTCGCCGCTCGGTTTAGTCTCGACGGTAGCTTCCTGGCTCATTGCGCACATTGCGCCGAGCACCATCACTATGAGTACGCGCATATTTTGAGGTCTCTCCTTAGGCTGCTCAATCTCCGATGAGCAGAATCACTACGTCAGGATCTGCAGTTTCTATACGGACAACGATGTCCTGGGCATTCAGTTTCGTCTCGGGCGCCACTTGCCGTCGCGGTTTTGCGACCGTGTTTGGACGTTCTACTTTGACCACCGCCGGGGGCGGAACTTCCTTCGCGGTGACGACTATTTCCCGGCGAACCTCGACCGTTGGACGAGCCGCATGCTTAGCGGGACGGAGCAAAACCACGATGAATATCGCAAGCGCAACCGATGCGAACAGACCCACAAACTTCCAAGGCATCACGAAGCGCTTCAAGTCTGTCGCAGCTTCGCTTCGCTCAGCTACTGCCAAACGAACACGAGCCAGCGAATCCGCCGGAACGGGTTCATCCCGCAACGAATGCAATAGAGATCGAACATCTTCATCCGTCATAATCTTTCCCCACTCAACAGGCCGCGTAGTTTTCGGATAGCCTTCGCAACCTGGCTACGCACCGTGACTTCGCTGGAGCCGAGAACAGCCGCCACCTCTGCGGTCGATAATCCTTCGATCTCGCGCAGTACGATGGCTGCCCGTTCTCTCAGGGCCAACTTCCCGAGCGCGGTCATCATGGCTCTCTTTCGCTCGTCGAGAACGATAACTGCTTCGACCGAAGCGCTAGCGGATTCCAATTCCGGCAATTCCTCAAACGGTTTCGACATCCGCACACGATCCAGGCATAGATTCACTGCTACGCGATAGAGCCAACTCCGGAGCGCAGCGTCGTTAACGAAATCGATTCCGTGTCGATGGAGCCGTAGGAATGATTCCTGCGCGACATCTTCGGCATCGGCCCAGTTGCCCAAAATTCGAAAGGCGGTCCGCAAAATCTCGGTCTCTCTCTCACGAAGGATCTGCTCAAACGAGTCTGCCAGTTCGGTCGGACTGTCGCTCATGAGCGCTGTGCCTGGCATCCTCTCACTCTTAAAACGAAACTCGTGCGCTAAGTGTTGATCGAGATGAAACGAAATTCATCTAATACTTTCACGTTATTGCGCTACTGGCGATCTTCACTATAGGAATAAAGGACCGTGTCTCGTGTCTTCACGCTGCTCTTCGCCGCGTTGCTTCTGAATACCGCTTACATTGCCTCCTTTGCGGAACCGACCGTCTTTAATATGGCGAATGTCCTCGCCCATCTCTTCGGAGGCTTACTCGTTACGGTAATCGCCTGGCGCGTTCTGCCGCGATCGAGCGCAATTTTGCTTGTCGCATCGGCTGCAATCGGTCTTTATCTTGTTAAGACCGGAAACACGTTCGGTCAGCGATGGGTCCTCTGGGCGCATATTGTCGTCTCCGGGATCTTCGTCGCTGTGGCCGTGCGTTGGGTTTGGAGATCTTGGCCTCGGCATCGCAACGCAGTCGCCGCTGCGACGGCGCTGTTGGTTCTGCTACCCGCCGGCGCTGCCTTGTATCGAAGGGCATACCCCAATCCGCACGACCGCATTCGCAATCCGGAGATTGTACCGGCGTCGATGGAGGAAGAGGGCAGCGGTCCGAAGTCTCCATTCTGGCCTTCTTCGGCGACGACCAACGTCGGACACACGATTCCCTCAAACTTCTTTATGGACTCGGAACTCTGCGGATCGTGCCACAAGGACATCTACGAGCAGTGGAACAGCTCGATGCATCACTTCGCATCGTTCAACAATCAGTTCTATCGAAAATCCATTGAATACATGCAGAGCGTGAACGGCACAAAAGGCAGCAAGTGGTGCGCCGGATGCCATGACCACGCAGTATTCTTCAACGGCCGCTTCGAAAAACCGATCGAGGATCAAATCGATACGCCGGAAGCGCAAAATGGGCTCGGTTGCGTTTCCTGCCACTCCATTACTCGCGTAGACAGCACCATGGGAAATGGCGGTTTCACGATCGAGTATCCGCCGCTCCACGATCTTGCTTCGAGCCGGAACAAATACATCCGCGCGCTTGATAACTTCCTAACATATCTCGATCCCGAGCCGCATCGGAAGACGTTCATGAAGCCGTTCATGCGGCTGGACTCATCCGAATATTGCTCGACGTGTCACAAAGTGCATCTGGATGTACCGGTGAATAACTACCGTTGGATTCGGGGCTTCAATGACTACGACAATTGGCAGGCCAGCGGCGTTTCCGGCCAGGGCGCGCGGTCATTTTATTATCCGGCGAAAACATCCACATGCGGGCAATGCCACATGCCGCTCGTCAAGTCCAACGATCCGGGTAATCGCAACGGAATGATCCATTCGCATCGCTTCGCCGCCGCGAACACAGCGGTTGCTTATGTGAACAAGGATGAGAGGCAGCTTGAAGAAACGAAATCGTTTTTGACGAACGGATTCATCTCGGTCGACATCTTTTCGGCAGCCCCGGTCGACGACATGCCAGGTCAGCCGGATATGCGTCGGCGATCCGACGGTCCGCAGCTTGCCTCAACGTTCGGCGTCGGCGAAGAGTCCGAGCAATCCGGCGCTATCTTCCTTCGGGACGTCGGGAAACTCGCTGCACCGCTTGATAAATCGGGAGTGAAGGTCTCACCCGGATCTACCGTACGTGTAGATGTTGTTGTTCGTACACGCAGGATCGGCCACTTCTTCCCAGCGGGCACAGTAGATTCCTTTGACATCTGGCTGGAACTGATGGGAACGGATGCAAATGGCAAGCCTGTCTTCTGGAGCGGGCGCGTGGAAGATGACGGCAAAGGACCCGTAGAAACCGGCGCCCACTTCTACCGCTCTTATCAACTCGATGGCGAAGGAAATCCCATCAATAAGCGAAACGCTTTTCAAACCAGAAGTGTGTTGTACGTGCGCCTCATCCCGCCGGGGGCCGCCGACGTTGCTCACTATCGTGTAAAGATTCCGAAGGACGCGAAAGGACCGATCAACCTTCATGCAAAGCTGAACTATCGCAAGTTCTCGCACTATTACACACAGTTTTCCTACGCGGGAGTCCCTATAGCGGATCAGCCGCCATCGCTTGTCAGCGCCAGTCACGACAATCGTCAATTCTCGTTCTCACCGGCAAACATTCCCAAGAATGTCTCTGGGAAGATTAAGGACCACATCCCAGATCTTCCAATCATCACCTTGGCGGAGGCGCGTTCGAAACTCGATGTTGACGACGGTAAGACTCCAACTCAATGGCGACCGGTCGTGCAAAAGCCGGACCGGGAGCGTTGGAACGACTGGGGTATCGGTATGCTCCTCCAAGGCGACTTGAAGGCCGCCGAGTATGCCTTCACTCGTGTCACCGAATCCGAACCCGAGTACGCCGACGGCTGGTTGAACGTCGCGCGCGCTCTCATTCAGGAAGGCGAAACCGATCGTGCGAAGCCCTATCTCGAACGTGCTTTGAAAATAGATGCGAGTCTCGGCCGCACACACTTCTTCAAAGCAATGGTGCAGAAGGCGGACGGCGACTACGATGGAGCCTTACAGTCGCTACGAACGGTGACAGCCAAATACCCGCGCGATCGCGTGGCTCTCAACCAACTCGGACGAATTCTCTTTTTAAAGCGCGAGTACAAGCAGGCGATTGGAGCGTTGAAAGCCACGCTGCAAGTCGATCCCGAAGATGTTCAGGCTCATTACACGCTCATGCTTGCCTATCGAGGATTGGGCGACGCCAAGAACGCCGAGCGCGAGGAAAAGTTATTCCGGCGTTTCAAAGCAGATGAATCGTCGCAGTCGATCACGGCCAGGCCGCGTATGGCGAGCGCCGAAGACAACAATGAGAGACAGATGATTCATGACCATGAGAGTGTGACGATTCGATGAGGAGTTTGCTCTTGCTAGGCATCGCTGCCACGCTTGCAAGTGGCGCGGTCCAGTTTACTGACGTGACAGCGCAGTCAGGTATTAAGTTTACCCACAATAGCGGAAGGGCGGGGAAGAAGTTTTTACCCGAAACTATGGGCTCCGGCGCAGCCTTCTTCGATGCCGATAACGATGGCTGGCCCGACATTCTTCTGGTCAACAGCAAGGATTTCCAACCAAGGGGCCGACGTTCGCTGTCCGCGCTCTACAAGAACAATCGTAACGGCACATTTACAAACATCACACCCGGCAGCGGACTCGATGTAGAGATGTACGGCTTGGGAGTGGCCGTGGCTGATTACGACAACGATGGCCGCGACGATGTTTATATCACGGCGCTTGAAGGCGACCGGCTTTTTCACAACGAAGGCGCAGGCCGGTTTCGCGATGTTACGAAAACGTCCGGGATTCAAAATGCGAATTTCGGCACAAGCGCCGCGTGGTTGGACTATGACAAGGACGGCAAGGCCGATCTATTCGTAGCAAACTACGTGCAGTGGACCGCTAAGGGCGATCTTTGGTGCTCGCTCGATGGCGCCACCAAGTCCTACTGCACACCGGAATCTTATAAGGGCACATCTTCGAAGCTGTATCGAAATCTCGGCGCTGGTAAATTTGAAGACGTTACGCAGAAGGCCGG
>DASQLD010000659.1:0-9076 GCA_035630195.1 Bryobacteraceae bacterium
CCGACCTGCGCGATCATCTCGCCGGAAACCGGCTTGGAAAGCTTCTTGATTTCTTCCACCGCTACTTCGACGGCTTTATCGATGCCGCGCTTGATCGCCATCGGATTGGCTCCCGCCGCGACCGCCTTGACACCCTCGCGGAAAATCGCTTGCGCCAGAATCGTCGCAGTCGTTGTTCCGTCACCAGCGATATCGGAGGTCTTTGAGGCGACCTCGCGCACCATTTGGGCGCCCATGTTCTCCAGCGGATCCTTCAACTCGACCTCCTTTGCAACGGTCACTCCATCCTTGGTGATCGTCGGCCCGCCGAATTTCTTTTCAAGAATGACGTTGCGGCCTTTCGGTCCCAGAGTCACCTTTACCGCCTCGGCAAGCTGGTTAACGCCGCGAAGGATCGCTTGACGCGAATGTTCGCTGTAAATGATCTGTTTTGCCATGATGATTTCCTATGAGTCGAGCTCGGATCTACTTGGTTTTTGCGACGACATGACCGCTCACACTGAGAACGCCGAGTACGTCGTCCTCACGCATGATTAGAAACTCAGCGCCGTCAATCTTTGTCTCACTGCCTGAGTACTTCCCAAAGAGGATGCGGTCTCCCACCTTCACGTCCAGGTCGGCCAGTTTCCCGTCCTCCAGCCTCTTGCCATGCCCCACAGCGATCACTTCGCCTTCCTGTGGTTTTTCCTGGGCGGAATCGGGAATTACGATGCCGTTGCGCGCGGTTTCCTGCTCCGCTATCCGCTTCACCACAATGCGGTCGTATAGGGGTCGAATGTCCATGTCACCTGCCTCCACTAGAACTCGTGCTGGCCGTCTTCTCGGCTTTGATTACTCGGCTTTTAATTAATTGATACCGGGGATCCTGACCGATCATCTGGCGCACCTGATCACTGATCTCTTGCCAGTCGTGAATGAAGTAGCCGGCCCGACCCCGGCTTAGTACTTCGGTGCGCTTATTCTCGAGGATCGCTAGGATCGCTTCGGTATCACTTCGTTTGCGCGCATCCTGTCGCTCCGCAATCGACCGGAATGACTTCGCTACACGGTCGAACTCATCGTTGACGCGTGTCCGGATTGCTACCGCCCACTCGATCTGGCTGGTGCTACCGAGCAGCGGTTTGTTCCCAAATTCCAAACCCGAAGATAAGCGTGCAGAACCTCCTTCGTTCTCCCATCGCAAAAGCGCAAAGGCTGCGTCGCCCGGCGCTGGACCGCCGGCTAACTCGCGAGTCGCCGCAGCTTCGGCGCCAACGGTTTTGCTCGTGTCTTCCGGTTTGATCATTGGAAGCCTTCCTATACTGCGCTGCGGAACCGGGGCGCCAGTTTTACGGCTTAAAGTTCCGTGCATTCACCAGCCGTGCCTTTTCAAGCGAGAGTCGGTCATCCTGTTCCTGCTTTCGCGAGGCTTCGATGGCCCGCTCCGGCGCCTCTATCGCGTCCAGCCGAGCAGCTTCGGTGATCGCCGTTGCCGCCAGCGCATCCAGCCGTTTCGAATACATCACCAGCGCAAAGCTGTCCCCATAGCCGGAACGCACCAGATTGAACGAGTACTGCGAATCCTGCCATCGTGCGATTACTTGAGCCATTTCGGCATAGTTGGAGTGATAAGCGATATCAGCTTTAGGTCGGGTCGCAATCCCGTAAGTAGAGGAGATGGCGGCGATCATGTCATCCGTTGTCAGCCCTTCAACTCTGTCGCGATCGTAGGTAACCACAATCCGGTAAAGGGCCCCGTCGTAAAACGAAAGTGAACCTTCTTTGATGGTGTCTTTGTCGCCCGAATAACCAAGTGCGCCGGGTTGCCAGTCTAGTTTCTGAATCAGCGCCGGCCGCTGGTGGACGGGTTTGGCCTCAGAAGCTTCTATCCCCGCCTGCTTGGCTGCGGCAGATAAGTCCATCCCCAATCGGAATCCACGGTAAGTGGAGAGTTCTTCCGCGCCGAAAGCGGACGTGCCGAGAACACCGATTAATACGACGAAAGCGCACGCAGTCATTTTGCTGCCCCGCGTTCAGCGATCTTCACGGAAACAAGGGCTCTTCGAGACCTCTTCCCGAGGAACCATGCCGCGGTCACACAAGCGGCGCTCGCCCCGATTGCTGGCGAATAAATCATCGGTTGGGAAACCGCAACTAAGGCTGGGATGAAAATCAATGCTGCGGCTAGAAGGGCGATGGTGACGGTGTATTCGCGACCCGCCGGGTGCTGAATGGATTGAAACACGGAAAACCTCCTCGGTTGTCCTAATGCGCCTAAGAGGAGGGAATCAGATCTACCAGACTTAGTTCAGGCGATCTGCGAGTGGGCAGAAATGCTCAGTTCGTTAACTATTATCGGTTAAGTAATGGGATCTTGTCAAGCCAAGTAAGACATAATGGAGACACTGCTTTACTGGTAATAGTGAATTCGGGAGGCCACGTGGATGTACCGTTCGTGATCAAGCGGCGGCTGAAGGAACTTGGACTGGATCAAAAGGATCTAGCTGTCGCTACGCAAGTCACCGAATCCTATGTCTCACAATTGCTGGCTGGGAAAAAGCCTCCGCCCGCTCCCAACCGGACAGATATCTACGAAAAGATGGGGACGTTCCTGCGGCTCCAAAGCGGTGAGCTTTCGAAACTTGCTGACGTGCAGCGTAGAGAGCACTTGAAGAAAAGAGTGACGGAGGCGCCCGCGCCGCTGTTCAGAGAGTGCCGGGAGTTGATTCTTCGTAAATGTGAACTCGACCGACAAGCGGAGCTACGCGGGATATTTGAGAAAGAGCCTTTCGGCGCACTCGAACGTCTGGTGACACAGAAACTTCTGGATGTAGCCAAGAGAGTTGCAAGGGAGGAATTAGAAAGCGAAGACTGGCTCCGTCTCATGGCTCAACTCAGCGACCGCAGCTATGAACAGATGAGAGTAGTTGTCCTTGAGTTCCTGGATGTGGACGTATTCCAGGTATCTGTAGAAAACTGGGTTTTTTTTCTGGATCCGCTAATCGAATCCTGGGACATTGACCTCGAAACATTTGGTATGGAAATTGTCCTCAACCGGAGTCTCACGCTCGGAAGTCTGAAACGCTTTGAGTTTGTGGAAAGAGAACCGCAACAGCCCATCGCAATAGAGCCTGGATTGGAAGAGTTCCTCAGGGATACTTCGCTGAGGGGCGACGCGACCGAAGAGGAAATCGAGTTTCTGAAGATGCTGAAGTTCACAGCCAGGCGACCTACACCTATTTACTATTACAGAGAACTACAAAATTTGAGGGACCCTTTGCATTTCCGCACTTCCGCGCAAGAGAACGAATCGTAAACGCATCCCCAGAATCCGCAGTTCTTCGAGCGCAGCACGGCGAAGGCCAAGGCTGACACCGAGCACCCTCGCGGCGAGAAGAAGAGGCCCGTTGCCCGTCGTGTCACGAGAAATATCCGGCACATAGCCGAACCTGTCACCCAGCCGACGCGATTAACTGGCTTATACTGATGCCGATCGGCGCTAAGGCGCGCAGACGTAGAGGATTCTTAAAATGCCAAAATTCGTGATTGAACGAGAGATTCCGGGAGCGTCGAAACTCACTGAGGCTGAGCTTCGGGAAGAATTGCTCAAGTCGCTCGGCGTTTCCAAGCAGCTTGGTCCGGAGATCCAGTGGATCCACAGTTATGTGACGGATGATAAGGTTTATTGCATCTATTTCGCACCGACGGAATCGCTGATTTTCGAACATGCGCAGAGAGTTGGTGTTCCTGCGAACCGCGTATCTGCTGTGAGGCGGATGCTTGATCCCGCTAACTACCAGTAGGGTTCGCGTCGGACAACAGTCGCGCGCTCCGCGCACATCGGATAATCTCCGCGAGCGGCATTCTCCAGGCTTCCTTCCATGCCGCCTGAGCATCCGCTGCATGGCGACTGCGCCACGCCGGTTTTAGAGCGCTATCGATTCTGGCGCGTTCTTCGGGACGCACGGGAGCCTCGATCGTGTATCGAAGCCCCTCTGCCGCTCCGCCCAGCAGCAGCGCGGCGTCGAAGTCACGCCTTCGGGCAGCTGCGCAGGCTAGGCCTTCCAAGACTCTGGCAATACCTCTCTGATGGCCCAGAGCCATAAAGATCTGAAGCGCCTGGTCAAAGAATAAACGTGCGGCTTTAAGGTGATTCTGTTCGGCGGCGAGGCCGCCCAGATCCACGCAAGATCGTCCCATGCCCCATTGATCTTCGATACTGCGAAACGTCTGGAGCCCCTTCCGGTACAACTTGTCGGCTTCGACAAACCGGCCCTGATTGCGGGCGACATCGCCGAGATGGTTCAACGACCAGGCGACAGCACTAGGAGACCCGAGGTCCTTGAAAATTGTTAACGCTTCTCTCAGGAGGGCTTGGGCCTTCGCGTAGTCCCCTTGTGCGGTTGAAACCTTTGCAAGATTACTCAGAGCTGCAGCGACGGCGCTGCCGTCCCCAATTTCCCTGCAAGTCGCCAGCGACTGCTCGAGCCGAATACGTGCCTGCTCCAGATCGCCGGTCCATCGCAGAGAATTCCCAATGTAGCCAAGCTGAGCCGCGATGCCTTTGCGGTCGCCTAGCTTCGTGTAGATTTCAAGGCTCTTGAGGTGCAAATTGATGGCCGATGCGAAGTCACCTTGCTGCTCTGCGAGGTTAGCCGCGTACCACGCGGCCCTGGCCCGTTGATTCGACGGCGTGGCTGCGCCCGGCAGATTCAGAACTGCTTCCAGCCGCCCGCGGCCCTCAGATACATGCCCGCGTCTGTCCCAAAATGCATACAGGGCAGTGCTCAGGCGCAAAGCCCATTCCTCATTGCCAATCTTGATCAGCCAGTCGATAGCGGCGCGAAACTTGTGGTGCTCAGTGTCCCAAACAGACAACCAGGCTGCCCTGTCACGTTCGGTGAGATGAGCAATCCCGTCCTCAGCCAGCAAAACGAAATACGCGGCATGCGCAAGCCTGGTAAGATCACCTTCGCCACTCGCTGCGAGACGTTCCTCAGCATACTCGCGAATCGTCTCAAGCATCACAAATCTCGGTTCCCCGATCTCCTGGCCGAAGCACTGGAGCAAGCTCTTGTCCACCAGTGACGCCATCACATCGAGCAGGTCAGACTCGAGGTCTTCTCGCGGATTGCCGACCGCTTCTGCGCCTTCCAACGTGAATCCGCCCGCAAACACCGCGAGTCTCCGGAAAAGCATCTGCTCAACGTCGGTAAGGAGAGCGTGGCTCCAATCGATCGTTTTGCGGAGCGATTGCTGGCGTTCGGGCAAATCGCGTGGTCCGCCCGTAAGTAAATCAAGCGGCTTGCTGAGGCGCTCCAAAATCGCATTTGGCGTAAGTATCTTCACGCGTGCCGCAGCGAGTTCCAGTGCGAGGGGCAAGCCATCAAGGCGCCTACAGATTTCGGCAATCACGGAGGCGTTTCCACCGGTGATCGCGAAAGCTGGATTGCAGGCGGCGGCACATTGCACGAATAACGCTACGGCTGGGTTCTGTGATAAGGCCTCGACTTCCGGTAGCTGATTCGGATCCGGAACCGGCAACGGAAGCAGTGGGTATTCGTGCTCTCCGGACAGATGCAGCGCTGCCCGGCTTGTAACGAATATCTTCAAAGGAGGGCAGCGCTCCAGGAGGGCGGTTAAGAAAGGAGCTGCCGGCAGTAAGTGCTCGAAGTTGTCGAGGAAAAGCAGCGTCGGGGCACATATCGATTTGCTTAGAAAGTTCGGCAGCACTTCAAGGAGGGACCGACCACCTGTCCGCCGCACATGGAAAACGTTCGCAACTGTCGAGGCAAGTATTTCAGCATGTGTGACGGAGGCCAGGGGGACAAACCATATGCCACCGGGGAACTGCTCTCTTGTTTCGGCAGCCGCCTGCACCGCCAGCCTCGTCTTCCCGCTTCCGCCTGCGCCCGTTACGGTCAGCAGGCGCAGGTCGTCGTCCCGGAGCATCTGCCTGACTGCCGCTAAGTCCTGGTCGCGCCCCAACAAAGGCGTGCAGGAGGCTGGCCACTGGAGCGCTCGGCACTGAGCGGCCCCGGGATCATCAACACGATGCAGCATTCGAGCCGCTGTCCGCGGAATGGGCCTGAATACCGCGAGATATTGGCCTTTGGGTAGTTCGATCGCGATTGGATCGCCGCGGCCATCACACTCGTAATACTCCTCGATTTTCGAGCGGAGCCTCCGCGCTTGTGCACGAACAATGGTATCGGTGCTCGGATCAAAAGAGTGTGCGCGCTCGAACACCTCAACGGCCAGCAAGTACTCTTTCAGCGGAGCGGCATTCTCCTGCAGACTGTGCTCTACAAGATAGCTGAGAAAGCGCTTTAAGCTCGGCGCTTTGGCAAAGATCTGGCTGCGCAGAATGCGCGCTAACTGCTTGCGGATTGCATCAGACGGGATGGGCTGCGCGCTGACATCGCCCCCTGGCGCGCTCTCACGCTCCGAAGGATCTGCGCTGAACATCTGGGCAAGTATATCGCGTGAAATAGCGTGCATTCACAATGCGTTCACATCCATTCACTTGTCTAATCAACCCGGCTGCCTGAAAATCTGTTGGGACTGGAAAGTTCGAATGAGCGGAAGGAAATGGAAATCACGGCTTAGAAGATGCTTGGAGGGAATTGTGCGCACAATCAATGAAACCCTGAGGTCCGCAAGCGCCGGCAAGGCTGCCACGATCTGCCTGTCAGTGAGTCTGGCGATGGTCTTCCCGTGCCCCGCTGAAGCGGATGCTGTCACCGATTGGAATTTAAATGCCGCAGAGGCCGCACTTGCCGCATGCTTCGAACCGCCTGGCTCGAACGACCCGGCGCACGAATCGCGTATGTACGCGATGATGCACATAGCTATTCACGACGCGCTAAACGCAATTGACCGCCGGTTCCGCCCATATGTCTATGACGTTCAGGGGCCGACTGGGGCCTCTCGCGAGGCCGCGGTCGCATCGGCCGCCCGCAATGTGCTCGTGCCGGTTATTAGTGAGCTTCCGTTCACGCCGGCATGCGTACAGGCCGGCATCGCCAGCGTCGAAGCCGACTATTCCGCCGCTATTGCGGCACTCCCGAATAATGCAGCTAGAATGCAAGGCATCCTGGTAGGGCAGTCTGCCGCGGCCGCCATCAATGCCTTGCGGGCCGGGGATGGCGCGGACGAGCCACTGGCGGATTTCGATTATGAGGAAGGCACGGAACCTGGACAGTTTCGGTTCGTACCCGGCTTTGATTTCGCTGCGGGCCAGGCATGGTCTCGTGTCACTCCATTTGTGCTCAGACAGGGCTCGCAGTTCCGTCCGGGCCCTCCACCCCCGATAGGCAGCCCACAATACGCTGCCAGCTTCAACGAGTTAAAGGGACTCGGCGGCGACGGAGTGACGACACCCAGCGCGCGCACGCCAGAGCAAACCCAGATGGCCCTGTTCTGGATCGAAAGCTCGCCGCTGACGTGGAACCGCATCGCGAGGAACGTTTCGGTCACCCGAGGACTGGATCTGTGGGAGAAAGCAAGGCTGTTTGCTTTGCTCAATCTCGCGGTAGCCGATGGCTACATCACCCACTTCGACACCAAGTATCACTACAAAACCTGGCGCCCGGTCACTGCGGTTCACCTGGCCGACAGCGATGGCAATCCCGACACCCTGGGAGATCCGACGTGGACTCCGCTACAGCAGAACTACCCGACACCTGAGTACGACTCAGGCCACAGCGTTGCAGGCGGCGCGGCGGAGCAGGTCCTGCGCGAGTTCTTCGGGACCGACAATATCGGCTTCACCATCTGTAGCCAGACGCTACCGGCCGGGCAGAGGTGCACGGATCCATCGCCTGTCTTACGCTCCTACACGAGCTTTTCCCAGGCGGCGCAGGAGAACGCTTTTTCGCGGATTCTCTCCGGCCTGCACTTCCGCCATTCGGTCGAAACGGGTGTTCAACACGGTCGAAGAATCGGTAATCGTGCCGTCAGTATGTCCCTCCTGCCTGCTGTGGTCACTCTTGGCGATGTTAACGCCAATGGTGTCGTGGACTGTGCGGATATCGGGATGGTTATGGCAGCGTTCGGCAGACAGCCCGGTCAGCCGGGGTGGGATCCCCGCGCCGACGTTGAGACGGACGGGATCATCGACATTCGCGATCTCGCGTTTGTATCGCAAAAACTTCCGGCCGGCACACAGTGTCAATAGTCAGGCGCGGTAGTCACACCATTGCACATTGGGGGAAATATGAAACGGATCTTCTGGGCTGTATCACTTCTTGTATTTCGCGATGTCGCATCGGCGGCGACCATTCTTATCGACCCCGCCTCGAGCACGACGTCTGTCGGGGGCGCCGCCAATGTCGCCATTCAGGTGACAGATGTGAATGACCTATATGCGTACCAGTTCGACCTGTCTTTCGATCCGACAGTCCTGTCGATAACGGGTGTAAGCGAAGGCGGATTCCTTTCGAGTGGAGGTAGCACGTTCTTCTTTCCAGGCACGATCGACAACGCTTTGGGAACTCTTTCGCTCACGGCTGGAGCCCTCGAGGGCCCCGTATCGGGGGTCAACGGAGGCGGAATCCTTGCGATGGTTCAGTTCACTGGCGTCGGATTCGGAACAAGTCCCGTTACTCTCTCGAACGTCGTGCTGCTCGATTCAGCAGGCGGAGACATAGCCGCCGCTACCATCCAGAACGGGTCAGTGACGGTTGTACCGGAGCCTATGTCAGGGATGCTCTTGGGAGCGGGAGTGCTGGCGGGGGTGATTGTTCGGGCGTACCGCGGGAGCTTGCAGCGGAGTTGAGGGTGGACTTAGCTTGCTCTGGTCTCACAGGTTTCGGCTAATCGAGCGAGTTTTTATCAGAACGGTCTCGTCCTGCTCGAACAGCCCTCGACCTTTTGAAGTGGCGGCCGCTGCCTTGAAGACAGACATTGCGCTTCCTCGCGGGATGTTTGCCGCTCAGCGGTCGCTGGCCGATCACCACTAGTCATCTGTATCTGAAATATCTTTACTAATAATATTGGCAAGTGCATACTAAGCGTATGCCGCTCCCCCCAGCGCCCAAGTTGGTCTTGACCCAAGCAGCGCGTAAGCGACTGGAGGCGATTCGGCAAGGCCGCA
>DASQLD010000660.1:0-7002 GCA_035630195.1 Bryobacteraceae bacterium
CGCAGCCCAGACGGAAAGTCTTTTCCGTGATCCCCAACTCCAGCATTTGCTTGCGCTGGTTTTGATCGTATGGGCCGATCAGGAAGACGATCTCTGCCCGCTCTTTGAATCCGGCCGCCCATATAGGCTCAAGATCGAACAGGTCGAGGAAGAAGAACTTTTCCGGAAATGTGAAGTATTCCTGCAGCAGCCTATATCCCACGAACGAGCGTCGAGGATACGGAAGCATCCCCTCCTCCTCGCCGAAACCGACGGGCTTCAATGCCGAGGGAGGCAGTGGCACGGGCTTGATCTTCGAACCTGGCGTTGGATCGCGAATCCAGATCTGCGTGCAGTTGGACGACATCAGCTCATACAGAACATGGACCAGCGAGCCCTCGCCATTTAAATAGATCCGCAGTGAATCCATGCTGAGCTTCTGCAGTTCGACATCCGGTAGGCATTGCAGTTCCAGGCGCAGAGCAGCCGGCGAATCGGGCGCCTTGATGGACGGCTGCAGACGGTCCGGCGTCTTCCATTCCGCCGCCGACACCTCGACGGGCCAAAGCACAGTGTCGTAGCACGACCGGAATTTGCAGGGGACTCCCGCAACCGACTTCGAGAACATTGGCGTCAGCCGCGGAATTTTGATTCCGCCCGGCGCCTTGCCTTGCTCCGGATCGACGTGGAATTGAACGATCGACATCGAAGGAATCGGTCGAATGTAATGCGGATAGAGAATGCTCAACAACGCTTCCGTAATTTCCGGAAATTCGTCGTCGATTTTCAGGTGAACACGAGCTGCGAGAAAGGCAAACGCTTCGAGCAGGCGCTCGACATGCGGATCTTCGCATTTGTCAGGTTCGAGGACGAGTCGTGATGCTACCTTGGGATACTTGTCTGCAAACTCGGCCCCAAGGTGACGCAGGTACGTGAGTTCCCGCTCGTAGTAGAGCAGCAGGTCGTCACGCACCGCCACGATCACCCCGAATCTGATACTCGCCGCTCGAAAGCTGCAGGACTGTGTCGAAGGTGACCTGTTCCGGAGCAGGATCCATCTTGAGAAGGCCTTCGATTTGAAATCGGATCGTGCGATTCGACAGCGTTCCGTCTCCCTGGACCGGAATCACGCGGGGCGATTCGAGCCGCGGCTCGAAGATCCGTATGGTGTTTTCAAGATGCCTCAGAAGTCGGACGCGGTCTTTGGGATTGTCGAAACTCATCGATGAGAAGTCCGGCAACCCGTAGTTAAACATCGATTTCGTCAGTTCAGGAAACTCGTCACCCGTCGCGTCGGGACTCTGCCTCGTGTTGAGAAGCCACTCGAGATCGCGGCGCACAGAAGCTTTGAGAAGGCGCACCGATTGGCTGCGTGTGAGCGCAGGTTCTTGCTTAGCGTCTGGCTCGCGGTCGATCAAACGTTCAAGAACGGATTGCGTTACAACCGACTCGTTTTCGATTCTCGCCATGCTGCTGCCTCTTCTACCTTGAGTGCGCGAGCGCCTGAACGGGGTCGAGACGGCAAATCTTGGAGTACAGTGCTCTCTTCACTTCTTCGGGAACTTCGCTATTCGACATGCAGCGATACAGAAGCGCGAATGCATGCGCCACCATGTCAGGCGATTCCCATTCTTCTAGCTGATGCTTGTCGATCGTCGCCGATAGCTCCTGCAAGATGGGGAACGCAATCGCCTCAGCTCCTGTCGAAAGGCACACCTGGGCCAGTTGCAGCCTGCGCTGGAACTTACCGCGGCCGGAATTTTGATGAGCTGCCTCTCGAATCAGGATCTCGAACGCATCCTGCTGGCGGCCCGATCGCGCTGCTTCCATCGCTAATTCAAATGCATCCGGCGCCTTTTCAGTGCCGTCTTGGGTCTCGGCTGCTTGCTCGGATTCCTCGTAGCGCGGTTCCCAAACCGGCATCGGCGCCTGCGCTGGAGCAGATGGATCCTCGATAAAGGTCTTCAACCATTCGACCGTTTCGTTGTTCGCACACGGCGTATCATCCATCAACGACGACGTCATCAAGTCGGGATAAGACTTGAGAAGCGCTGCCAATTCGGCGCGGATCGCCGCTGCAACAGCCGAGTAGCCCAGCGCCTCCGCAGCGGTCACGACGTAACGCTGCAGATCGAGCCACGCGCGACCGGCCGGACTCGCCATCGCAGCCTCAGCGATCTCAATTGCTTCGGCGTAACTTTGCTCGAGCAGCAGGCGCTTCAAACTTGTACGCGTCTCCGATGTGGGAGCCTCGAAAGTCGACGGATCCAGCGAATCACCGGCCCGCAGTTCGCCCCATCTCATGCCGCGAAGCATCAAATAAGGCGCTGGACTATAGGGATCTTCGGTGCGCCAGAATCGAGCTGCTGAAGCGACTCGCTCGATCGCGTCTTCGCGATCGGCTGGCGCGGCTGACACCGATCCCTTTGGACGAGGCTTTGCTTTCGCGGGAGCGGCTGCGGCGCCCGAGTATCCGATGGACTGACCGGCCTCAGCCTCTATTTCTGGTTCGGCAGCTTCCGGCTCTTCCTCATAGCTGCTTTCGGACGGCTCGTCCGGATCGGCTTCGAGCTTCGCCTGAAGAAGTTGATTGGATTGATGCCGGACTTCCTCAAGGATCGAACGCAGCTTGCTGAAGGACGGCGCGAACTCACCGAATTTTTCTTCGGTGATCGGCTGCAACTCCTCTAAAGCCGCCAAAAGGGCGTCGATGTCGGCAACGCGCGACCGGTAAAGCTCTTTCGAAGTGCTGGCAAACGCTTTGTCCCACTCGTCGAGCGTCAGCTCGCCGGCAGCGACCGCCGCCTGGAACGCTTCCTGCTTTTCGTAGCTTTCGGCGGCGTCAGCCTCCCGGCCAAGTTTCTTTGCCTTTTGATAATCGAAGAGGGTCAGTCCCGACTTCGTTAAAGGCACACGCTTGATCGGGACTTCAAGGTAGTGAGCACCCAGCCATTCGAGCGGCGCGGCGCGCATTTCCGCATCCCCATCATCGAGTTCCGGGTATAGTCCTTCCCAGAAGTTCTCTATCAGTCCGCGGATCAGCGTGACGCCCGAGATCAGCCCTGGAAATCCCTCCTTGTGCAGCATGGCCTCGGTAAGCCACACGGCAAGTTGAAGGTCCTTACTCTTGGTAGCGATCGATTCGCCGGCGAGCTTGATGACGAGCTGCCAATCGGCGACTTTGCGCTCGCGCTGCCAGTCGCCCATTGGGCCTTCATCATCCTGCCGTCGGGCTTCTTTAATCTTGTCGAAGACCGGGGCATAGCGGAGATTCTCCCCGCCGGGACTGCTTTCGGAAATGGGATTGAGGATGTCTTCCCTGAGAGGCATGTGAGTTTACGCCGCGGCTGATTCTTGCGCTGTAAATTCTATCTTGCGCACTTCGAGCAGCGGGAACTCTTCGCCGTCAACGAGGAACACTTTCTGTCCAACCGGGATGGGTTCGCCGCCCGCGACTTCCTGCCAATGCGTCTCGCGGCCAAGACGCACGTTATCGTTTTCATTCGCAAACGATTTTGGATACTGAACCGGGATGAGGACTTCCCCCAATTCCGTATCTTTGAACGATGGACCGGTACGCACCAGGGCCGGAACCCATAAAAGATCACGGAGTTTCGTCGGAGCCTGGATCTCAATGGAATCGATGTGCTCGAACGGGATCCACATATATGCGCCCGCGGCGAACAGTTCGAGCCGTGGCCCAATGCGTGGATCGGCATCGACGATGCTCGTGAAGGGCTGACCGTTCAGCGTGCCCGAGGACTGCTTATCAGACTGGCCGCTGGACATATCGCCTTGCGCGAACTTCTCAAGCCGGGTGCGCTCGGCATGCAGAGCCGAGAAATAGAGAACCGCTCCCATTTCCGAATTGCTGTTGTTCTGCGCGAGCACGTGCAGATGCTTTTCCGCTCTGTCAAATTCGCCGGCAAAACAGAGCAACTCGAATAAGAAAGTGCGGCGCCGGGGATCGGTGGGGTTATCCCTCACCTCAGCCGCCAGCGCCTTCACTGCGTCATTGAGTTTGCCGGCCTGAAATAGCTGCTTGGCCGTCATTTCAATTCGTTAGAGAGCCTTGTTTTCTTTCAGGCTGTACTTGAAGTCGAGACCGGCTTCGAGCGAGCCATCCGCTTTCTGGGCCTTGTACGTCCACTCGAGCTTCGAGTAGCTCATCGCGGCCGAATCATATGCTTCGTCCTGGCCCGAAGAGTAGCCCGTCTGGTAGCTGGAAACAAGCAGATCGTAGAACTTGAAGATCAGGTATTCCTGCGGAGTCTTTCCAGACTTGCGGCAGGTCAAAATCGCATCTTTAATGTGCTCGCCGGTGGCGCAGGCGATCGCCAGTTTGGGCGACGCATTGCACATACGGAACGTGAAGCTGAAGTCTCCGAAGGAAGCTTTGCCGGCGCTCAGACCGCCACCGTAGTTGGAGGTAGGATTGCTGACGCCCCATGAGAACGACATGATATCCAACTCGTCCTTGTGCTTGCTGTCCTTGGTCTCACCCTTGATCCCGTTGCCCAGCTTCAAAAACATATCACTTGCCATAGTTGTGTAATCTCCTTTTTTGTTTTGTTCTTGAAATTTGTTTTTATAGGTGAGGGGCGGATGGCCGCCCCTCACAACTAACGCGTCGAATGAAGCGTGGCTAGCCGCGTGTCGATGGCGGAAGTTCTGCCACCAGGCGCAGCGACACGGACAGCTCATCTAACTGGAAGTGAGGCCGGAGGAAGGCGACAGCGCGATACACGCCGGGCTTTCCGGGCACTTCGACCACATCGATGCGCGCTTCGCGCAACGGCTTACTGGCCTTCGTCGCGGGCGACGCCTGATCATCCGGCGAGACGTAGTTGATGATCCACTGGTTCAGCCACTGTTCGCAATCGGCGCGGGACATGAAGCTACCAACCTTGTCTCTCATCATCGCCTTCAGATAGTGGGCGAAACGAGAGCAGGCAAGGATATAAGGAAGCTGCGCGGACAAACGGGCATTAGCGTTCGCTGCATCCTTGTCATACACCTTCGGCCTTTGGGCGGACTGCACGCTGAAGAACGCGGCATAATCGGTGCCTTTGCAGTGAACGAGCGGAATGAATCCGAGATCCGCCAGTTCCTTTTCGCGACGATCCGTGATCGGCACTTCCGTCGGGCACTTCATCGCAACATCGCCTTCGTCCGTATAGAAGTTGTGTACCGGCAAGCCCTGAACGAGACCGCCGCCTTCTACACCGCGAATCGATGCGCACCAACCGTACAAGGAAAACGCCTGTGTCAACCGGGCGCCCAGCGCCCAAGCGGCGTTCATCCAGCAATACTTGCTGTGATCCGTGCCATCGACGTTCTCCTCATAGGAAAATCCTTCCACCGGGACGGTGTTCTTGCCGTATGGCAAGCGCGCCAAAACGCGCGGCAGAGCCAGGCCTACGTAGCGGGAATCCTCACTCGCGCGGAAGGACTTCCACTTGGCGTACTCAGTGGTGTCGAATACCTTGCCGAGGTCGCGCGGAGCGTCGAGGTTGGTGTAAGTATCCAGATTGAAGAATTGAGGATCGGCCCCCGTCAGGAACGGAGCATGAGCCGAGGCCGCGACCTGCGAAATTCGCTCGATCAGCTCGATATCCTCTGGACCTTTGCCGAAGTGGTAGTCGCCGATGAGAGCTCCAAACGGAGCGCCACCAAATACACCAAACTCTTCTTCGTATACCTTCTTAAACAGCGCGCTCTGGTCAAACTCCGGCGCACGCTGCAAGTCCTTCAGAAGTTCTTTCTTGCCGACGTTCAGGATCTTAAGCTTCAGGCCTTCGCCCGTCTCGCTCTGGTTCAGCAGATACTTCAGGCCACGCCAAGTGCCTTCGAGCTTCTGGAACGCTTCGTGATGGAGAACTTCATTCAACTGAATCGAGATCAGGTGATCGATCTGCGCTATACGAGCGTTGATCATCGCTTCCGCGTCTTTCGACACGGTCATCGATCCTTCGAGGACCTGGCTGACGAAGTTCGAGACCAAATCCTTACCCCGATCGCGCGAAGCGGGATCGCGAGCGAGGCGGCCCTGCTCTACGATCTGATCGAGTAAACCGAGTTCCGTTGTTTGAGTCGCTGCTGACGCAGCCGCTTTTTGCGCGTCACTCATTGCCAGCTCCCTTCACTTCGCCCTTCAACTTCTCAAGCTTTTCAGAGCTGTTGACGGCGTCCATAAGTAATTCTTCAAGCTTGTCGTTGCCTTGCAGGCTGCCGCGGAGGTCGGACAGCTTGGTGCGGAGATCCAGTAGTTCGCGGATGGGTTTTACTTGCTTGGCGACGTTCTCGGGATCGAAATCTTCGAGGCTCTTAAAGTGGAGATCGACCTTGAGCTGCGGCGCATCCGGATCTTCGCTCAGCTTATTCTCAACGCTGAAGTTCAGGTGCGGCTTCATGCCTTCGAGAACCTGATCGAAATTGTCAGGATTGACCTCAACAAACTTGCGTTCCCGAAGCCGCGCCAGCGGCTGTTCCGGCTGACCGGTAAAATCACCGAGTACGCCAAGAACGAAAGGCAATTCCTTCATCTCAATCGCATCACCTACTTCGACGTCGTAAGTGACGTGAACGCGCGGTGGTCGAACACGATCCAGCTTATGCTGCGTGCTGTTGCTACGTGCCATAGATATTTCCTTTTCTTTTTCTTACCGGGGGATTTTTGGGGATGGTTTTCGGAAGGCCGCAATGAATGCGGAGCCGTCTGTTCCGCTGTGCGGAGATCGCCGTTGCAATCGTACTGCTCTCAGCTTCGCGCACCACCATAGAGTAGAGACCGTACACACCTCAAGTGTCCAGCGAATACCTCAATGTTTCTGGCTCTGGCTTCTCTCTCCGGAGAGGCTCAGCGACAGGTTCAAGTACTACCGGCGACTCTTTTACCGAACGGGTTGAGTATAGCCGCGCCGGAACCTTGAGTCAAGGACAAGGACCCAAAAACGCGTTTTTCAACTCGCATTTTTTTCCTTACAAAAACCGCTCAATACGCTGAGCATTTTGGTCCTTCAA
>DASQLD010000661.1:0-3234 GCA_035630195.1 Bryobacteraceae bacterium
GAGCGGTCCAGGAACCGCCTGAGGAAGATGTCACGATCGATCCAAAGACCGAGTATGTCCTGAACCCGCTTCAGGCCGAAAAAGAGATTCGCATCGGCAATTACTACTTTAAGAAAGGGAGCCATAAAGCTGCCCTTCGCCGCTACGAAGAAGCTGTGAAGTGGGATCCCAAGTCCACAGAGGGCTGGTACAAGCTGGGAGAAGCGCACTCGAAGCTGAACAATGAAAAGGGCGTCCGCGATGCTTGGAAGAAGTATCTGGAACTCGATCCGGAAGGCAAATATGCTGCCGCCGTGAAAAAGCGCCTTAATCAGAAATCCTAGCCTGACGGTTTTCCCACTCCTGCCGAATTGACGCTACAAGGCTTTCGACTCCCTGCGCCCAATCCGGAAACAAGTCAACGTATTGCATGTGCCAAGCGATTCTGGAAGGCACGCGGCACTCGGCAATACGCGCCGGAAACACAAACACATCGTCAAGAGGCATCCGTTCCGCCGACCGTAGCGCATAACGAACTTCGTACGGAAATTGACCGCGCTTGCGCACCGAATTCGACGAAAAACATGCGATGAAGAAATCGGATGTATCGACCGCGCGCTCGATGCAGCGTCGCCAGTTCTGACCGGGCAAGAGCTTTTTGCGGTCGAGCCACGGATGAAATCCTGCTTGCGTCAGGGCATCATAAAGCTTCGACGCGTACGCGTAATCCTCGACCACATAGGCGATAAACACGCGTGGCCCGGAGGCTGGTAGAAAGGCGACACCGGTACTCGTTCGGCGAAACACACCGAGGCCGTCCAGTTCCACATCCCGTCCACCATCCAAGCACTGCTTAACGGCTGCGCCGACGAGTTCGTGAAGCGGTTGGCTTTGCATTCCGTTCCTCTATGATTTGTGAGTTGGAGCCCGGCGTCAGCACGCCGATGCCCGGTACGAAGGCTTGTTCGCCCTTTCTGAGTTTTCTACGGAGATCGTGGACGAACTTGTCGACCTGATCGGCCGCCTCACCCGGCGTCACGCTTAAAGATTTGACTAACTCTCGAATTACCCGATTCATCCTACTTCGATCGTAAAACCGGGCCTTTGCAAAACGAGCGGCGTGGTGGGGCAGTCGGAAGGTAAAAGCTTCTTTCGAAAGTACTTGTTAGGCGAAACTTTATTTTGTAGTGCCGTGAACGGGTCTTGAGGCCTACGCCCGAACTACCCAATTACGCCGATACATCCACCATGCGATCCCCCAGAATAAGGCCACGTGGGCCAGCGAAAACAGCAGTGAGGAGACGGGAGCACTGGCCAGCGGCACAAAGACATTCCGCCACAACAATGCGCGTAAGGAGACGCCGTCGATTTTTATCAGCGATAGCAACTTGGCGAAGAGCCCGGACAGGATAAACATCATCAACGCATTCATCCCGTAAACCACGAACGGCTTCGTGAAGCGACGCCAGTGCAGCACGTCGACAAGCCAGTGACAGCAGCCGAACACCAAAAATGCCAAGCCGGATGTGAAGACGGCATACGGCGATGTCCAAAGACTTTTGTTGATCGGCATCCAGGCGGAAAGCATCAGGCCCGCGAACGTCAGAGTGGCCCCAGCAAACAGAAGCCAACTGGACTGCTCCTCCGGCGCCTTTCGTGTCCGAAGAACCTGCCCGGCGAAGATACCGAATAGGACGTTCGTGATGGCGGGGATGGTGCTGATAACGCCTTCCGGATCCCAAGTCTTCGTTTGCGAGTACATATGGCCCCAGAGCGTCATGCCGTCGATCCACTTGGCGAAGTTGCAGGCCGCCTCAAAACTGCCCGCTCCGCACGCCGGCACGGGAACGAACTTCATAAGGATCCAGTACACCGAGAGTAATCCGACTACCCAAACGACGCGAGCTGTTGTTTTTGCGTACAAGAAGATCGTCGCGGCGATCAGGTAGCAGATTGCAATGCGTTGCAAGACCCCCGGGATGCGGATCGTCGACAGGTCGAAGAACGGAAATCCGTTCAAAAACAGTCCAATGCCGAAAATGATGACAGCCCGTTTCCCCACATGCGACAGAAGTTTGCCCCGATCGTCGCCACGCTCGACACGCTTGGCGAAGGAGAACGTGATCGCCACACCGACGATCCAGAGGAAGAATGGGAAAACCAGATCCGTGAAGGTCCAACCGTGCCAGACAGCGTGTTTCAGAGGACCGAACGCCTCGCTCGATCCGTTGTTATTCACAAGGATCATGCTGGCGATCACTCCGCCGCGAAAGACGTCGAGGGACTGCAAACGCGTTGTTTGCGCGGGAACGGAGACGTCTACGGGCTGCTGAAGACTGGCATTCTGCACTGGGACAGCATAACACTCGATAATGGGCTAAGGATGCGCGAAAACTATGATGCCCTTCTCGTTCTCTCCTTCGGTGGACCCGAAAAACGGGAAGACGTCATTCCGTTTCTCGAAAACGTGCTGCGCGGCCGCAATGTTCCGCGCGAGCGGATGCTGGAAGTAGCCGAGCATTACTATCATTTCGGAGGTAAGAGCCCAATCAACGATCAGAACCGAGCGTTGATCGATGCCGTGGGTAAGCTACTGAAGGCAGAGGGCCCGAGATTACCGATCTATTGGGGCAATCGCAACTGGCATCCGTATCTTGTCGACACGGTACGCCAGATGCGCTCAGATGGGATCCGCCGCGCGGCCGGATTCGTCACATCGGCCTATGGTTCCTACTCCGGATGCCGCCAGTATCGCGAGGATATTGCGCGCGCTCAAGGCGAAGTCGGAGAAGGCTCGCCTGAGATCGTGAAGTTGCCATCATTTCACGCCCATCGGCGATTCATCACGGCCAATGCCGATCGTCTTCGATCCGCACTCGGGGCATTTTCTAGCGCCGGCTCTAACGCGCCGCATGTCGCATTCACAGCGCATAGTGTGCCGCTATCGGCAGCCGCAAGCAGTCCCTACGTCACTCAATTGAATGAGACGGCGACGCTGGTCGCGCGCGAAGCCGGTGTGACCAATTGGAAGCTCGTCTACCAGAGCCGGAGCGGCCCTCCCTCGCAACCCTGGCTGGAACCGGATATCGCGGACCACATACGCGCGCTACACGCCGAAGGCCGGCGAGAACTTATCATTGCTCCAATTGGGTTCGTTTCGGACCACATGGAAGTTCTCTATGACCTTGACACGGAAGCTGCGGAACTGTGCGACGAACTTGGTATCCACATGGAACGCGCCGGGACGGCGGGAAC
>DASQLD010000662.1:0-8189 GCA_035630195.1 Bryobacteraceae bacterium
CGCCGCGAAGGAATCCCGGAAAGATGCCGATGGAAACTGGCAGAGCCGCACGGACTGGCATCGGGTCGTGGCCTCCGGCAAGCTGACCGATACGCCGGACTTTGACGAAAGAGTCCTACGTCATGGTGCAGGGAGCAGTGCGGACCCGGGAATACGAGCGTGTCCGCATTCGGCAGCGGCTCACGGAGGTCCGCGCGATTCGATCGGAAAGCTGGAAAGCTCGACCGTGCGGAACGTCGAGCCCAGAGTGACGGGGACCCGAACCCACCGGGAGTGAACGTTGTGCCTCGGGGCTCGGGTCCACACACCGAGCCTCGACGATTCATCTCGTTCAACTCACTATTTTCGGATCACTAGCTTGCTGCATAGCCCGCTCGGAGGTATTGTCTGTAAAACGGAGTAAAGTGGTGGGCTGACTTCAATGAGTCATTAACTTTGTCTAACTCACAACTGGCGTGGTTTTAGTTAGTTTGGAGCCACCCGCCGGGATTGAACCGGCGAACTGCTGATTACGAAACAACCGCCACCTGTATTGCCGAGTGTTGTGGAGTTGTATCCTGCTGTAAAGAAGCGCCTCTAGTTGTGCCTGAGTATTCCCAGTTGCTATCAAAACTACTGCACAACCACTGAAGCACTGCAAGAAGCACTACACTCCGGCTAGTGGTTGAAGGCGCTCCCTTGCGGGTCTTCTTCCTTTATGCAGTCCGCGGGAAACGTCCTTCTTCCAGCAGAGTCTGGCGGAGAAGCATCACCTCAGGGTCGTTGATAAAAAGAACCTGGATTGTGACTTGCCCAACCGCAGTTCGAGCCGAGAGCTCTGCTCCCATCCAGAAGAAATGGTCTGCCCAAACGTCTTTCCGAGGATTGAAAAGCCTGATGACCTCGCCGATGTGAGGGTCGATCCCTGCGATATTCGGTCCTTGTAGCGATTGCAGTGCAGGCACGATAGAGCGAGATTCTCAAGCGCTGTCCCACCCCCGTGCTGTCGAGCGATAATGTGGTCTATCTGAAAGGGCGCCGGATGCAAAGCAGAAGGTAGCTGGCAATATTCACAGCGGCCGTTCGCTCGTTCCCAGACCTGTCGGATGAGTTCGGCTGTCAATCGCGGTTGACGCCCAGAGCAGCCAAAGAACGACGCGCTTTCGATTGCATGACCGCCAGTAGGTTGCTCACATGGAGGTAGCTGTCGAGTTCCGCTCGATCATCTTCGCTCAAGTCGCCGCTTTGGGCAAGTTGAGCCAAGCTGTGCATGCGGGCAAGGTCACGGTCCTCGAACTGGATGGAGAGAAGATACTCTGCGGCACCTCTGGAGAGGTTGTCCTGCCGGACCTGAAATAAACGAGCCAGAATAGCGGCTACGCTGTTCGTACTCGCAATCTGAGAGTTCATCCTACTATTCCTGTTCCCATTCTGCCATCGACGGCGTGCTCTCTCAAGGAAGACTGTGCATCTCGCAAAATCCATCCAGTGCGCCGATTATGATTGACAATGGGGCGGAAATTCTCTGGACGGTTTCGCGAACGGTTCGGAAGCCTAGACAGACATGTAGGGCCGAGTCGAAGGTTTTCAGCTAAGTTGTCGATTCTTTGTCTTGTTGGATTTTGATTACTCACAGGCCGCTTACGCGGCCTCCTCGTGTGATCTCTGGAGCCCATGCAAGAAATCCACGGCTCGCTGCGCGTGAGCGGCGGCGCTGAAAATTGCTCTTTTGTCATTCTTCAGGACGGTGAGCCACGACGCAATGTAGGCGGCGTGAGCGTCGCGGATCTGCGGGCCGAGCTCAAGGTCAGCGGCCAGAAAGGCACTGGCCAGTTCTGCAACCAATTCCTCGCGTGCGTAGCCTTCATCGCCCCATGCCTTGCGGCCGAAATCGCGCGCAAGGCGGCTGGGGTGTCCGGCCCAGTGCGCTGTCTCATGCCCGAGCGTCGCATAGAAGGTTTCGGCATCGATGAACGCCTCGATCGGCGGCATCTGGATGCGGTCAACCTCTTTCGCGTAGTACGCGCGATTGCCGCCGTAGCGGATGGTAGCGCCAGTGTTTGCGAAGAACTCTTCGGCGCGGGCGATCTGCTCGACGGGCGTCAACGTTGATTGAGGACGGCTGTGAAAGGAATCCGGAAGGCCCTCGATCTGCTCGACGTTGAAGACGGTGTATCCCTTCAGGAACGGGATCTCGCGCTCGATTTCCTCGCCGGCATGGGTCTGCTCGGTCTGCTTGATGCGGTTCGCGTAAACGATCAACGAGCCCTTCTCGCCCTTGCGGACGTGCGCGTTCAAGTCAGCCGCGTGGTTGAAGGTCATCCAGATCGGTGCGGTGAAGTCCTGCTGGACCGCACTGGCCCAGAGCATCAGGACGTTGATCCCGGAGTAGGGCTGGCCGTTGTGGCGCAGCGGGCGGGTGATCCTGCCGGAGGCGTGCTCTCCGCTCCAGGGCTTTACCCAGGGCCGTACCCCCTTCTCGAGTAAAGCCACGATGGTGTTGGTGATACGCGTGTAAACGTCCTGCTTTTCGGTGGTCATGATGCGTTCTCCTGTTGTGCGGTCCGTCCCGAACCGCCGAAGATCGAAGCGCCGGCCGCAGAGGGGCGAGTCCTGTCACCGCAGGGGAACGGTCCACACGGGGAGCCGCGAGCCACAGGCGCGGCGAAAGGAGCGGGCCAGACCGTTGACAGGTCGCTGCGGCCGACCATGATCGCAGGCAATCGGTTCGCGGGGGACCGGGAAGGAAGGACGCACTCTGGCCCCGGAGCAGAGAGCTCTTGCGCAAAGGAAGCCAACGACTGAACCGACGAAGCGAACCGAGCGGATTGGGTGAGCGCTGAGAGGATCCGTCGGCATGAACGACCGCCTACGCTACGGAAGGCGTGGTGGATCTCCGGGCGGTGGCGTTGGAATCCCAATGCGGCGGGCAGCTTCATCAGAAGCGCCGATCAATCCTATTCACCGAAGGAGCGACATCCAACCTGCAGAAGAGGCTGATTGGAACTCTTACTCCGCGAGCCCCCAGACCGACGTTCACGAGGTGATCCCGTGAGTGATGCGGACGTCCTACAGCGCTTCGATTGCCACAGGTCGAGACCGATGGTGCCAGCAGATCAGTTCCGCTGCACGCCTATTACTCCGGCTGCCGAAATGCGGAGAGGCGCTGCAACTCCGGGCAGGACACCATGAGCAAGCAAGCTGATCCGGCGACGACAACGTGATCTGCGCATGAAGCCGCCCAGCCGAGGCAACCAGCTAAGCGCGATTCCAATGCCTGGTTTCAGAGACTGCGGCCAATAACATCGCTACCTACAAGCTGGATCGTCAACCGAGCCAACTCCTTTCAAATCAGGCCAGTTTGCAACGTTGGCTCCTGTGGGCTCCAATAACAATGCCGACGTAGCGTTGTGATTAGCTGACTTTGGGAGATAGGTCGTTGAAATGACCGTTCCGAGACATAGGTAACAGAACGTTCCGGACACATGGGTTACACTTTTTCCCCCGAAGGGGGTGCGGAAGAAGGGAATGCCATGGAAGGAAAGCTCTGTTATGGACGAACGAATGCGATTTGTAATTCGACTCAAGGACGGGGAGAGTATGGCTTCCCTGTGTCGGGAGTTCGGGATCTCAAGGAAGACGGGCTACAAGATCTTCGAACGTTATGAAGAGTGTGGTCTGGAGGGTTTAAGCGATCGAACTCGGCGGCCGTTCAGATACGCTAACCCGCTGCCCGAACAAATAGAAGCGGCAATTGTCGCAGCCAAGCGCGAGAAACCAAACAACCAAACTGGGTGCAAGGAAGATTCGCGAGCGCTTGCTGCGGCGATTGCCGCACGCGGTCAAAGTACCAGCCTGCAGCACGATTCATGCCATCCTGGATCGTCATGGCTTGGTGACTCATCCTGCGCGATCGAGAACGCGCACGACAGGTACGCCTCTTTCGGAAGGACTGCGACCGAACAAGCTGTGGTGCACCGACTACAAGGGCGAATTCATGCTCGGCGACAAGCTATTGCTATCCGTTGACGGTCACCGATCACGCTTCGCGTTATCGGCGCCTTTGTGGCGATTCGATTTTGGCTACACACAGAGGTTTTGTCTACAGCGGACGTGCGACGTTCGAGACAGTCGTATCGTTCAAGACGTTCTTCCCGGGAAAGCCATAACAGCCCATGAGGAACGCGGCCTTTTGTATCTGTTGCGGTATAGAATCAATACATCCCTGTCGTTTCGGTAGCGGGCCAACGGGTATGAATCAAGCCGCGTTCTGCAGAATCGCCCATCTTTTTTACGCAATGATGGCTCTCGCGGTGTCCCTCGTTGCACAGCCGCTCCTGGAGGCGACCAATAATTCCGATGGGATAGCGTTCTTCGAACGGAATATTCGGCCCGTGCTCGCAGAACGCTGCTATGGCTGCCACAGTTCCGCACAGGCACAGCCGATGGGTGGCCTCGTGCTGGATACCCGGGGCGGCACGCTTCGAGGTGGCAAATCAGGCGCGCCGGCGATTGTACCCGGCAAACCGGATGAAAGCATTCTCATCGCAGCTGTTCGCGGATCGAACAAAGATCTCAAGATGCCGCCGGGAAACAAGCCCCTTGCCGCGCGTGATGTTGAGAATCTAGTAGCTTGGGTGAAGATGGGTGCTCCTGACCCCCGGGAAGGGGCTGCTCCGTTGCCCGCGCCTCGAGTCTCCTCATACGATTGGAACAAGGCTCGCCTACATTGGGCATTCCAACCGGTACGAACAGCAGAACCGCCAAAGGTGAGGGTACCTGAATGGAACAAGTCAGCAATCGACCGCTTTATCAAGAGCAAGCTCGATGAAAAAGGGCTGACTCCCCTGCCCCGCGCCAACAAAGTGTCGTTGATCCGTCGCGCCACTTTCGATCTAACGGGTCTGCCGCCCACCCCGCCGGAAGTAACATCGTTTCTCGCGGATGCCGCGCCGGATGCCTTCGCAAAAGTCGTCGATCGACTGCTTGCTTCCAGGCAATATGGGGAGCGCTGGGGCAACCATTGGCTAGACGTTGTTCGCTACGCTGATACCTCCGGCAATAGCGCCGATTTTCCCGTCCCCGCGATGTATCGGTATCGCAACTGGGTGATCGATGCCTTCAACGCAGATCAGCCATATGACCAGTTTCTTCGCGAACAAATTGCCGGCGACATTCTCGCGGCGCAGGACAGAGCTTTAGGCATACAAGACGGATGGCAGAAAAAGATCACGGCCACAGGGTATCTGGCGAACGCCAGGCGGTTCGCTGCGGTTATGGCCGACTTTCACCTGACGATCGACGACACTATTGATTCCATAGGCAAAGGATTGATGGGGCTTACCATTGGCTGCGCACGCTGCCACGACCACAAGTTCGACCCCATTCCCACCCGGGATTACTACTCGCTCTATGGAATTTTCCAGAGCAGTGAATATGCCCATCCTGGAACAGAAGCAAATCCCCACACGTCGGGATTTGTCTCCATAGGCACGGAGAAGCAGGCCAAGACCCTCGCGGAGTTCCAGGAAGAACTGGCGGCTATCGATACGTTGCTCGACAGTATACGAATTGCGTTGATATCGAATAAGACGATCGACAAGGAGAAAGTTCAGGCCGAAGCTCAGGCTCGGCTCAGCAAGATCAAAGCGAGGGAATCCGAGTACTATGATGCCAAAGCCCACGCTGCGTATGTGGTGACAGAAGGGAAGCCACAGAACGCACGGATCTTTATCAAAGGTGACCCGGAGATGCCGGGACCTGAGCAGCCACGCGGCTTTCTGACTATCCTTGGAGGGCAGAAAATTGCGGCTCACGATAAGGGTAGCGGAAGGCTGCAGCTGGCGCAGTGGATTACCGATCCCCAAAATCCGTTAACTGCGCGCGTCATGGTGAACCGGATCTGGTCCTGGCACTTTGGACAAGGCTTGGTTGCAACGCCGGATGATTTCGGCATTCGCGGGGATCCTCCTTCGCACCCGGAATTGCTCGACTACCTTGCCGCGGAATTCATCGATGGGGGGTGGTCGGTGAAGAAGATGCACCGGCTGATGATGTTGTCCCGGACTTATCAGACGGCAGCCGGCCACGATCCAAAGAACGCCTCCAATGATTCTAAAAACACGTACCTTTCGGCGTTTCGACCTCGCCGGTTGGATGCGGAGGAGTTGCGAGATGCAATGCTAGCCGTTAGCGGCAACCTGGATGCTACAGTAAGCGGTGCGCATCCGTTTCCGCCGGAACTCGATTGGAAGTTCAGCCAGCACGTCCCCTTCATCGCCACATATGACAACAACAACAGGAGCGTCTACAAAATGCGCCAGAGAATCCGGCGTGAGCCGTTCTTCGACGCTTTCGATGGGGCAGACACTGGAGCCGTGACAGGTGTTCGTCCCGTGACTACCACCGCACTTCAAGCCCTATTCACAATGAACAATTCCTTCATTGCCGAGCAAGCCGATGGCCTGAGCATCAGGGTAGGGATGGCGTACTCATCAGACTGGGACCGTTTGAGCTATGCCTACAAGCTTGCCTACGGCCGAATGCCGACATCCTTGGAGTTCGGCGAAGCCATGCGGTTTATCAGAGCCACGCGGCGAGAGCTTGGAAAAACGGGAGCGCCCGAAGACCGGCGCAATCGCGGAGCTTGGGCCGCCCTAATGCAAGTGCTGCTCATGAGCAACGAATTTGTGATCTTGGATTGAAGAAGAGAAGAAGGGGCCCTATGTCTGTTCATCTGGCAAGTCGTCGACAAGCAGTTCGATCCTTGTTCCTCGGGTCGAGTATGTTCCCGGCTGTGTTGGGCCAACTCATGGCGAATGAATCTTCGCCACCCGGCAGCGATCTTTCTCCCCGATCGCCTCACTTCCCGGGAACGGCGAAGAGTGTCATTTTCATCTACCTCAGCGGCGGCGCATCACACGTCGACTCATTTGATCCAAAGCCGGTCCTTGCCGAATACGCCAAAGCGGGAAAGACGGACTCACAGGGGCGCAAGCTGGTTCCTCCCCAATGGGCTTGGAAGCCGCGCGGCCAATGCGGCACAGAGGTAACCGACCTGTTCCCGAATCTCGCGGAATGTGTTGATGACATCAGCGTTATTCGCTCGATGCGCAACGATCACAACAACCACTTCGAGGCGACTCTCGGCATCCACACAGGCTCCGTCGCATTTAAGCGACCCAGCCTCGGCTCGTGGGTCACCTACGGCCTCGGGACAGAGAATCAAAGCCTACCCTGCTATGTAGTACTGGCTCCCGACATGCCCTATGCGGGAAGCCAGATTTGGTCGTCGAACTTTCTCCCGGGAATGTTTTCAGGCACACGAATCACAGAAGGACCGGAGCCAGTGCAGGACTTGCATCGTCGTGCGCCTTCAGTGGAACTGCAGCGGCTTCAACTCAGTTTGCTCGAACGGTTCAACCGTAAACACCAAAGTCGGCATCCCGGCAACCCGATGCTCGAAGCTCGTATCAAGTCTTATGAGACGGCTTTCGGAATGCAAATGGAAATGCCCAAGGTGCTGGATATCTCAGAAGAGACTGGCGCCACGTTGAAACTGTACGGGCTGGATCGCGGAGTTACAACCGGCTTCGGATGGCAATGCCTCGTCGCACGCCGTATGGTTGAGAGGAGTGTCCGGTTCATCGAACTGATCCACACGGGTGCCTCAAAAAACTGGGATGCGCACAGTGATGTTCGAACGCACGAACCACTGGCCCGCAAGATTGACAAACCGATCGCTGGGCTCCTTACGGACCTGAAGACGCGCGGAATGCTCAAGGATACGCTGGTTGTTTTCACGACAGAATTCGGCCGCTCTCCGTACCTAGAGGGGACGGGGGGTTATGGCCGCGGACACTATAACCCTGCGTTTTCTTCGTGGCTTGCTGGGGGTGGAGTCAAAGGCGGCACTGTTTACGGAAGCACGGACGAACTCGGCGAAAACATAACCGAAAACGAATGTCACGTTCATGATTTCCACGCAACCATCCTGCATTGCCTTGGCTTCGATCACACCAAACTGACATTTCGGCATGCTGGACGCGACTACCGACTCACGGATGTGGCCGGCAATGTTGTAAAAGAAATTCTTGCCTAGTGAACGAAGATGTTACGGATAGTTCTTAATGATTGCCCCTCCCTTATTCATGATTTAGACTTAATCAGGCTGGTCTATCTTCGTCGTCGGAACCGGCTTGATCCCATCA
>DASQLD010000663.1:0-3044 GCA_035630195.1 Bryobacteraceae bacterium
GTGGGACATCCGGCGAGTTGTCCGTCGATCATGGCGGTCGGGGCCCTCGATAGCAACTTCAAGGTTGCGAACTTTTCTAATCGGACCATCAATACGAATGGCGGGGTGGTGGACATTGCTGGTCCGGGTGTCGCAATTCGATCGACCTGGCCGAAGCCGCAGCTCTACAACACGATTTCGGGAACGAGCATGGCGACACCGCATGTCGCTGGCATCGCAGCGCTCTATGCGCAATCGTCGGCGTCACTGCGAGGCATTGCGTTGTGGAAGAAGTTGACGCAGACGTCCCGGAACATCACGACGATTGTAAAGGTGGACGACGGCGCAGGTCTTGTTCAGGCGTAAACTTGATTTGTAGGCTTTGCCTTACGGATTGAATATGAGCCGACGACATTACATGATTACCGTAAACTCCGATGCAGATCCGGACAGAGTCGCATTGGAGTTGCGGTCGAAGGGTTTCGAGGTAAATAACATAATGAAGGAGATCCGCGTGATCTCCGCTACTGCCGATGCCTTCGATCCCTCGACAATGCAGGGTTTGAATGGCGTGTCAGCGGTTGAGGAGGAAGGCGGAGTTCAACTCCCGCCGCCCTCTTCGCCGGTGCAATGATCACGTGCAATAGATCACGTGCAATAGATCACGCGAGCAGTTCCTTCACTACATTGCCGTGCACATCGGTCAGGCGGAACGGACGACCTTGGAATTTGTACGTGAGCTTGGTGTGCTCGAAGCCCATCAAGTGGAGGATGGTCGCGTGCAAATCGTGAACGTGAACTTTATCTTTGGACACATTAAAGCCTAGCTCGTCGGTTTCTCCGATGGTGATTCCGCGCTTGACGCCGCCGCCAGCAAGCCACATGGTGAAGGCATTCGGATGGTGATCGCGTCCGTCTGAACCGCCCTGGACCATCGGCGTTCTTCCGAACTCGCCACCCCAGATGACGAGCGTGTCATCGAGCAGACCGCGCTGCTTCAAATCTTTGATGAGAGCCGCGGAAGCGCGATCGGTATCGAGGCAGTTCTTTTTGAGATCCTTCACGAGATTGCCGTGCTGATCCCAGGACTCGTGATAGAGCTGGACGAATCGAACACCTCGTTCGACCATTCTGCGTGCGAGCAGACAATTGTTGGCGAAGGAGGCTTTGCCCGGTTCGGCACCGTAAAGCTCCAAAGTTTCTTTCGATTCCTTGGCGAGATCCATTAATTCGGGTGCTACGGATTGCATGCGGAACGCCATTTCGAAAGAACTGATGCGCGTGGCGACTTCGGGATCGCCTGAGGTTGCGAGACGCATTTCGTTCATCTGTTTGACGGCATCGAGCGTGTCGCGCTGCAGTTCGTTGTCGATGCCATCCGGGTTTGACAGGTAGAGGACGGGATCGCCTCCGCTGCGGAACTGTACTCCCTGGTGGGTGGTCGGAAGAAAGCCGCTTCCCCAGCAGCTATTGCCACCGCTTGGACCCTTTGCGCCGGAACTGAAAACGACGAAACCGGGCAAGTCCTGTGTCTCGGAACCGAGACCGTAGAGGAGCCAGGAACCCATGCTCGGACGGCCGAACTGCATGCTGCCGGTGTTCATCATCAATTGGCCGGGGGCATGATTGAAGGCGTCGGTCACCAGGGATTTGACGATGGCGATGTCGTCGGCAACTTCGGCTGTGTGCGGGAGCAACTCCGACAATTCGGCGCCGCTCTGACCGTACTTCTGAAACTTGAACTTGGGACCGAGGAGTTTCGAGTTGGGGTTGATGAATGCGGCTCGGTAACCTTTGAGTAGATCGGCTGGGGGCAGCGTGCCGTCGAACTTGGCGAGCTGTGGTTTGTTGTCGAAGAGCTCGAGATGGCTGGGGGCTCCCGCCATGAAGAGGAAGATGACGCGCTTAGCTTTGGGGGCGAAGTGCGGCGTCTTGGCGGCAAGCGGGTTCGCTGCGTAGCCTTCGCGCGCGAGGAGATGGCCGAGAGCTACCGATCCAAGTCCTACGCCACACTGCTCGAAGAACCATCGGCGTGTGACCTGTTTGGGATGAAGATTCTTGTACAGATGATCGTGGCAGCTCACTTGTTACTCCTTGGTAATGGTCTCGTCGAGGTTCAGCAGGACGCGCGCAACGGTCGTCCAAGCTCCCCATTCGACGGGGGTGACGTTCGCCGGCAGTTCTGTTTTCTTTTTCGGATCGAAGCCGGTTAACGCGTGAGTGTCCAACCAGCCGTTTGTGAGACGCAGCCGCTGCTTGTCCAGCATCGTCAGCATCAGATCCTGCTCCTTCGGTGACGGCTTACGTGACAGGCTCAATTGGAACGCATAGGAGAGACGCTGCGCGTTATCGGTACCGCCTTCTTTTAGCGTTCGCAGAGCCAGGGCTTGCGCAGACTCGAGGAACAGAGTCTCGTTCAGCGTCACGAGCGCTTGGAGCGGGGTGTTCGATCGCACGCGGCGCACGCAGGAGAAATCTCCGTTAGGGGCGTCGAATGTCTGGAGCATCGGATAGGGTACGGATCGAAAGCGGAACGTATATAAGGCGCGGCGATAGCGATCGGAATCTTTATCTTCGTTCCAGGTCTTAGGACCGTAGCTAGTGGGTGGAAGGAAGAGGAAGGCGGGCGCGGGAGGATTTACGCTGGGGCCGCCGACTTTCTGATTGAGCAGTCCGCTTGAGGCTAAGGCGATATCGCGGACGACCTCAGCATCGACACGAAAGCGCGAACTGCGAGCGAGCAGGCGATTATCGGGATCGCGCGATAACAGCTCCGGCGTTACGTTCGAGGATTGCTTGTATGTCGCGGAGGTGACGATGAGCCGGTGCATCGCCTTCTGGCTCCATCCCTGATCCATGAACTCGACTGCGAGCCAGTCGAGTAGCTCAGGATGTGACGGCGTTTCGGCCTGTGTCCCAAGGTTCTCCGATGTGCTGACGAGACCGGTCCCGAAATAAGCCTGCCAGATGCGATTGACCATGGATCGCGCGGTGGTGGGTGATTGGCGGTCGACAAGCCACTTGGCAAATGTGAGGCGATTCGGAGGCGCATCTTTGGGCAACGG
>DASQLD010000664.1:0-4023 GCA_035630195.1 Bryobacteraceae bacterium
AACCCAACACCTTTGCCCGGCCGGATCCCGGTGATCCTGGCAAGCTGATCGTTAATAGTCATCCCGCTCCTTATACGCGGAAAGTTGCAGTTTATGTTCCCAAGCAGTATGTCGCCGGCACGGAAGCTCCCTTCATCGTCGGTGCAGATGGACCAGATCGGTCGCTATTCACGGCACTCGACAATCTGATCGCTGAAAAACGTGTCCCGGTGATGATTGCCATTTCTATAGGTAATGGCAGCGGCGACGCGCAAGGCAGCCAGCGCGGTCTGGAGTACGATACGATGTCAGGCTTGTACGCACAATTCGTCGAGACAGAAGTGTTGCCGCTCGTCGAAAAACAATACAATGTCAAGTTGACCAAGAACCCGGACGGCCGCGCCACCATGGGTTGCAGCTCCGGTGGGTCGGCAGCGATGGCAATGGCATGGTATCGCACTGATCTGTACCACAGAGTCCTCAGCTACTCCGGCACGTTCGTGTATCAACAATGGCCGTACAACCCGGAGACTCCCCACGGCGCCTGGGACTTTCATGAGACTCTCATTCCCAACAGTCCAAGGAAACCCCTGCGTATCTGGATGCATGTCGCCGACCGAGACAATCTGATCACACGCGACGACTATCACGACTGGGTGCTGGCCAACGAGAGGATGGCTGCGGCTCTGGCTGCCAAAGGCTATCCTTACCAGTTTGTATTCGCAAAGAACGCTGGTCATTGCGACCGAGCCGTGAAGGCCCAAACTCTTCCAGCGGCGCTGGAGTATGTATGGCAGGGCTACCCGAAGAAGTGAGTGCCTAGTTCGCCATTTATTTGTAAGCAATCGCCGCACTCGATGGTCCGGCGAGATGTACAACGTCAAAACGCTTGAAGCCTGCTTCTCGGCACCACTCCCGAAAGTCAGCGCCCGAGTAGTCGAAGGCGTCGCCGAACTCGATGAGCATGTTCAAAGACATCAATAAGCCGAAAGCGTTCTCACGCCGAGCGTCGTCGATCAATGCCTCGATCACGACCAACGCGCCATCTTGCGGAAGCGCATCGTAGGCTGCTCGGATAAGCTGCCGCTTCTTCTCTAGATTCCAGTCATGAAGGATCATACCCATCGTGATGATGTCCGCCTTCGGAAGTGGGTCCTTGAAAAAGTCGCCACTGGCCGTACGGATGCGGTCAGTCAAGCCCGCAACCTCGATATGCTTTTGCGCAATGGGTTCCACAGGCGGCAAATCGAAGGAAATGCACTGCAAATGCGGATGCGCCTTAGCAACCTCAATACTGAGCAATCCAGTAGCCCCGCCAATGTCGCAAAGCGTCTTAAACCCTGAAAAATCAAATCTTGCAGCGAACGCCTCGAAGTTGATTCGAGACAATCCGGTCATCGCGCCCATGAATTGTTCGAGTTTCTGCGGGTTCTGATAGAGTTCGTCGAAGATGCCTTTCTGGCCGTACTTGACTTCGTTCTGTGGCGTCGCCGTCCGCAGAGCCTCAGGAAGGTCGTGCCAAAACTTAAACAATCGCTCATTGAGCATGGTAAGAATGCCCCCAATATACCGAGGGCTGTTGCGATCGAGATAGAGTGCGCCGGCCGCAGTATTGAGATAAACCGCGGTTATTCCGTCACCCTCGCGGTCAAGGAACTTCATTGCAACAAGGGCATCAAAGAAATCACGGGCGCCGCGGAGTTGGAAGCCAAGCTCCTCACTCAATTCCACAGCTGTCGCGCGGCGGGCTCCAAGCTTTGTGAACAAATCCAACGCGACCGCTGTGAGCAGCACCTTGGAAGACCAAAAGGCAAAAGCTGTTTGAAGAATAGGGCTGGGATCGAGTAGCGTGGTCACAGGTTGCACAGATTTCATTCGGAGTCTCCAGTAGAGTTGTGCCCATTAAGAGCACCATTAGCATTATGTGTTAAACGATCTTATCCCGCAGGTTCGAAATTTAGGCTTATACACAAATAGCCAACCGCGTAGCTTTAGCGTTCTTGGCTTTTCAGCCAGCTCAGTGGCGGGCTACGTGATGTCGACCGCGGGGAACTCCGACATAATATTGTCATGTGACTCGCCTGGCTGGAGAGCGAATAATCTTCGACGCGAATGCACGAGTTACGCCGTACGGTCCGGCTCGACATGCCCGCGGGTAAGGTTTCCCCATGCGGCGGGAGTTCCACAGAATCACATGCGGCTTCTTTAGCTCAGCACATCGGACAGAATGTATCAGGAAGGGCCGACTCGAGGATCGCATTTTTTTGTGCCGATGAGCCGGGGTCGAGGTTCGGTTATGAGCGGCCCACAACCTCTCTCACGACATTCGGGTTCGGTCTACTTTAGCGACGCCATGTCGATTACGAAACGGTATTTCACATCGCTTTTCAGTAGGCGCTCGTAAGCTTCGTTGATTTTCTGAATCGGGATCTGTTCGATGTCGGCGGTGAGCCCGTGCTTGCCGCAGAAATCGAGCATTTCCTGAGTCTCTTTTATACCGCCAATAGCGGATCCGGACAGTCGCTTGCGGCCGAATATAAGACCGAACGAAGCGAGGGCAAGCGGTTTCTCAGGCGCCCCGACCAGACAAAGCGTCCCATCAAGCTTCAACAGACTTATGTAGGCGTTGATATCATGATCGGCGGAGACTGCGTCGAGGATGAAATCGAAGCTGCCGGTGTGGGATGTCATCTGAGCAGGATCCTTACTCATCACTACTTGAGAAGCTCCCAGACGGAGCCCATCCTCAATCTTCTTTGGTGACGTCGTAAAGAGAACGACTTCGGCGCCAAATGCCTTCGCAAATTTTACCGCCATATGACCAAGGCCACCTAAGCCAACGATGCCAACCTTCTGACCTGGACCAACCTTCCAATGGCGCAGCGGAGAATACGTGGTGATGCCCGCGCATAATAGGGGCGCAACACCTGCTAGTTCCAGATTCCCCGGCACTTTCAACACGAACCTTTCGTCGACAACGATCGCTTCCGAGTAGCCACCGAAAGTGTGTCCCCCCGTGTGGCGATCCGCACTATTGTAGGTGAATGTCGCTACATTTTGGCAGTAGAGTTCTACATTGCTATGACAAGCCGGACACTTACCACAAGAATCAACCATGCAGCCGACAGCAGCAATATCTCCTAGCGTGAATTTTGTGACGGCGGAACCGACCTTAGTTACACGACCCACGATCTCATGGCCGGGAACACACGGATATTGAGTTGGCATTACATCACGCCATTCGTTTCTGGCCTGATGCAGGTCCGAGTGGCAGACGCCGCAAAACAGGATCTCCAACCGAACGTCCGTATCGGTCGCCTCTCGACGTTGGATTGTAGAGGGGGTGAGCGGAGAGGTTTCGCTGATGGCGGAAAAGGCTCGTGTCTCTTGCATGCTTCAATTTAACAGGCGCAAACTCACAACAGCGATCAGGAGAACTTGCGCGCACGGAAAGAGTTCATCAGTGCAATCGCCTCCAACAGAACCTCTTCTGACGTCTCCTACGATCCGGCCGATTGATTTATGTGAGGTTGGACATCGGCATCGTCAGATCGTCTTTCCAACTTTCTTCATACCGTTCAATCTTTCCACTGGGTCCGAGTTGAGTGAAGAGTAGTCTGCTCGTCATATTGGAGTTGGTTGATTTCAGCGAATCAACTCCCTCCGTTTTCCGAAGTGTTGCTCTTGCCGCCGGCTACCGAACTTTCGGTTTAACCGCTTCCATTTAGGTATACTTCGATTCGAGTAGCGGTTTGCTCATGTTCACTTCGACAGGTCTTAATTTGCCATTTTGGCGATTGACCTTGTCTCTGGAGGAAATCACGGCAACCAACGTCCACGAGTTGCGAAAGCCGAATTCGTTACGTATTCTAATTCCGTTCGACTACGTAACTGCATAAACGTCATAGGCGACCTCGTTTGCCTCGGAATTGTATTCACCAACTCCCAGGCAATGCATTCGATTCAGCCAGATGTACTTGGGATCGACAGTCGAGAATCGGGGTGATGTGCGTAGTTGTACGCGAGGTGGCATTTCGCCACGTA